>NZ_JARHXR010000002.1:0-285442 GCF_029222665.1 Bacillus sp. Cr_A10
AAGCTAGTCTATCAAGCTATATGTCTTAACGTTTTGCATGTTCAGTTTTCAATGTTCATGTTGTCGTCTCGTTTAGGCGACTTTATTAGTATATCTTCTTTCAGTTACGAAGTCAACAACTTTTTAAAAATAATTTAAATTGTTTAACTGTCGTTCCGAAGGACAAGTATTAGTATATCTATTCAACAAACAAAAATCAACCCTTTTTATAAAAAAAGTTTTAATTTCTTATCATTTAATCTCTTATCTATTGTTAGAGCCTTATTTAACACTACTTGTTCATAGCAAATTACGTTTAATGAGATAAGAATAAGGTATTGTATATCTAAAATAGAAAACTCTACATATCATTATATACAGAATATATAGATGGGGGAATTAAAAATGGATTTTCTTCAGCATTATTTAATAGACACGGAAATCATATTAAAATTATGTTTGGCAGCATTATTAAGTTTAATAATAGGTATAGAAAGGGAATTAAAGAAAAAACCGATTGGATTAAAAACTAGTATAGTTATTGCTACATTTAGTTGTCTCTTAACTTACATCTCGATTGAATCTGCTTATACCGCAAATCCTCGAGATGGAATAAATATCACAATGGATCCACTACGTCTTGCAGCACAAATTGTAAGTGGTATCGGTTTTTTAGGTGCAGGTGTTATTTTAAGAAAAGGAAACGATAGTATTACTGGACTCACTACTGCTGCAATGATATGGGGAGCTGGAGGAATTGGAATTGCAGTTGGCGCAGGTTTTTATATAGAAGCGGCTTTATCAGTTTGTATAGTATTAATAGGAATAGAACTGATTCCTCCCGTACTTACTAAAATCGGACCTAAAAGGTTACGATCGAGAGAATTATCTTTGAAGGTACTAGTACCCAATAAAGAAGATATAGAAAAGGTTTATCAATATTTAAAAGAGAATGGGGTATATATAGAAAGCATTCGTATTAAAGATATCATATTAGAGAATAATGTGATAAAGCATGAGATTGAAACGCGTCTGTCTATACTCACTAAAAAAAATACAGTAGAATTTTATTACATCATGAAACAAGAAGACTTTATAGAACGTATAGAAGTTGAATCTATCTAATAAAAGGAGTAATTATATGACAGAATTTTTTAAACTACTAAAAGGTGGAAATAAATCCTCCTTTCTCGCAGCAATTGTTAATACAATTATTGCAATTGTAAAAGGTGTTGCATTCTTTTTTACAGGAAATGTCGCCATGTTCGCTGAAATGATGCATTCAATAGGAGATGCAGCTAATCAATATTTTGTGTTTTTTGGTTCAGCATTATCTAAAAAAGCTCCTACACCTCGATTTCCAAATGGTTTTGGCCGTTTAATTAACTTAGTGTGTCTCGGAGCAGTTATTATTGTTGGTATTCTTTCATACGAAACCATTAAAGAAGGTTGGCATCATGTACAACACCCCGCGGCTTCTACTGGTGTAGCAATAAGTCTTGCTGTACTAGGTTTTAGTATACTCTTAGAACTTTTTGTCCTTTATAAAGCCGGAAAAGAGATCCTACATGAAGTTGGAGAAAAAGGTGGATTTTTAGCGCCACTTACTTCAAGTTTTATTCACCTAAAACGTGCTAAGCCAGCAACGAAGCTTGTATTCATGGAAGATTTAGTCGCTACTACTGGTGGTATTCTTGCATTTGTAGCAGTTTTAATATCCTACTTTACTGGTTTCTTACAAGCTGAAGGCATCGCATCTATAATCATCGGGCTTATGATGTTTTATGTTGTCGGTAAAGTATTCCTTGATAACGCAAGAGGTGCTTTGGGAGAAACAGATGAACAAATGCTTGTCCATATTGCACATATCGTTTCTGAGAACAAAGATGTAAAAGACATAAAGGAATTAGAAGTAATAAAAGAAGGAGAATTCTTACACGTAGACTTAGTAGTTGAAATTGATCCTACTCTTTCATTTTCACAAGTAGATGATATTCATGATGTATTGAAAGAGCTAATCTTAAATCAACAAAGTGTAACGGATGTTACAATTGCCTTTGATGAAGATGACGGAATAAGAAAATGGACGCATCATAAAGATCCACACACCGTATTAAAAACACATGACTGAGCAAAAGCTCAAGTCATGTGTTTTTCTTTTATAGACAAGCAGTAAGTATGGCTTTAGTATCTTCTGCATTCAGCCTTTTAAAATTGCCGTACTCTCCGTTAGCCATTGCCTTATCAACCATTAAGTCAATTTTTGAATCGTCAATATTATAATATGCTAAATTTGTCGGTGCATTCAAAGAAGCCCAAAATTCAGCCAATCGATCAATTCCTTCATGTGCAATTTGTTCCGTGGATTTGCCCTCAGGATTTACATGAAATACTCTAGTTGCTAATTTTGCAAATCTCTCTGGGTTAACAGGAACATTATGGCGCATCCATCTTGGGAAGATGATTGCCAAACCACCAGCATGCGGAATATCGTATACGGCAGATACTGCGTGTTCGATATTATGACTTGCCCAGTCACCTGCATAACCCATTTGTAAGAAGCCATTCAATCCCAACGTTCCTGCAAATAAAATAGTCTCACGAAGTTCATAATTTTCTAAATCCTGTATAAGTTTCGGGGCAGCCTCTATTACCGAGCGGAGCACCCCTTCGATCATCTCATCTTGCACAGGAGTATTAGTAGCATTATTATAATATTGTTCGAACATATGCGACATCATGTCAACAATTCCATATACAGTTTGATCTAATGGCACTGTATATGTATTTACTGGGTCTAAGATGGAGAATTTAGGATAGACAAGCGGGTGACCCCAGCCGTATTTTTCTTGCGTTTCTTCATTAGTAATAACAGAACCAGCATTCATCTCTGAACCTGTAGCTGCTAATGTTAAGATTGTTCCAAAAGGTAACGCTTCTTTTGGAAATGCTTTTTTAGTAACAAAATCCCATGGATTCCCTTCATATTTCGCAGCAGCAGCAATAAGTTTAGTACAATCAATAACGGAGCCTCCACCAACTGCTAGTATTACTTCAATTCCTTCTTTCTTACACAGTTCTGCTCCTTTTATAGCAGTGGTCAATCTAGGATTAGGCTCCACTCCAGCTAATTCAAATACTTCCATATTAGCTTCATTTAAAATAGAGATTACTTGATCATACAATCCATTTTTCTTGATACTGCCCCCACCATATACGATAAGAACTTTCTTTCCATAGAAGGATAACTCGTCCTTTAATTTACTAATTTGTCCTTTTCCAAAAATTAATTTTACAGGATTATAAAAAGAAAACGCATTCATCCAAAAATCCTCCTTCTTTGTATCTTTTTTAATCATAAAAAAACCGCCTGTAATTTACAAGCGGTTCAACTTATTATAAGAAGTGTTTATACCCAACCACGGAAACGTGATGCTTCAGCAGTTTTGCGTACACCAACCATGTAAGCAGCTAAACGCATATCAATATTACGAGTAGTAGCTACTTCGTAAATATTTTCAAAAGCGTCTACCATTTTAGCAACTAGTTTATCGTTTACTTCATCCTCAGTCCAATAATAACCTTGGTTATTTTGAACCCATTCAAAGTAAGAAACAGTTACTCCACCAGCACTTGCTAAAACGTCTGGTACTAGTAATACTCCTCTATCGTAAAGTATTTTAGTAGCTTCTGTAGTTGTTGGACCATTAGCAGCTTCTACTACGATTTTAGCTTTAATATTATGAGCATTTTCATTTGTAATTTGGTTTTCGATTGCAGCAGGAACTAAAATATCACAATCCAATTCTAATAATTCTTGGTTAGAAAGTGTATTTTCAAATAAAGTAGTTACTGTTCCAAAACTATCGCGACGATCCAATAAATAATCGATATCTAAACCGTTTGGATCATGTAATGCACCATAAGCATCTGAAATACCGATAACTTTTGCACCTTGATCATGTAAGAATTTTGCTAGGAAGCTTCCAGCGTTACCGAAACCTTGAATTACCACGCGTGCACCAGTCATATCAATACCACGTTTTTTAGCAGCTTCGTTAATAATGATTGTTACACCTTGTGCTGTAGCACGGTCACGACCTTGTGAGCCACCAAGTACAAGTGGTTTACCAGTAATAAATCCTGGAGAGTTGAATTGGTCCATACGACTATATTCATCCATCATCCAAGCCATAATTTGAGCATTTGTAAAAACGTCTGGCGCTGGGATATCTTTTGTTGGTCCAACGATTTGGCCAACAGCTCTAACATATCCACGGCTTAAACGTTCAATTTCTCCCATAGACATTTCACGTGGGTCACATACAACTCCACCTTTACCGCCGCCATAAGGAAGATCAACAATTCCAGCTTTCAAAGTCATCCACATAGAAAGAGCTTTCATCTCGTCAGGAGTTACACCAGGATGGAATCGAACTCCACCTTTAGTAGGACCTACAGCATCATTATGTTGCGCACGGTATCCAGTGAAAACTTTTACTGTATTGTCATCCATTTTAACTGGGATACGTACTTCCAACATTCTAAGTGGTTCTTTAAGTAGTTCATACATTGCTTCGTCATACCCTAATTTTTGCAAAGCTTCGTGAATTACAGCCTGTGTTGATGTGAACAGGTTTAAATTATCAGCCATTTGATATTTCGCCTCTTTAATTCATAATGATTTCTTCGGAACAATTGTAACATATAGTTGTAGAAATTTGTCTATAAATTATTATTTTGTAAATACTTTTTTAATTCTTTCAATTGCCCAGTCTAACTCTTCTTTTGAAATAATTAGAGGTGGTGCAAAACGAATTACTGTATCATGTGTTTCTTTACATAATAATCCTAGTTCTTTCAAAGCTTCACAATATGGACGAGCTTCTTCCGTTAACTCCATACCAATAAATAATCCACGTCCGCGAACTTCTTTAATAGAAGGATGATCAATTTCATTTAATGCATTAACAAAATATTCTCCAAGTTCAAGTGAACGATCAGCTAATTTTTCGTCAACTAATACATCAAGAGCCGCAAGAGAAACAGCACATGCCATTGGGTTACCACCAAAAGTCGAACCATGTGAACCTGGGTTAAATACGCTTAGTACATCACTATTAGCAACGATACATGAAATTGGGAATACCCCGCCTCCTAATGCTTTACCTAGGATGTACATATCTGGCTCAACGTCTTCCCACTCACAAGCAAACATCTTACCAGTACGGCAAAGACCTGCTTGAATTTCGTCTGCAATAAATAATACATTGTTTTCGCGACATAATTCACGTGCAGCTTTCATAAATCCTACTGGAGGAATAATGATTCCAGCTTCACCTTGAATTGGTTCGATTAAGAATGCAGCAGTATTTGGTGTAATTGCAGCTTTAAGTGCTTCTAAATCACCGTAAGGTATTAATTTGATACCTGGAAGCATTGGTCCAAATCCACGTTTGTATTCAGGGTCTGATGATAAAGAAACAGCTCCCATTGTACGACCATGGAAGTTACCATTACATGCAATCACTTCTGCTTTATCCGTTTCTACACCTTTTACATCGTAAGCCCATCTACGTGCAGCCTTGAATGCTGTTTCAACAGCTTCAGCACCAGTATTCATTGGTAATACCATATCTTTACCTGTTAATTGACTTACTTTTTCATACCATGGTCCTAATTGATCATTATGGAATGCACGAGAAGTTAAAGTAACACGGTCAGCTTGATCTTTTAAAGCTTGAATAATTTTTGGATGACGATGGCCTTGGTTTACTGCAGAATAAGCAGAAAGCATATCCATAAATTTATTACCCTCTGGATCCTTTACCCAAACACCTTCCGCTTCCGATACAACGATTGGAAGTGGATTATAATTATTCGCACCAAATTTATTTGTTTGTTCAATGATCTCATGTGAAATTGTCATTAGATACTCTCCTTCTCTTCAAATAGTAGGTAGACTCACATTAAGGTGAGTCTACCCGTAAAAATTAAAGCATTTCAGAAGTTGTTTTTGCTTGCATATGAAGTCCGATATAGTCAGGACCACCTGCTTTTGAATCTGTTCCTGACATATTGAATCCACCGAATGGTTGGTATCCAACAATCGCACCTGTACATCCACGGTTGAAGTAAAGGTTACCAACGTGGAAATCTTCGCGAGCTTTTTCTAAGTTCATACGGTTATTTGTAATAACAGCACCTGTTAAACCATATTCAGTGTTGTTAGCAATTTCGATTGCTTCGTCGAAATCTTTTGCTTTTGTAAGACCTACAACTGGTCCAAAGATTTCTTCTTGCATAATACGAGCTGTTGGAGATAGGTCAGCTATTACTGTTGGTTGGATGAAGAATCCTTTTGAATCGTCACCAGTACCACCTGTAACTAAACGTCCTTCGCCTTTACCAATTTCGATGTAGCTCATAATTTTCTTGAATGAACCTCCATCGATAACTGGACCAACAAAGTGCTCATCATTATCAGGAACACCAACAGTTAAGTTGTTTGTTAATTCTTCTACACGGCTTACTACTTGATCGTATACATCTTCTACGATTACTGCACGTGAACAAGCAGAACATTTTTGACCACTAAATCCAAAAGCAGATTTCACGATAGATTGAGCAGCTAATTCTAAGTCAGCTTCTTTATCTACAACGATTGTATCTTTACCACCCATTTCAAGGATAGAACGTTTGATCCAGATTTGACCTGGAGCCAATTTTGATGATTTTTCAACGATTCCTAGACCAACATCACGAGAACCTGTGAAGCTGATTAAACGAGTACGTGGGTGCTCAACTAAGAAGTCACCGATTTCCGCACCAGAACCAGGGATGAAGTTTACTACACCTGCAGGCAAACCTGCTTCTTCTAATACTTCAACAAATTTGTAAGAAACAACTGGAGTTGTTGAAGCTGGTTTTAATAGTACTGTGTTACCTGCTACCACCGCTGCAACTGTAGTACCTGCCATAATTGCAAATGGGAAGTTCCATGGAGAAATAACTACTGCTACACCTAATGGAATGTAGTCATAACGGTTATATTCGCCTGGACGGCTTTCTACTGGTGCTCCATCTTTTAAACGTAGCATTTCACGGCCATAATATTCTAAGAAGTCAATTCCTTCTGCTACTTCTACATCAGCCTCAACCCAAGTTTTACCCGCTTCTTTAGATAAAAGAGCAGAAAACTCGAATTTGCGACGGCGAATAATAGCTGCTGCTTTGAAAAGTACATCTGCACGTACTTCAGGTTTTACTTTTTTCCAAGTATTAAATGCTTCATCTGCAATTTGCATTGCTTTAGCTGCTATTTCTTGAGTTGCTTTAGAAACAACACCTACTACTTGCTCTTTATTTGCTGGGTTATAAGAAGTGATTTTACCTTCTGTTGTAATTCTTTCCCCACCAACGATCAATGGGAACTCATTTCCAAGGTAACCTTCAACTACTTTATAGCCTTCTTTAATCGCTTTTTTGTTTTCTTCTTTAGAGAAGTCTGTAAATGCTTCGTGTTTATAATCTATCATGGAAAAATCCTCCTTTAAATTTAGTGCAAATTATTTTAGTGCAAAAATTATTTGCTCTTTTAATCCGTTTACATATATAATAATGCAAAAGATTGTTGCGTTTTTCAAGTGTTAAATTCTAAAATGTTAAAATTTTTTTGAGGTGAGCCGTGTGAGTGAGAAAAATGAAAAGCTTTTTCCTTTTTATAAATTTGCTGCCGAACAAGTAGCTATCGGCATCCACGCAGTTGATACAACAGGAAAAACAGTCATTTATAATGAAAAAATGAAAGAAATCGAGGGCTTAAATTCTGTAGACGTTGAAGACCGTTCCATTTTGGAACTTTTTCAATTTGAACAGCATGAAAGTACGTTATTAAAAGTCCTCCATAGTGGAAAACCTGTATTACGCGTTAAACAAACATACTGGAATCGTAATGGGCAAGAAATAACGACTATAAATGATACATACCCTGTTTTGGATGATAATGAACTTATCGGAGCAGTTGAATTTTCTAGAGATATCACTGCACTTGAACGATTAATTTATCAACCATTAAAAAGGTACAACGAACAAATCACCCTTTCTACCATTACAGCTGTTTCTCCTGCCATGCAAGCAGTATTGGAGCGTTCTATAAAAGCAGCCCATGTTCGAATGCCTGTATTGTTAATCGGAGAAGCTGGTACTGGCAAAGATTTAATAGCAGAAGGAATTCACAATCAGCTCTCTCCAGCTAATAATCAATTTGTTTCCCTTTTTTGCCATAGTTCAGATATTCACTTAATTAATAAATTTAAAAAAGAACTTGAACATATCTCAAACTGTACAATATTTTGTGAAAGAATCGATTTATTATCCCTCGAATTGCAAAAACAGCTTTTAGATATTTTAAATTCAAATAAAGACGGAAATAATTTATTCATCGCAAGCATTGGTGAAGATCCAGTAGATTTAATAGCAAAGGATAAATTAAACAAGGAATTGTATTACTATTTTGCAACCGTGACTATTACAATTCCACCGCTCCGTCAGCGAACAGAGGATATTTTACCTTTTATGAATGATTATTTTAATCGATATCTTAATCTGTATGGCTCGACTATCAATAAAATTGAAGATGATGTCATTCAAGCATTTTTAACGTATGAATGGCCAGGAAATTTAAAAGAGCTTGAACTTCTTTTAGATGAAATCAGCTCGATGATTACTACTGAGCAGGTGCTTAAGTTTGATATGCTTCCACTTCACTTTAAGTTGAAAGTACAGGATTTCAATGAATCCTCAAAAAAAGCAGAGGATTTTGTATTCACTGCTGAAAAAGATTTGTTGCCTTTGGAAGAATATTTGCGTGAAGCGGAAAGATATTATTTACAAAAAGCTTTAGATAAATATGATGGCAATGTAACAAAAGCTGCAGAAGCATTAGGAATGAGCCGCCAAAACTTACAATACCGTCGCAGAAAAATGAAACTATAAGTTTGAATAATTAAAAAGGTGACTCTTAAAGCTGTGAATTCACAACATTTAGGAGTCACCTTTTCATTTATTGAACAGACTGATTAATCCATTCTGCAAGCTTTTCTTTTAATGTGTTAAATCCTTCTTCATCATGTTCATCAACACGCGCTTGTAAAGATTTCCTTGGTTTATCATCTTTTTTAGAAATGGTAGGTTTTTCTTGTAGTTCACGTATTGACAAGCTGATTTTACCAGATTCACTGTCCACTTCTAAGATTTTCACTTCTACTTCTTGGCCTACAGTTAAAAATTCACCGACTTCTTTTACATAGCCGTAAGTAATTTCAGAAATATGCACGAGACCTTGTGTATTTTCGTCTAAACTAACAAACGCTCCATATGGTTGAATTCCAGTAACTTTACCTGTGACAACATCTCCTACCTTATTTTCATTATTCATTTTGTTCACTCCCGATTTCTCTTATGCGCATCTACCCTTATGGTCATGTTAAATTATAACATAATAGAAAGAGAGCAAGCAAAAATCACTGAGTAGGCATAAAAGCTGCTCGCCAGCCATTTTCAGTTTGGATAATACTAAAGCCAACAACTTGCTCTTCTAAGTGAATTGTACGTTCCGGAGCCATTGTTATGATTACATATCCCTCTTTATCCGATCGTTGTTCAAAGTGTAGCGATGAGAACTCCTTCCGAATATCTGTTATTTTTAGTTTTGGAGCACTCATATATTCTTCTTTTGGTATTTGAACGTACGAATCATCTTTTATATACAACTCGTACTTTGTTTCATAATCCTCCATCAGTGAGCAATAATAATATAGACCAACAATCTCTTCCGGCGTTGCATCTTTCAATACTGTTTGATCGTGAGTTGCTGCAAATGATTTATATAGTGCATGAATTTGCTGTAAAAAATCATGATTCACAACTTGATCTTTTGTTATTAAATTAGGCATAAATTTTTCTATATCCCCGTTTTTCGCAAGGTGAAGAGCATCTTCGATATGAGCGTATGAGAAATTATTCCATTCTTCAGATTTTGTCCATCCTGTCTTTTCAAATTCATTGACTATTGGAATTAATAAATATGGAAATGGGGAGTTACCATTAGTTTGAGTCATTAATCTCCATAGTTCTCTATATTCTTCTTTTACAATACCCTTTTTATCGAAAACTGAATTCTCTTTCGTCCCTTTTACCAAAAAATAAAACACACTCGTGTAATATGTTTCTATTTTGGAGTCACCAAAATTATTGTTTATATATTCATCCAGCAAATAGTTCTCCATATTCTCCAATACAACAAATGTATCATTCATCGGATATATTAATTCCCATGCATAAGTAAATGGCTCAAATGCCATCATTTGTAAATAACCATCAGCTATTGAATTTAAATTGCCTGAAAACAATGTGGGAGTAAGTGTAAGATCGATACGAAAAGTAAGATCAATTCCATCCTCCATTATTTTTAATTGAAGACCTTGATTATGTGCAATATATCTTAAATTATTAAATTCCTCTGGAAGGAAACGTTCATTTTCAAGTATTTTATTTACATCGTAAAGGCCGTCTACTTTATACATGGATAGTTCATCTTTGTACTCATTTAGCTCTTCATTTGCATATTCCCTAAAATTATTGATTTTTAAGTAATATTCATTTAAAAAATCTACTGTTTCTTCTTTAGTTAATTTTTTTCCTTGGTGAATTTCTTTGACCATTTCAGAAGGAAGTTTTAAATTATTCATAATTTCCTCATACCGTTCATCTAAGTCGGTAAAAATAGTTCCATTAATGAAAGTGCTAGACCTATCATCCGTGTAATGCTGAAAATGCATATCCGCAGACTTAATAAAGTCTATTTGAGAAAACTCCTCTTCCGATAGGTTCAGCATTTCACGGCGCTTTTCTCTCTCTATCGGATAATTCTTTTTCAATTTTTCTAGAAAAGCTTTCGATTCCTCATTCTGTATCTCTTTTCCATGTCTCGTTTCGTCTTCAAATAAAAATGTTGCTCCAAGTATTCCAATAATTAATGTACTTGCAAAACTAACAGCCAATACGGTAAATCTTTGCCATTTTGATTTAGTAATTTTATTCTTGCTTAGAGGCTCTACTTTTTCCAATTCGATTTTATTTAGAATTCCATCCGTGTCTATACTAGACGGAACTTTATCGTATGAAGTTTTTAATAAGTCCAGTCGTTCCTCAAGCTGCTTATCGTCCATGCTTGGCACCTCCATTCGTTGAAAGTAGGTTTTTTAGTTGGCCTTTAGCTCGTAGTAATCTTGTTTTCACTGTAGTTATGGGAACATTTAATATGTCTGCAATTTGTTCGTACGATAAATCATGAAAATAAAATAAAATAATTGGATGTTGATATTTTATATCCAGCGATTGAATTGCTTGATGCAGCTCCTTATCTTCTTCAAAAAGCAATATACGATCTTCCGCGGACTTAGTGAAGCTATTCATATTGTGATGATTTAGCTTTTTTTCCTTTTCTATTTCTTTCGTTTCCTTACGATAATAGTCTCTTGTTGCATTTAAAGTTATTTTGTAGAGCCAAGTAGTAAATCGCTCACGTTTAAATTGATGTAAAAAACGGTATAGCTTTACAAACACTTCCTGAGTGACGTCTGGAATATCATTCACTTTGACACCGCATTGAAAAGCAAATTTTTCAACGGTTCGATGATGTTTTTGAATAAGCGTTGTATATGCAGCTATGTCTCCTTGCTGCGCTCGCTCGATTAATTCATTTTCAGACATTGCTCCCCCTCGCTCTCTATGTATTGGTGATACGAAAGATATTTCACGAATGTTTCATTTGTTTGTCTACATTTTCTTGTAAACCTCATGTACAATAAGACAGTTGTAAAAAAGGAGGAATTATCTTGGCAAAGCGGGATCATTTTGGATCTAAAATCGGATTTGTATTAGCAGCGGCTGGAAGTGCAATTGGCTTAGGTGCTATTTGGAAATTTCCATATATGGCCGGAACGAATGGTGGAAGCGTATTCGTCTTACTATTTATCTTGTGTACTATATTAATTGGTCTACCGATTTTATTAGCAGAATTCATTATAGGAAGAAAAGGTCAAGCAGATGCAGTGACTAGTTTTAAAAAACTTGCTCCAAGGAAACCATGGTTTGTAATTGGATGGGCTGGGTTTTTCTTTTCTATTATTATTCTATCTTTTTATAGTGTAGTTGGGGGATGGATATTATCTTATTTAATAAGAGCTCTTACATTTAGCTTGAACGGAACAAACGAGACCTTCTATGAGGATTTGTTTAATAGTGTCATTTCAAATCCATGGGAAGTTATAGTCGGACAAGGTGCTTTTATCTTTCTAACAATATGGATTGTATCGGGTGGAATCCAGGGAGGAATTGAGAAGGCTAGTAAATGGATGATGCCTCTTCTTTTAATATTCTTTTTAGTTTTAGCAGTTCGCTCTTTAACTTTAGAAGGTGCAATGGAAGGAGTTAAATTTTTATTCGTTCCTGACTGGTCTTATTTCACATGGGAGACAGCTCTACTTGCATTAGGGCAAGCGTTTTTCTCCTTAAGCGTAGGTGTTTCCGCAATGATTACTTATGCATCCTATTTGCCAAAAGAGACTAGATTAGGCAATTCAGCTCTAAGTGTCTCACTTCTCAATATCGGTGTATCTATTATGGCTGGAATTGTTATCTTCCCTGCTGTTTTTGCTCTTGGATTCTCACCAAATGAAGGACCGGGTCTAGTTTTCATCATATTACCTGCTGTTTTCGAGCAAATAATATTTGGACAATTTTTCTTAATACTATTTTTCGTTTTGTTGCTTTTTGCTACGTTAACTTCGTCTATCAGTATGTTAGAGATTGTAGTATCCATCGGTATTAAGTCAAAATATGAACGTAGGAAACGAGCAGCATGGGTATTTGGGATTCTAATTTTCCTAATTGGTATTCCGAGTGCGTTGTCTTTTGGGATACTTTCTGATATTCACATTTTAGGAATGTCCATTTTTGATTTTGCGGACTTTCTTACAAGTAGCTTTGGGCTTCCATTAGGAGCATTGTTCATCTCTTTGTTTGCGGGTTATGTCCTTACCAAATCTGAACTACAAAATGACTTGAAGGTAAATCAATTTCTATTGAATACATGGCGGTTTATCGTGCGTTTTGCCGCTCCAATAGCAATTATTATCGTCTTCATTCAGGGAGTAATGAAATTATTATGAAATTATTTGTCTAAATTTTTTTATAGGCTATCTCAAAAATGTTGTTCTAAAATGTTTGTGCTATAATATAGTTATACTTATTACTTCTTTGAAAGGATGGATGTAACTATGAAACAAGAACTTCACGTACAATTACGTCAACTGAGGGAAGAACGCAATATTTCTTTAGAACAGCTTGCCCATAAGGCTACTATAGGAGCATCAAAGTTAGAGGCTTATGAATCGGGAAGTGAAACACCATCTGTTCAAACATTATTGAAACTTTCAAATGCATTAGAAGTACCAGCATCTAACCTATTAGATGGCTTACAAAACGAATAAAAGCTTTCGGTTTTTTAACCGAAAGCTTTTTTTGTTTCCCTATAACAACTATACTTAAATAATACATTTCATTTCATATTTTAATGCAATCAATTTATATGAAACTTCTACACACTTTTCAAGTGGTATCCACTGTTCAAAAGAATGTTCATAAATGGTTTGTATTCTTTTGGCCAACTCAGAAGGATGGTCAATACTTTGAAGATCTGCAACAACATCTGCAGCTTCGGCGTCATAACTATCAACACCTATATTAAATGGGTCCCATTCTTGTAATGTCCAAAGTGCTTTTCGATTCATTTCAATTGTGTCCATATATTTTCACCTTACTAGTTTTTATTAGTTAGGGTTATAATAACATAATAATTACAAATTGAAAGGGGTAATTAATTTGCCTGATTTTTCTACCGTTTTTGAAAGACGTAATACACATTCTACTAAATGGGATTTGCTAGAACAAATATATTCCATTCCAGATGCATCCGATGTGCTTCCTATGTGGATTGCAGATATGGACTTTGCTATCCCTTCCACTATTATCGATGCATTACATAAGAGATTAGAACACCCAGTTTTTGGATACAACATTGTTCCAGAAGAAACAAAACTCGCACTTACAAAATGGTTGGATAAAAAACATCAATTAAAAATAGAAAATAAATGGATATTCTTTCAACAAGGTGTAATACCTGCGATGGCTTCTGTATTAGATGCTTTTACCGAAGTAGGAGATAAAATCTTAATACATTCTCCAGTGTACCCACCATTTAATCATGTACCTACACGACTTGGTCGTATTGTAGAGACTTGTGATCTTATGGAGATAAATAGTTCGTTTGAAATCAATTTCGATGACTTTGAGCAAAAGCTATCATCAGGTGTAAAAGCTTTTATTCTTTGTAGTCCCCACAATCCAGGTGGAAAAGTGTGGACCAAAGAAAATTTAACTAAAATTGCCGCTCTATGTGAAAGATATAATGTACTTATAATATCTGATGAAATCCATGCAGATATAGTTTTTAAGCCAAACAAGCATATACCCATTCTTTCGGTAGCGGAAAATGTTAATAATATTATTACTTTCTTTGCACCAACTAAAACATTTAACTTAGCGGGAATTCAAGCAGCTACAATTATAGTGCCAGACCAACAAAAAAGAAAAATCCTAGAGAATCAAGCCTTAGAACGTGGACAAATGGAACTAAACATATTTTCACTGACTGCTTTTCAAGCAGCATACGAACATGGTGAGCCTTGGCTAGAGGAATTACTAGAGGTTGTATCCTCCAATATGGATTATGTAGTAGAACAATTAACGAACAAGTTAAAAGGAATAAAAGTGTCTAAACCTGAGGCAACTTATCTTTTATGGATAGATTATCGAGATACAGGATTATCAGAAAAAGAGATTATGGACTTGCTTTTAACAAAAGGTAAGTTAGCCCTTGAACCAGGTACGAAATACGGGAAAACGGGAGAAGGCTTTTTAAGAATGAACGTTGCCTGTCCAAGACAAACTTTAGAAGATGGAGTTGCACGATTTATTAAAGCTCTTTCTTAAATTATACGAATAAAAAAACAGCCACATCTATGGCTATTCAGATTGTAGACAAATTCAATTTTGGGTGCATAGAGTTGTATATTAAATTCGGCAAGGACCACCACTTCGCTTTCCGTGGGCTTGGCTTCAGCCTCCTCGTTACTGCGTTCCTGCGGGGGCTTCTGCTCAAGCTGTTCCCACAGGAGTCTTCGTGGTGGTCCTTGCCTTATAAACAATTCCTTACAGATATCTACTATCTTTATTTTTTATTGGATAAAGAAACCTCTTTTGAAAGATTTATTATATTACTAACCGTCTATAAAAATTCTTTTGTCCTCTCGATACCATTTGTTATTTTATATTCATCTTCTATATAGACAATTTATTAAAACCATTTAAGGTTGCTGTCCTTCAATACTCCTTCTATTCATTCACAGATCTTTTGTAAGATAAGCCAACAATCAATGACTGCCTTTTGTTTACACACTAAATGATCTAGCAGTTCTGCTTGATCAATCAGTAACATTTCTTACCATTCCGATCCATTGAATTTTTTTTTATCAGTGTAGAACATCACCTTGAAAGTAGTTTTTTCTAAGATGGAGTAGATTGTATTGTTAATGGAAGCAGTTGATTGAAACGGAAGGCGGCGACTCCAGCGGGAACAGCGTGTCCAGGTGAGACCCCGCAGGAGCTTGCGACGAGGAGGCTCACGGACCGCCCGCGGAAAGCGTCCGCCTGGAGTGTAAATCAACGATCTAAATATATATTATCTATCTATATTTATCGTAATAGAAAAAAGACCGAAGACAAACTCGAAAGTCTTCGCGTTTGTCTTCAGTCTAAAACAGCCATATAAATAGCTTTTTTTATTTGTATTAAGTTACTTATCCAGTTGTTCCTTCTTTGCCTGCATAATTCTCTCTTCTAACTCTTTTGCTTTCGCTGCGTCTTTAATCGATTTTCGTTTTAACCATCTAAAAACAATAATACATAGAATAACTAAAACAACTAATTCAATAACCACTGGAATATACTCCGTCTTATCTTCCGGAAAATACAAATATAAAAAACCTAGTTGTAAAAACTGCAACATCTTAACACTTCCCTATTTATTTTTGTACGATTTCAATAGAATCTATCGTAATGTCTTCTAGTGGCTTGTCATTTTCATCTTTTTCTACAACTGCAATTTGGTCAACGATCTCCATACCTTCTATAACTTGTCCAAAAACGGTATGTTTTTGATCTAAGTGTGGAGTTCCGCCATTTTTCTCATACGCAGCTGCAATTTCTGCTGGCCATCCACCGTCTTCTAATTGTTTAGCCTCTGCTTGAGCACTTGATGCTTGTACAATGAAAAATTGACTTCCATTTGTATTAGGTCCAGCATTAGCCATAGATAATGCTCCTCTTAAGTTAAACAGGTTCATCGAAAACTCATCTTCGAATTCTTCACCGTAAATACTTTCTCCACCCATACCAGTACCTGTTGGGTCTCCCCCTTGAATCATGAAGTCTTCGATCACTCGGTGAAAAATAAGACCATCATAATAGCCCTCTTCAGCGTGAGTTAAAAAGTTTTCAACCGTTTTAGGTGCAAGTTCAGGGAATAATTTAATTTTAATAGGTCCCTTTGATGTATTCATAATAACTAGAGCTTCATTTGAAGCAACTTCTGATGAAAGTTGTGGATACATAATTTTGTCTCCTTCATTTTCCGTTGTTGTATTTTCCGTTTCTGTATTAACTACCTTTTTGTCACCGCATGCCCCTACTAGCAAAACAACACTTATTAATAATAAAAAAATAATTTTTTTCACAGTTTGTTCACCCCAAATAATTCTAACATATTGAAAAGTCATTTTCAGTGACAAAGTATCTAACTTTATTAGCTACACAAAATAACCTATAATGGGTAAAAGAAAAGCGACAAGCGCCACTTAGCAGCGACGAGCTTGCACATTTGACATTGAGTGGCTGGTGTTTGGAGTCTTGAAAGTTTTTATATAAAGTAATTACTTAACTATTTTTTTTGAGAAGGTACGCAACAAATAGAAAGAAGGGATTTGGATGAGCGTACAAAAAAGTAACTTTATTATTATGTGGTTTTCTAACTTTTTAGTATCTGGAACAATGACAATGATTATGCCCTTTTTATCTTTATACATCAACACAATGGGAGACTTTTCGGATGCCTATGTTCAAAAATGGTCTGGTCTTGTGTTCGGGGCAACATTCGTATCGGCCTTTTTAATGTCTCCGATTTGGGGAAGAATTGCTGATAAATATGGGTACAAGCCTATTTTAATTATTAATGGCTTCGGTATTGCTATCAGTGTTTTATTAATGGGATTTGTTTCCTCTGTTGAAGCATTTTTTGTTCTTCGATTATTTATGGGAGTCGTTACTGGTTTCATCCCTACATCATTGGCTTTTATTAGCTCCCAGACTCCTAAAAAAATTGCAGGTAAAACAATGGGAACTCTTCAAATGGGAAGTGTTTCTGGTACATTATTTGGACCTATATTCGGAGGATTTCTAGCGGATACATTCGGCTTTCAATATACGTTTATAATTACTTCCAGCGCTGTATCAATTGCTGCGTTACTCGTTATTTTTGGCGTACATGAAATAAGAAGAGAAAAGAAAAAAGGAGATCATGAATATTCTAGAAAAACAGTAATTTCAGGAATTTTTCATCATCGCCTCATATTAAACGTTTTAATGATTACTTCTCTTATACAAATAGGTTTGTTTAGTATCCAGCCTCTTTTGTCCTTATATGTATCGCATCTGACCAATTCAACTGAAGTTGCACTACTTGCAGGAGTCACCTTCAGTGCTACAGGAGTCGGCAGTTTGCTATTTGCTAGAACATGGGGAAAACTAGGGGATACCCACGGATACGAAAAAATATTATCTGTTTTGCTGATATTGGCCTTAATTTTCATTGTCCCACAAGCATGGGTAACGGATTTATGGCAATTAATCATACTACGCTTCCTTTTTGGTATTGCGTCAGGTGGGTTGATACCTGTTACAACTGCCTTGATAAGAAGAGAAGCCCCTATTGAAGTACAAGGTGAACTAATGGGCTATAACACAAGCTTCCGCTTTTTAGGCAATATAATTGGTCCGATGTTTGGTGGATTCATCAGTGGATACATTGGTATATCTTCCGTTTTCTATGTAACAGGGTCACTGTTTTTATGTGGCTATTTAATCATCTACTTTGCGAGAAAAAAACCAGTTCAAGACTTTGAAGATGTTTTATTGGAAGAAGAGCTTCACGCTAAACAAACAAATTAAAAATGAGCACACTTTCGAATAGAAAGTGTGCTATTCTTTTTATTAGATTATAGGAACTGGAGTGCAACAAATGCGACAAGTAATAGGGTTTCTCCTTATTTTATTATGTTTCCCTTTAATATGGATGTTGACATCCTTTATCCATACAGAAATATTGTCAGCGTCTTCTTTTCAAGATGATTTAAAACAATCCATTCAATTATCAACCCCTCCCCTGTCTTCACCAGTTGTATTGTTAGACGAAAATGAACAAATCTTTTCAGAGGATTACGTAGAATGGAGAGATCCCCTACCGCTTGAGTCAATACCTTTATTTGTACAAGAGTTGTTCATTCAAAGCGAGGATGTAGAATTTTACAATCATATTGGATTTAATTTTAGCGCAATATTCCGAGCTGTTTTTGCCAATGCTTCTGCCAATGCAAAAGAACAAGGTGCTAGTACAATTACGCAACAATTAGTAAGAATACGATATTTATCTACAGAGAAAACGTATGAACGAAAAGTGACGGAGCTTATTTATGCATATGAAATGGAAAAGCAAGCAACAAAAGATGAAATATTAACGAATTATTTAAATGAAATATATTTTAGTAATCAGGTCTACGGTATTGGAGCTGCTGCAACTTATTATTTTGGAAGACCATTACACGAATTATCAGATGCAGAACTTGCCTTTATTAGTGCGATTCCAAACAATCCAACAATCTACGATCCTATAGATAATTTTGATGCAACAAAGAAAAGACAGGAATTACTTATAGATGTCCTAGTGAAAAACGGAAAAATACCAAAGGAAAGTGGAGAAGCAATAAAGGCTGAACCAATCGTCCTGAAGACAAAAACAAAAAAACAGCTGTACCCTACCTATAGCACTTATGTTTTAGAAGAGTTGAAGAATTTAGTTGCATCAAAAGAAGGTTTTACCGAGAAAATAGCAACTGCCCAAAATGAACAGCAAAAGCTCTTTTTAGAAAATGAACTGCAAACTAAAGTGAATGATGTGATAGCTCAAGGAGTGACAATTTATACAGCTCTTGATCCGTCGAAACAACTAGACGATGAAAAGTACGTAAATAAACTATTAGTTAAAACGCCTGATTTACAGGCTGCATCGGTTGTCATTAATAACGAAACACGAGAAATCATCAGTTTATACGGAGGTAAAGAGTATAAAAAATTTGATTTTCATCGTGCGTATCAAGCGGTTAGACAACCAGGATCAGCATTAAAATCATTACTTGTGTACGCACCAGTTTTTGAAACAACTACATTAACTTCTAATAACTCAATAAATGGCGGTAAACTTTGTATTGGCTCATACTGTCCTCAAAACTATGGAGGCGCACTTTACGGGAATGTAACGATTAAGCAAGCTTTTCGCTTCAGTCACAATACTCCTGCAGTACGGTTATTAGAAACCGTTGGAATAGATAATGCATTTGCAAAACTAGAGCCATTCCAATTTAATCATTTAACGAATGAAGATCATACTTATGCTGCCGCACTTGGTGGATTAACACATGGCGTTACAGTATTAGAAATGGCTGATGCTTATAGTAGCTTTATAGATGGTATGTATAAGCCTGCTCGTGCCATTCGAAAAGTTACAGATAAAAAGGGAAACATTTTATATGAATGGAATGAAGAAAAAACAGAGGTTTGGTCTCCTAAAACAATTCAAACTATGAGAGGATTACTTTCCGACGTAGTGCAAAATGGAACGGGAAAAGGAATCTCTATTCCATCTACCTACGTTGGCGCTAAAACTGGAACTACGAATGACTATTATGATTACTGGATTGCTGGGTTAACAGATACATATACCTCAGCAGTATGGATTGGCTATGACATGCCTAAAAATATGAAATCAATCGAATCTAGAAAAATTCATCATTCTATTTTTAACAAAATTATGAGAGAGAAATAGAAAAGAGTCATCTCCAAATGGAGATGACTCTTCTTTTGTGATTTGGTCTCGGTTTCTTGCTAATTAGTCTTCAATTGGCTTCAATTGGTCTCGGTAAAGAATGAATTGGTCTCGTTCTGCCGTTTAATTCCTCATAAACTAGCGATTTTGTGACAATTATAAAAATGGTAAACTTGCCACTATTCCATTATAAAGTTTAATCGTCACATAGATGACTAATGTTAAAAATAGACTCCATACCATAAACTCGAACATTATTAACCCTACCGTCCCCATCATGCTCATTGAACTGCTTAATTTGAAAATGACATATACAAAATAAACAAAAGCTGTAGCTAAAAAAATGATGAGCAATATTTGAAGAGATTGAAAACCGATTGCTGAAATAAATGATCCAATAAAAAAAATGACGTATCCACCACGTGCTTGAGAAATAGTCTTACCTTCTAAATCTTTTGAGAAAAACAACATCCCAATCTCATGTATTGTTTCAGCAATCAACTTAAGTGCAGAAAAAAGCATAAAATAAATAAGTGCTAGGATAATAACTAAGAACAGTTTCAATTCCAAATCGGATAAAAACTCTCTCATTCCACTATAAACACCAATTACTTTAAAAAGATCTATCGCTTTGTTCATTGTAAAAATAGAAAAAGATAAACTAAATAACAAAATAGTGATGAGTGGTAAAAATCCAAACACATATGGGTTCTTCATAGCTTCTCCTCTTATTCTAGTATCCATACTTTTGTATCATATCGAAGAAAAGGTATATTCTGCAAGTAGATATCTATTTTTCATCAATGCAATTACTATACTTTTACGTTATAATTTTAGGGATGCATTTTAAATACATAGCTTGGAAAGGAGGATTCCTTTGTCCTTAGTTTTTGCAATATTCGCACCCGTCATTGTTGCACTTGTGATCCCTTTGTTATTTAAAAGGGTTCCTACTATACATACCGGCTGGTTTGTATTACTTGTACCCGTTGCACTTGTTTGTTTTTATGCAACCTACATACCTTCTATTATGAAGGGATCCACTTATATGGAGGAGCTCCCTTGGATACCGTCACTCGAGATATCCTTTATCTCTTATTTAGACGGATTAAGCTTGCTTTTTTCGTTGTTAATTACAGGAATAGGGGCACTTGTTGTTCTATACTCCATCTTTTATATGAATAAGAAAAAAGAAAAGCTTGGCAATTTTTACGTTTATTTATTAATGTTTATGACTGCTATGCTCGGAGTTGTTCAGTCAGATCATCTAATAAGTTTGTATTTCTTTTGGGAATTAACGTCCATATCTTCTTTTCTTCTTATTGGATATTGGTATACGAAAGATCGTTCTCGATTTGGTGCTCTTAAATCCATGATGATTACTGTTTTCGGTGGATTAATGATGCTAGGAGGCTTCTTGATTCTTGGCATTATCGGAGAAACATTTTCAATTCGTGAGCTAATTGAACAAGCACCTGCTCTAGCTAGTCAGGATCTATTTGTTTGGGCACTTGTACTCGTTTTACTTGGGGCATTTACAAAGTCAGCTCAGTTCCCATTTTATATTTGGTTACCTGATGCAATGGAAGCACCAACACCTGTCAGTGCGTATCTGCATTCTGCTACGATGGTAAAAGCAGGATTATATTTGGTAGCAAGATTTACTCCGATCTTTGCTCTATCCGAAGTATGGATATGGCTTGTTACCGGAGTGGGTATCATCACATTATTATGGGGTTCCTTCTTTGCTGTCAAACAAACAGATCTAAAAGCGATTCTTGCTTTTTCAACTGTCAGTCAACTTGGTCTAATCATGTCTTTACTTGGAATCGGTTCTGTCGCTTATCATGTTACGGGTGACTTAGTTGCTACATTTACATTTGCAACCTTTGCGGCGATCTTCCATCTAATTAATCACGCTACATTTAAAGGTAGCTTATTCATGATTGCAGGTATTATTGATCATGAAACAGGTACAAGAGATATCCGAAAACTTGGTGGACTCATGAGTTTAATGCCAATCAGCTTTACGATTGCATTAATCGGGAGCTTATCAATGGCAGGAGTACCACCTTTTAATGGATTTTTAAGCAAGGAAATGTTCTTGGACGCTACATTAGAGTTACAGCATTTCGACCTGTATGCATTCGATACTTGGGGCATATTGATTCCAATTATCGCATGGATCGCTAGTGTATTTACATTTGTTTATAGTCTTTATTTTGTTTTTCATACATTCCGTGGGAAACATAAACCGGAACAATTACCTAAAGCAGCTCACGAAGCTCCAATTGGAATGCTAGTTTCACCAGGTATACTAGCAACTCTTGTTATAGTTATTTTCTTTGTTCCAAATTTTATTGGTACTACGTTTATTAAACCGGCGGTAGCTGCTATTCAACCTTTAGCATACAAAGTTCCTGCGGAAGTAGCCTTTACAATAAAAGCTTGGCATGGTTTTAACTCGCCTGCCTTATACATGACACTTGGTATCTTTTTAGTAGGTTTCTTATTCTATAAAACCTTACCAAAATGGACTCCAGTTTACGAAAAGTTGCCATCAAAATTCACTTTAAACAATATGTATGACGGAATAATGCGACTTGCAGATGGAGGAGCTCATCGCTTTTCATCCATGTATATGACAGGTTCTTTTCGTTCTTATTTTGTCTTTATGTTTGCTGCGATCATCGTATTACTCGCTGGTACAATGTGGTTTAAGGATGCATTTGTAATTAGTTTTGAAAACTTAGCACCTATTCGTTTCTTTGAGATACTTATTTCAATTATATTAATCGTTGGAACTGTTACAATTTTGGTTACGAAATCAAGACTTACAGCGATAATTGCACTTGGAGCAGTAGGATACACGGTTGCTTTATTCTACATCATCTTTAAGGCTCCTGATCTTGCTTTAACACAATTAGTAATTGAAACAGTTTCAGTAGCATTATTTTTAGGGGCATTTTATCATTTGCCTAAAATGGACAAGCATGAAAAAGGAAAAGAAGATAGAGGCTTCCGACTTGGAAACTTCCTTATTGCTCTTGGAGTTGGTGTAATGGTTACATTGATCGCTATCTCTTCTCATTCACAAAAGCTTATTCCTTCTATAGCAGATTATTATAAGGAAACTGTTTACTCAGAAGCTGGTGGCGGAAATATCGTAAACGTTATTTTAGTAGATTACCGTGGATTTGATACTTTATTTGAAATAAGTGTGTTAACAATTGCTTCATTAGGAATTATAGGAATGATTACACTGCGTCTAGCAAAAAAGAAAGGAGATAGAAAAAGTTGAAAACGAATGATTTAATTATTCAAACGACCACGAAAGTAGTATTTTTCATTATTTTTCTCTTCTCCATTCATATCTTTTTTGCAGGACATTATACTCCTGGTGGAGGATTTGTCGGCGGATTGTTGATGTCTAGTGCTATTGTTTTATTATTATTAGCTTTCGACTTGAAAACAGTAAAAGAGATGCTTCCGATAAACTATACGGTTCTTACTGCAACCGGCTTATTAATTTCGTTAGCAACTGCCGCTGGTTCTATATTCTTTAATGTGCCATTTTTTACACATGCCTATGATTATTTTAATTTACCTTTACTTGGTGAAACGTCGATCCATACAGCAATGTTTTTCGATACAGGCGTATACTTAGTTGTAGTCGGAGTAACGATGACAATCATTCAAATGATAGGAGGAGATGAATAATGGAAATATTAATGTCCATTTTAATCGGCTTTCTATTCATGGCAGCCATTTATTTAATACTTTCTAGAAGCTTACTCCGAATTATTATCGGAACGGGCTTGCTAAGTCATGGAACACATCTCTTACTTATAACAATGGGCGGGTTAAATGGAAAAGCTGCTCCTGTTTTAGCTGATGGGGTAACAGATTATGTTGATCCACTTCCCCAAGCTTTAATACTTACAGCTATCGTTATTAGCTTTGGTGTTACCGCATTTTCTTTAGTATTAGCTTATCGAACCTATAAAGAGCTAGGTACAGACAATATGGATTTAATGAAAGGAACAGAAGACAATGATTAATTTATTATTATTTCCGGTCCTCATCCCGTTCCTTTTTGCAGCCATTTTGTTGTTTTTCCCGAAAAAAGTCAAAGCACAGCGAATTACGGTAATGATTGGACTTTTATTGGCACTAGCTTCAGCTATCGTCCTATTAGTAAAAGTAAAAACAGATGGTGTTCAAACAGTTACGCTTGGTAGTTGGGCACCTCCGTTTGGAATCACAATGGTTTCTGATATGATATCGGTTTTATTGGTCCTGTCTTCCCTACTCATCGCTATTTTCGTTGTATGGTATAGCTACACTTCCATTGGTGAAGATCGTGAAAAAGCTTTTTATTATCCAGCGATCATGTTCATGTTGACAGGTGTGAATGGTGCATTCACAACGGGAGATATTTTCAATATGTTCGTTTTCTTTGAAGTATTGCTTATGTCCTCCTATGTCTTGATCGTATTAGGTGGGGAAAAAGTTCAGTTAAGAGAATCTATTAAGTACATACTAGTTAATATCGTTTCCTCTTCTTTATTTGTTATTACTGTTGGTTACTTGTACTCTGTAGTTGGAACACTTAATATGGCTGACATTTCTATAAAACTATCGGAGATAGGACAATCAGGAATAGTAACAGTAATAGCTGTACTATTTTTGATAGTATTCGGTATTAAAGGAGCTATCTTTCCATTATTCTTCTGGCTTCCTGGTTCATACGCTGCTCCACCTGTTCCCGTCTTGGCGCTGTTCGGAGCACTACTAACAAAGGTAGGCGTATATGCTATCATGCGTACCTATACATTGTTCTTTACAACTGATATTGGATATACACATGAATTACTCATGGTCATTTCGATTATCACGATCATTGCAGGATGTGTTGGCGCTCTAGCATATTTCGATTTGAAACAAATCATTATTTATAATATTGTCATTGCAGTAGGTGTTATCTTGTTTGGTGCATCTATTATGAACAAAAGTGGAATGCTTGGTTCCGTATTTTATTTAATACATGACATCCTCATTAAAGGTGCCTTGTTTTTATTGATTGGGATTATTATTAAAATAACAGGCACATCCGATTTAAGAAAAATGGGTGGTCTTATGAAGCGCTATCCAGCACTGGCCTGGAGTTATTTGATAGCAGCATTTGGTCTAGCAGGTATCCCTCCATTAAGTGGATTTATCGGCAAACTTCTAGTTGTACAAGGTGGATTTGAAGGAGAATATATTTGGCAAAGTATATTTATTCTTGCATCAAGCTTAATTGTTTTACTTTCTGCTATCCGAATCTTTATCTATGCATTCTGGGGTGAAGATAAAGTTGGATTACATACAATTAGTCCAAAAACATACCGACAGTTATTGTTTCCGGCGATTACTTTAGTTGCTATAACAGTATTTTATGGTGTTGGTTCCGAATACCTTGTACCGTTTATGACAGATGCCTCAACAGTTTTACTAGATCCTTCCGTCTATACGGATGCTGTGTTTGGAGGGTTGAAATAATGCCATTTCAAATTTTGTTGAATGTATTTATAGCAGTAACGTGGATGTTCTTATCTGTGTCATTTAAACCTTCCACATTTATCGTAGGATATATTTTAGGTTTGCTAATGTTATTTATGGTTCGTAAATCATTTAGTACCAGATTCTATTTAGACAAAGTTTGGGCAGTTATTAAACTTACTCTATTATTCCTTAAAGAGTTAACGCTATCTAACTTTTCTGTTTTAATGCTAATTATTAAACCAAAGATGCCTATACGACCTGCAATCTTTGCGATGCCCACTGTTCTTGAAAAGGATTGGGAAATAACACTATTATCGAGTCTCATTACACTAACACCAGGAACAATTGTAATTGATATTTCGGATGACAATAAAACCTTATATATTCACTCACTTGACTTTGAGGATATAGATGAAGCAATCCAATCAATACAAAATACGTTTGAAAAAGCAATATTGGAGGTGAGCAGATCATGACAACCTTTCTATGGGTTATTGTTGTCTTGATAAGTCTATCGCTTTTAGGCTTTTTATATCGCCTAGTGAAAGGGCCGACTACACCAGACCGTGTAATCGCATTAGATGCAATTGGAGTTGGATTGATTTCATTGATAGGGCTTATTTCCATTCTTTTTGATACTGGCTTTTTCTTAGAGGTTATATTACTCTTAGCAATCCTTTCATTCATAGGTACAGTTGCTTTTTCAAAATTCACGGAGAAGGGAGTAATCATTCAACGTGACCGTAATAGCTAATATTCTAATTATCGCTACCATATCTTTCGGAACAATCTTTATACTAGTTACTGCTATAGGTTTAATACGGCTTCCCGACACCTATTCACGTGCACATGCGGCTTCTAAGAGTGCGACACTAGGGGTTATGAGCATTCTACTTGGTGTGTTCTTTCACTTTTGGCTCAATGAGGGTCATTTTAACTCCCGTATACTACTTGGAATAGTCTTTCTTTTCATAACAGGTCCTGTTGGTGGTCATATGATGGGTAGAGCAGCTTATTTATCCGGGATAAAATTATGGGATAAATCAGTACGTGATGATCTTGCAGAAGTAGTAAAGAAAAGAAGAGAAAATCAATAGAAACAAGAAAAGCTTTTGCAATACGCAATACTTTGCGTTTGCAAAAGCTTATTTTTTTATTAATAACCACCATAATAAGGATATGGATAATACGGATATGAATATGGATATGGATAGTAAGGATATGGATAATAAGGCTGTCTATACCCCCCAAAACCATAACCTAGCGAAGAACCGAGTAGTCCTCCAAAAAAGCCTCCTAGTAATGGACCTCCAAAGCCACCAAAAAATGGACCCCCAAAACCACCTCGATGAAATCTTACCATGCTGCTCCTCCTTTCATCTCAGTGTATGCGTTTGGGGTTTTCCTGGCTGAGTGCTTTGCCTATTCTTCCTCCGCCATTCTCTCAATTAATGTAGCAAGTGTACGAACCATTACACCAGTCCCACCTTTTGGACCTAGATCATGTGCAGACTTTGTATCGGAAGTACCAGCGATATCTAAATGAATCCATGGTGTATCCTCTACAAACTCTCCTACAAATCCACCACCAAAAATCATATGGCCATCTCCACCTGGTGAATTATTTAAGTCTGCTACATCGCTCTTACGAATTCGTTTTTTATCATTTTCAGTTAATGGTAATCTCCATGTAAATTCACCTGTTTCAATAGAGGATTCCATAAACGTTTCAAAAAACGCTTCATCATTTGTAAGTGCACCTGTCTTATCGTACCCAAGTGCTGTAATTACTCCACCTGTTAATGTCGCCACATCTACAATATAATTTGCACCTTGTTGTTTTGCATAGGTTACTGCATCTGCTAAAACTAATCGACCTTCAGCATCTGTATTTAAAATTTCAATTGTTTTACCACTCATGGACGTGATCACATCATCTGGTTTGAACGCATTGCCAGAAATCATATTATCTGTAGAAGCAATAACAGCAATAACGTTCTTATTTGGACGAAGCTCTCCTATTATTTGCATAGCTCCTAGTACTGCAGCAGCACCACCCATGTCGCCTTTCATTCCAACAATACCTGTTTTTGTTTTTATCGAATAACCACCAGTATCAAATGTAATTCCCTTACCAACTAAAGCAACTACATCTTCCCATTCTTCAGTAGCTTGATATTTCAATACAATTAATCGAGGCTCTTCTACAGAACCTTGGTTGACTGCGAGAAGTGCACCCATGCCAAGCTCTTCTATTTCTTTTTTACCTAAGATCTCTGTTTCAAAGTCATATGTATTGCCAAGTTCTCTTGCATATTCGCCTAACTGAGTAGAAGTAAGAACATTACCAGGAGTATTCACTAATATTCTCGCCTCATTAACAGCATCCGCATAAATAGAACCTATTTCAAAGTATGATACAACTTCATCCGACTCTTCCTGCGTTAAAAGCTCAATAGCTGGCAAATAATAATCTGGTACATTTGTGGTTGTTTTATATCCTTCAAATGTAAAAGAACCCATTCCAATTCCCTCTGCTGCCAAGTATGCAATATCCGCATCTAAAATCGATTCATTTGCGAAAGAAGGTATCCAAATTGCTAATGATTCTGGCTTACTCGATAAAAGCTCCTTACCAACAAGTCCAAAGACTTGACGAAGTTTGTCTTGAGTTAGCTGCTTACGATCTCCAATTCCAACAAATAGAATTCTTTTGACACCGTCTTTGCCTGCAACAGGAACTTTTACAACTTTTTTAAGCTCAGAAGATATGTCTCCACTTTTGATCCAGTCCGTAATATGTGAGCCGAAGCTCTCTAAAAAGTCGCTCCAATTGCTTATATTTTCTACATTCTTGGAAACTGCTACTACTAAGGTTTCTGATTGAACTTCCTCAAATAAAACAGCGTTCGTACTAATGATCATTATTTTTCCTCCTAATAATTCGGATACATTTTTATTATATAGGAAGTACTTACATTTTTCGAATTGTTTGAATGTGTTATACTAGTCTTACTTAATGTTTAGAAGAAAGGCGGTGTCTACTTTGGCAATCCTCCAGAACACTCCATTATTGGCTGCACTTTTTTCCATTTTCTTTGCTCAATTTGTTAAAATTCCAATACATTTTTTAATAACAAAGAAAATAGATTGGAAGTTATTTACTTCTACCGGTGGAATGCCTAGTTCTCACTCAGCTGCTGTAACTTCCCTTTGCACTGCAATTGCTTATGAAACGGGGCTAGATTCTCCAATATTTGCAGTCTCCACAGTATTTGCTGTTATCGTTATGTTTGATGCAACTGGCGTTCGTTTTCAAGCAGGACAACAAGCAATAATGATCAATCAAATGAGAGTGGATTTCCAGTTATTTGTTGAGCAAACAAAGGGATGGGCAAATAAGAAGAATGAAGAGAAAATAATCGAATTAAAAACCCTTTTAGGACACAAACCAATGGAAGTTTTCATGGGTGCACTTACTGGTATATTGATCTCGATTTTCATTTACAACACCTTTGAATAATTAAAGATGGATATTCATAAACGTAAACAAGTTCTACACAAGAAGAGCAAAAAGCAACCACTATCGTTGGATACGATAGTGGTTTTTTATTTGTGGTTACATTAATCTTCATTGTAGATATATGAAGATGTAAAAGAGGACAGTATTAATATTTGAACTTGAAAAAACCGTATTTGCTGAGCTGCTGCTCGCTACTTCTGAAACTCCGCAGGGTCTATTAAATATGAAAGAGACAGGTCTCTAAGCAAAATATAAAGGATGACCTATTTTACAGGTCATCCTCCAATTAAAACATTTGATATCCATTTTTTCGAAGATATTTAATAACAAAACCTGCAGCAATTGCTCCCGCTAAACCACTAGATAAAATAATAATATCTGCTGTATGGAGTGAGATTATTTTATTTCCCAACGCAGAAAACGCTTCTCCTGCTTTTGTAAAGTAATCAAAAAATCCTACTTCATCAATAATGAATACAACAACAAGTGGATATAAAAATGCCACAAACCAAGTCATTCGTAATAGCATGTTTACTAAAAAGGCGATTCCGAAAAACATGACAAAAAATATAAGAACCGAGAGTATCATTTGTACTAGCATAAAATCTTGCATAATCTATTACCTCCGTAGTATCTCTAAATAGTTTACCTTAACGGAGGCTAGTATTCAATGTACATCTGCGTATTCACTCATTTGTCATAAATTTCATTCATTTTTTTCCCGATCCATTACAACGCCCGCAGGTTTCAGAACCACCTAGTCTCAATTGAAAATAGCCTTCTCCCTTACAGTATGGACAATGGTTGGAATTTCCTTCTTTTTTAAATTTCTTCATTTGAATCGCCTCCTAACATTATCTATTCTTAATATTCAGATAATATACCATATAACTAATATGTTGTAAATAAAAACAAATATTTTTTTGGACAATAGCTACTAAAAAAATAGCTTGTAGCTACTATAACCAAATACATCACCAGGATTAATCCCTTCAATGGTATTAAACCCATCTTCTACTTTTTTTGATGCTAGCTCATGAATCATCACGGATGCGTCTTTATCTACTACTAATTCATTTGGATGAATCCACTTTACTTCATATAGTTCAGAAAGCTGAGCCTGTAAAATCGGTTCTTTCTCATTCGGTATCAATAAAAAAATGGCCATATTATCGCTTATTTTATGATGAATAACACCACTTCTAAAGCCAACCATCTTCCGAACAGTACAATCTACACCAGTTTCTTCTTTCACCTCTCTTCGAACAGCTTCATCTACTGTTTCATCTTTGTTTACAAAACCCGCAGGAAAAGACCATCGACCATGAAGACCTCCATATCTTTTCTTTACAACTAACCATTCCCCTTTATCATTAACTACTATACCTGCAACACCCAACCAAATATTTCCTCTATCCTCTCTTGCCATAAAAAAATCTCCTTTAAAAAAGCTCTCACTGTAATTATACATACAGTGAGAGCTCATCGAAATCAAATGATATTATAAAGTAAATTTACCTTTTTTCATTACAAGTGGAATTCCACCGATCATGTATAGTGCGCGGTTATCAATTACTTTTTTCATAATAGAAGCTTTTGTACCAGTTAGTTTTCTACCCATTACATCACCAATTGCGTCGTGCTCACCAAGTGAACATACTGTTCCTTTAAGAGCTGGAACGAACTCTTCTGTATCATTCCCTTTGATAAGCGATACAATATTTTTCGCGATAGTAACAGCTTGTTGCATTGCAATTTGTGCTGTTGGTGGGTATGGACGGTTAATCTCTTCATTGATAAGAAGAGCACAGTCCCCAACTATAAATACATCTGGGAAACCAGGAGCACGCATATCTTTCTCTACTTTTACGCGTGCGCGCATGTTTTCAATTCCTGATGATTCGATTAAGCGATTTCCTCGAACTCCAGCAGCCCATACAACAGTACCAGCTTTGATGAATTCAAATTCTTCTTCGCCTTTTTTAATCTTAACGCCTTCAGGAGTTGCTTCTACGACTGGTGTACCAATAGAGAATTCAATTCCTTTTGCCTCTAATTGTCTTACTGCATATTCTACTAATTCAGGATCAAATCCTGGAAGTACCATTGGAGCAGCTTCAACACAAACTACGCGGACTTTTTCTTTTGGTACATCATATTCTTTACAAAGTTCAGGAATACGATTTCCTAATTCACCTAAAAATTCGATTCCAGAGAATCCAGCTCCACCTACAACAATCGTTAAGCGTGTATCATCATGCACTTCTTCTGTTGACCATGTAGCAAACTGATATTCAATGTGATCACGAATTTGGCGAGCAGCATTTACATTGGCAATGGAAAGAGCATACTTATCTAAGCCAGGAATTCCGAAAGTTTCTCCTTCAAAGCCTAAACCGATTACTAAGTAATCATATGTATACTCACCAGCGCTAGTTGTAACTTTTTTCGAATTAACGTCAATACCATCAACTGTAGCTTTTACAAAGTTTACTTTGCTTGAGTTGATAACATCCTTTACATCATAACGAACTTGATCTGGACGAAGAGTACCAGCAGAAGCTTCATGTAACCATGTTGACTCATAATGGTAATCATTTTTATTTACAAGTATAATATCTGCTTCATCTGTACCTACTAATTTCTGAAGGTTAACTACAGTAGATAATCCACCATAACCTGCACCTAATACTAGAATTGTTGGTCTTTTCACGAAGATCGCAACCACCTTTAATATATTTTTTATAAGATACTTCTGATTATACATCAAGAAATTCTTTACTTTTGTCTAGTTTCCGACAAAAAAACTCTTAATTCCTATATTAGACCTTTTAGCACACTATTTCAATACATTGTTACCTTATTGTAAATTTGAGAATTTACTGAAAATTAACATTTAAAAAAGAGCATTTTCTCCTGTAAGAAAATGCTCCGAAACTTTAGACAGACTCGAATTTATTTATATATTGGATAGCAGTTTTTCCTAAGCTTACCGCTCGCTTTCCGCGGGCGAGCGCCGAGCCGCTTGGGGCAACAGGATGTTGGTCATGCAATCGTTGCCGCAGGACGCGGCGAACTTAGATTGCCTTCCTCTAAGACGCTTCTGCAGGGTCTCGCCTGTCTCGCTTTTCCCGCAGGAGTCGAGCGGACGCTTTTCCAAACCAATAAAAGAAAGATCATCTTGAGTTAATAGAAAATCATATCAAAAAATCAAAATAAGAATGAGAGCAATTAATCAACTGCCTATTGTCTTCTATCTGAGAGCATTTTCTCCTGTAAGAAAATGCTCCCTGCTTAAATTAACAGTTCTCAGGTGTTCCTTCTTTTTTAGCAGTTCTAAACGACGAACCACATCCACAAGATGCGATAGCATTCGGGTTTTCGATGGTAAACCCACCACCCATTAGTGATTCTTTATAATCTATTGAAGTACCATTTAAGATAGAAGCATCTTCTGGTGAGACAACAATATCAATACCATGCTGATGTAGCTCTATATCTTCTTCCGTTTTATCCTTTTCAAAACCCATTCCGTAAGAAAGACCGCTACATCCACCACCATTAACTGCAATACGAAGCAAAGATCCTTCTTCTCCGTTATGCTTCATCATTTCCTTTACGCGGTAAGCTGCCGCTTCAGATAATATTACTACTTCTGCCATCTGAATCACCTTTCCTTCCTATTCTCTATCATATCAATGTTTTTACTATCTAGACAAGGAAAACCGCTTGAAGAATTACATCGCATTTCGTAAGCAAATAAAGTATAATAGAACTATTCAACAAGCCAATAAATGCAGTATAATAGAACTACTTAAGTCATGAGCGAAAAGAGGAAACATCATGGAAATTACTCCGTATTATCAAAAAGATATAGAATGTTTACACTGCAAAAAGAAATTTAAATCTACAAAAGTACGCTCAAAATTTATTAAAGTAGAAAGTCATGAAACGGACTTTCAACCTATTTATCAAAATAAGGAAGTGAATCCACTCCTCTATAATATTTTTGTTTGTGAGCATTGTGGTTTTTCTTTTACAGAAGATTATACAAAATACTTTGCCCCTGGAGTAAAAGAAATTATTCAAACAGAGGTTGCTAATAAATGGGTTCCCCACTCTTTTGGAGAGGAAAGAACTTTGACAGAAGGAATCATGGCATATAAACTTGGAATACACTGCGGTACCTTAAAAAAAGAAAAATTTATTAATATAGCAGGTTTGGCACTTAGAACTGCTTGGTTATACCGTCTTCTACAAAATCATGAGCAAGAGCAGCGTTTCCTGAAGATAGCACGTGATCGATATGCCGATTCATATTCAAACGATGATTATAATGGCACACAAATGTCAGAAACTCGTGTGCTCTATTTAATAGCAGAATTATCTCGAAGAATTGGTGATATCGAATATGCTACACGATATTTTTCAAAAGTGATTGAAAAACAAAGTACATCTATCGAACCAAAAGTAATTGAAATGGCAAAAGAACGCTGGCAAGAAATACGTGAGAACAAAGAAAAAGAAGCCTTGAAGTAAGGCTTCTTTTTAACATGTCTTATTAAAATACTTGTTCTACTTCTACTACACCTGGAACTTCTTCCAATAGTGCACGTTCAATACCTGCTTTTAATGTAATCGTTGAACTTGGGCAGCTTCCGCAAGCTCCTAAAAGGCGTAGTTTAACAATACCGTCTTCAACGTCTACAAGCTCACAGTCTCCCCCATCACGAAGTAAAAATGGGCGTAATTTATCTAAAACTTCTTGTACTTGTTCATTTATTGTATCTGTCATATCTATCGACTCCTTTCGCTATAATCATTATAATGTGAAGTAAGAAAAAAATCCAATAAAGAATTCGAAGGAGAACTGTTCATATGACAACTCAAGCAATTAACATAGAAATCTTCGGTGCTGATATAATATGTGCAAGTTGCGTAAATGCACCATCCTCTAAGGATACATACGAATGGCTACAAGCTGCAATCGATAGAAAATTTCCAAATCACCAAGTAACATTCACTTATATCGATATTGAAAAGCCAATTGAGAATGAAAAACATCAAACCATTGCTAATAGAATTGCTGATGACGAATTTTTCTACCCTCTTGTTATGCTCAATGAAGAAATCATTGGTGAAGGATATATTCAATTAAAACCAGTATATGCAGCCCTTGAGAAGTATGGCTATGTTAGTGAAAAAGAATAGCAATAGATTTATAGATCGATTCACCAACTCATAAATTTTAAAGCTTCGAAGTGTTGATACTACCAACGCTTCGAAGCTTTTTAAAGTTCAAATATTCTCTTGTAGTGATATGCACCATATTCTATAGCGGGTTTTTATGGTGGTGTAAAGCCATATGTCCTTTTACTTCTGCTAGAGCTATAATTATTTCTTCCGGAACTATTAATGAATTGATCAATTCAGAATCGGTAAAATGATGCATGTGTAACTCACATGTAAAATTGTATTGTTTCTTTAGCTCATTGATTTTATTTAAATTTGTATCCGTAAGCACTACTTTTAATATTTGATCGATAAGTTGTTCAAAAAATAGATATGGACTTGAACTATATTTCCCACCTATTTGATAAATCCATGATGCACGGAGAGATGTTCCTGGAATAAGTTCTCTAGGATTTCCTCTGTACTCTGGTTCAAATGCTTGATAATGAGTAGGTATTACATCTAATAGCTTAGTTACATCCTTCGGGTTAAAATGTCCCTTTGGGTGACAATCAATGAGAGAACAGATCCAAAATCCTACATATAATACCTTTTCCATTATATCGCTCACTTTACCAAGTATTTTAGTACAGAGGTTTCGAGAAGCTATTATCCATTGTGTCGCTTATACATCCAAAGCAATCCTGATTTCATTAGTCTTGCGATACGACCTGTTACAGAAATATCTGCTAAGTAAGCAAATCCCTGTTTTTTACCAAGAGAGCCCATAAAGCCTTTAAGCTTAATTTCAGGCATGTTCTCTGGAAGAGCTTGTCCCTTCCAACGTGCTTGCAATACTTTTACAATCTGTTCTGCTTGTTCTTCCGCAAGTTGCGCACTTGGTGCAAAAGGAAGTGAAGCACAGTCCCCTACGACAAATACATTTTCGTAGCTTGGTAAATCATGATACTGTGTTAAAATGACACGACCCGATTTGTCTTTTTCGCCTGGTAATGCACGTACCGGTGCAGCAGGTTGAATTCCTGCAGTCCATACTACAACGTCTACAGGAATAACTTCTTGATGATTGTATAATTTATTTGGCTCTACCTTTGTAATATTTGAGTTGCTTACAACTTCTACATCGTTAGTATCAAACCATTTTTTCACGTATTTACTTAATCGTTCCGGAAAATCTCTTAATACACGTTCACTACGATCAAAAAGTTTGATCCTCAAATCTGGACGACTTTCACGAAGTTCACTTGCAAGCTCAATACCGCTAAGTCCCGCACCAACAATCCCAACTACTGAACCTGAAGGAAGTCCACCTAGTTTGTTGTATGTATCACGAGAACGCCCGATTGTCTGAATGCTATAAGTAAATTCATCTGCACCAGGTACACTATGATACTTATCTTCACACCCTAGACCTATAACTAGATCGTCGTATCCGACAGCTTGCCCATCTTCTAATAAAACTTGTTTACTATCTACATCAATTTCTAAAACTTCTCCATACTTTATCGTTAACTTTCCGCTTTCCGGAAATGCTACTCGAATTTCATGATCAGAAGCTGTACCAGCTGCTAACGCATAAAACTCAGTCTTTAAACTATGAAATGGCGTTCGGTCAATTAATGTGATTTCTACATCATCTGGTAAGTTATTTGGCAATAAACGAAGTAAAATACGCATATTACCATATCCTCCACCTAACAATACTAACTTTCGCATATTATATCCCTCATCTCTAAATGTCACTTCAAATTATAAATGATTGTGATGGATTTCACAATAAGACTTCTACATTGACGAATGAATAAAAAAAGAGTAGCATGACGAAGTAGTGAGGTGACAGCTATGAATCCAATGGTTGAATTTTGCATAAGCAACCTTGCAAATGGTTCACAAGAAGCTTATGATATTTTAGAACAAGATCCGAATTTAGATGTATTAGATTATGGTTGTTTAAGCTATTGCTCATTGTGCTCTGAAACTTTTTTCGCTATTGTCAACGGCGACGTTGTCGAAGCAGACACTCCAAGTGAACTTGTTACAAACATATATAAATACATTGAGGAAAATCCTTTATTTTAAAAGACTGCGAGCAATATCGCAGTCTTTTTTTATATTATCCATTCACATAATGATTCTAAAAAATACGTTGGTTGAGCAATTTTTTGTCGTACTTCTTCCGTACTGTTTACACCACTATTTACATGCACTGTATGAATACCCATATTAATGCCTGTTAAAACATCTGTAAGATAATTGTCACCAATCATAACCATTTCTTCTTTTTTATACCCAAATTGTTTTTGAATATACTCTAGCATAAATGGCTGTGGTTTTCCCATAAACAAAGCATCCACCCCAGTGGAGTATTCCACCAATTTAGTAAAAGCACCATTCCCAGGAAGAAAACCCCTTTCGCTAGGAAATGCGTGATCACTATTCGTTGATAAGAAAGCAGCTCCTGCACGAACTGAAAGACAAGCAATTGCAAACTTCTCGTAATTGATTTGTCGATCGATTCCCATCACAACAACTTCTGCTAAATCATCTGTTCGCATAATTTGTTTAGACTCTAGTGCATCTTGTAAGCCACTTTCTCCTATCATAAAAACAGATTTTCCTGGAAAATGTTCTTCTATATAATTAGCAGCAGCAATTGATGAAGAGACAATATGATCCGTTTCCGTGTGAATATCCATCTTTGCAAGCTTTTGCTGTAATTGTTTTTGAGTCATGGATGAGTTATTCGTCACAAAAAAAGGTTCTATACCTTTTCCTTGTAAATAGTGAATGAACTCAACTGCCTCTATAATCGGCGTTTCTCCTCTATAAACTGTGCCATCTAAATCTAAACAGTATGCCTTATAATTGGACATTGGAATCCTCCGGTAAAAATGCAGAAACTGGGCCAAGTTCATTCACTAAGTAGTTTTCTACTTTCACTGGAAATTCCTTCAAATAAGTAATGTTTGATAAGAGAACTTTATATAATTGTGTATCATTGACTGAGTGAAAATCACGGACAAGTACTTTTCTAAATTCGATAACCTCTTTTAAAGGAGCATCCATTTCTGCTGTTATAACTTTTTCATCCGTCAAAATATCAATAATATCATCATAACCACCTGGGTCTCGCATAATGAACCCATCGATCATTGAATTGCCCACATCAATAATAGACTCAATAATATTATGACCTACACGTTCAAGAGCCAATTTTGAGATTTGGTCATTGTTCCAATCTGTTTTAGTTTCCAATAAATCAAGTAAAGTTTTCATGTGAGTTAAAGTAGTTGCGATTTTTTTTCGATCCACAAAATACATCGAAATGCCTCCTAGTTTTTGTTCAGTTGATATTGTCTTCTATTCTATAGTACCATAATTGAGAGGTAGGAAGGAGTGTCACAAGATGGAACGGTTTTTCTTATATGATGATGTGGAAGATACTAAAACAAGATTTGTAGGATTCACAGGCGAATCACAACGCTATGACTTGGCTGTCCTACAAAGCTCTCGTTTTTTTGGTAAAGTTCTTGTGATGGATATCCAATACGGAAGAGCTGCAATACTTGGACCAGACGATTTGGAAGAACCAGGATATCTAGAACACGTATTTAATAGAACAGAAGAAGAAGCTAAAGAATTAAGAGATTACTTGAGTGAATTACTCAACTAAAAAACCTTGAGTCTAGATCATCATTGATGATCTTGCTCAAGGTTTTCTTGTATCTGTTCAACTGTTTCAACAACCGGTACTACTTTAGGTGCCACTCCAGTTTTCTTTACTAAAAAATAGGCACAACCAAAGTTACAATACTCATATAAATAGTCTTTCATTGTACTTATTTTTGTATCAAATGTAGCTTTATGGTTTCTATCTTCAAAAAAGCCCTTTAAACGAAGCTGACCATAGCCCCAGTCACCCATTATAAAGTCATATTTGGACAATATTTCACTATATCTTTCTAAAAAAGCTTCTTCCTTAAAAGCTTCTCGGTAATCTTCTATGACTTCATACGTATATCCTTCTGCAATAATCATTTGATCACCATCCATTAGCTATTTTGAGTAGCTAGTAGTTCCTCACCTTGTGCTTGTCTTTGTTTTGCTGCAGCATTTACTTGCTCATCCGCATGATAACTACTTCTTACAAGTGGACCAGCTTCACAGTGAGAGAATCCTTTACTCATTGCTATTTTGCGAAGTTCACCAAATTCAGCTGGTGAATAATACTTTTGTACTGGTAAATGTTTTTTCGTTGGTTGCAAGTATTGACCGATTGTCATAATGTCTACGTTATTTGCACGTAGGTCATCCATAACTTCTAAAATCTCTTCATGTGTTTCTCCTAATCCTAACATTAAAGAAGACTTAGTAGGTATATTCGGTTGCATTTCTTTAGCGCGGCGCAACAGTTCAAGTGAACGGTCATATTTTGCTCTTGCACGAACTCTTGGAGTTAAGCGGCGTACCGTTTCAATATTATGGTTTAAAATATCTGGTTTCGCATCCATAATATTACGAATGTTTTGCTCAATCCCACCCATATCAGAAGGTAACACTTCAATAGTTGTAAATGGATTTTTCCGACGAATCGCACGAATAGTTTCTGCAAAAACTTCTGAACCACCATCTTTTAAGTCATCACGGGCAACAGCTGTAACAACAACATGCTTTAAGTTCATAATAACTACCGAATCAGCTACACGTTCAGGTTCTGCTAAATCTAGCTCATTTGGAAGACCTGTTTTGACTGCACAAAAACGGCAAGCACGAGTACAAACTGCTCCAAGAATCATAAAAGTAGCTGTTCTCCGTGATCCCCAACATTCATGAATATTTGGGCATCTTGCTTCTTCACAAACTGTATGTAAATTATTTTCACGCATTAACTTTTTAAGACCTTTATAGTCCTCATTTGTATTTAACTTTATCTTTAACCAATCTGGTTTGCGTTGATGCTCTGATTTCGTTGGTTTACACGATGTCACTTCATATCGACCCCATTCTTTAAACTAACTACACTGTTGTCAATGTAACATATTATTTTAATTCAAACAACCTTCTCATTCCTAGTTTAACGCATGCTTATAAAAAAACAGAGCTAGTTTTAGCCCTGTTTAAAGTCTTCTTTTTTTGATTTAAAATTCCACACTAAAAACAAGATGATTAGGATCAATACAACCGATACGAATCCTATAATAACAGATCCAGTTAAACCTAATATTAAATAACCGAAAGCAGCTATTACTGCGCTAATTATGGCATATGGCAATTGTGTCATGACATGATCTATAACATTTACACCAGCCCCTGTTGCTGACATTATTGTTGTATCGGAGATTGGTGAACAATGATCACCAAAAACCGCTCCTGCTAAAACAGCAGACAATACAGGAAGCAATAGCTCGGGTTCTATTTCCATGATAATGCTAGCACCAATAGGGAGTAATATTCCGAAAGAACCCCATGATGAACCTGTTGCAAAAGCCATGATCGCTGTTAGGACAAATAGTAAGACTGGAATTACTCCAACCGGTATATTGTTTTCAGCAACTAAGTTGGCTAAATATTGGCCAGTTCCAATAGATTCGATTAAAAATGATAATGACCATGCAAATATTAAGATGAAAATTGCTGGTAACATGGAACTTATTCCAGTAACTAAAGCTTTCCAAATAAAATTAATCTTTGCTGTTGGATTATATTTTAGCTGACGTAAGTATAACAATACAGCGAGTATTGTAGCTAATAGTCCACTAATAAATAAAGAAAAAGGAACATCCGTATTTTCAAAAATTACAAATATATTGAGTTCTTGATTTGAGTTTTGATAACCTGTCCAAAACATAGATACTAGTGTTATCACAATTAATGTAATTATTGGTAATACCAAGTCCTTAACTTCTCCATATTTGTTTTCTGGAAAATTACCTTGTAGCTCACCTGGATTAGGTTTACTTGTGTCGAATAACTTCCCTGTTTCTTTTGCAATCTTTTCATGCTTCCTCATTGGCATTAGATCAAAGTCAGTCCACGCCATAAAGAAAACGATGGCAAGGGTAGCAATAACATAAAAGTTCATAGGAGCCATTAACATAAAAGCTTCAAGAGGTGTATAGGAAGTAACCGCATGAGTTGCAAAAATAACACCCAATTGGCTTATTAAAAATGCTCCCCAACTTGAGACGGGCGCTATTACACACACTGGGGCAGATGTAGAATCAATAAAATAAGCTAATTTTGCTCGTGAAACGCGATGACTATCTGTGATAGGTCTAGCAATTTGGCCAACTGCTAAGGCATTAAAATAGTCATCTACAAAGATAATTATTCCTAGAAACGCTGTCAGTAATTTGGAGCCTCTTCTAGTTTTGATTCGTTTAACAGCCCAAGCCGCAAAAGCTGTGCTTCCACCAGACAAACCAACTAAAGCAGTAATAATACCTAAAAATAAGATAAACAATAAAATGTAAATATTAGATGTGTTTAAACCTTCATCCCAAAAAGATACTTTAAATGATTCCCATAGCAATAGTAAAGAATCTACCGGGTCAAAGCCTTCTACTAAAAGAGAGGCAGATACAATACCAACTCCGAGTGATAATAAAACTCTTTTCGTTACAAGAACCATAATGATTGCTAATAATGGTGGTAGTAAAGAAAATATAGTACTTTCCAAAATAGTTTCCTCCTTTTCAGGCGGAGGCACAGAACAGTAAAAAAAAGGCCAACCAAAAAGAATGGCTGGCCTCTACTATAGAATTCAAGATTACACTTTCATTCATACTCTGTAGCTCACCATTAATATGATTCCATATAAATGGCAGTGTTATTCCTCTTTAAAATAACCCCAACTAAATGTTATAGGACATAAACATTTAATTTCGGCATTGCTTCCTTTCCTAAACGATCTACGTTGTCATCCTCACGTATAGTACTATTAAGCAATGCAGCCTCTACCTATTCATTTTGCATCTATTACTTTAACATCAAAAGTAAGCTCTTGCAATCATTCTTGTTTTGGTAGATTTATTGGTACTTCGACAGAAGGAGGGTTTCCACCTTCCCCTTTTGTATAAATTTGTGGAACTTGACCTTGAATTAAACCCATTGCGACCGGAATCCTTTGTTCGACCGTACTCATCTTACTAGCAAGTGGAACAATTATTTGGACGTTTACTTTTAATAGAATACTTATCTCTACAAAGGCATTGTTTATTCCAAACTCATCAATACTTTGTTCAACAGTTGATTGAACGTTTCCAATTACATGAAATCGAATGGGAATCTTTGGACCTAAGTTTCCGATTAGAGGTATATTAGCTGCCTGCCCCATTGGTACAAAAAATACGACCCCACCTTGATCTTCCATTGTTTGTTTATCATACTCAATATCATCTAAATAAGGTAAGCTTGATAGATTACCCTTTTCTGCTTGCTCTAAATGAGATTGCACTAAACTTTGGGTATCAGACAAAACTCGATTAATAATTTCCGTGTTAAATTTTGTCGTCACCATATTATTAGCACTTTCGGATGGAACATGCTCAATAATGTCATTTACATCTAACACATTAGCAATTCTAGTGTTAATCGCTTTACTTATCACCATGGAAGCAATTTTGTTCGTTTGTACCTCTGCATATTGCAGATAAGTTGGAGTTAAGCGAGCATTGATCCAATAAAACAAACCCGCTACAGAAAGGATAAAGCAAGCTAGAAAAATGGCTAATTTACGCTGCATATTTAAAAACTTGATTCTTTTCTTTTTACGATAGAACAACAAAAAAAAATCCCCCTAGTTATTTATATGTAACTGGAGGATTTTAAATGACTATATTTCATTTTTTTGACCGTACCACTTTAACACGTCCCGTATGAATTCAGGCATAAAATACTGCTTCGTCGCAAATTTAAAGGCTGGAAAGAAATAGCCAAACGTGAACATATCTAGTGTTGCAAGATAATAGGTTTTTTCAAGTTTAACGAGTTCTCCTTTTACGTATACATCGCCTGCTTCATCCTCGTATAGTTGGTTAAATTGCATAGCACCCAAATATTTCCCTCTGAATCCTAAACCTTTTACTTCAAGAAGGGGCCACTTTTCATTTTTGGATAACTCAACGGTTTCCATCAATTCTGCTCCAGTTAAACTTACAACACATGGATTAATGGGATGAGGAAGAAGTCTATGCAAATCACCAGCAGTAACAATCCCTTTTTGTAAATCGGTTAAGAAAATGCCTGCTGGGAACATGGCACAATCAGCTCCTGTAAAAGCTAGTAATGCATTAGCAAAGAAATCAGACATACTTGATGAATGGAACCAATCTTTCTTTAATAATGTTTGATTCGCAAAAAGTGGGTAAGCTAGTTTGCTTTTTCCAATATGCTCCCAAGTTTCTAATTGTTCCGCATTATTCTCAGGGATTTGCAGCGTTTCTATTGGATAAAGAACAGCTTTTTTAGAAGTAACTTCCCTAAGGTTATGGTCAAATTCTATTGTAACTTTCCCTACAAAGGCTCCATACTTGCCAGCAGCGGCCTGCAGCGTACCATTCAGCATTTTTCCCTCATCAAAAAAATGATGTGTGTGAGCGCCAAAAATTACATCAATTTGCGGTATTTCCTCTGTAATTATTTCGTCTTGGGACATACCAAGGTGTGACATACATAGAATGATATCTACTTTATGCCGTATTTCTTCACAAACTTCTTTTAGTCGATTGATCGGATGCTGAATATGCCAACCTAACTTTTCATAATAAATTCCAAAGTCTGCTGTAGCAGCTACAACTCCAATATGAATTCCAGAGGCAGTTTTGTGAATTTTATATGGGAGTATCCATGATGGAATGATGCCATTTTGATCTGTAAAGTTCGAAACAACCACTTCAAAATTTGCATTAGCATACATACTGTCTAATTCTTCATGACTAAGAGTAATACCTTCATTATTTCCAATGGTGACATAATCATAACCAGCTTCATTTAGTAAATCTACATTTCCTCTTCCCAAAGTACCTTCAGTAAAGGTATTAGATCGATCAATATGGTCACCAATATCTAAAATGAGATATGAATCATGTCCTTCATGCATTTTTTGTCTATCGGAGAGAAACTGATGTATAGTCGGCCAGTTTTCTAAATGACTATGCAAATCATTTGTATGATAAATATGAATAGTTTCTCTCAACATAAACCCACCTTTTTGATTTTACATAAGACCAGCTATAATGGATCGAACTCCTAATAATAGCAAAATAATTCGCAAAGCAACGACAAGCGTATCCGAATTAAGTTTTTTATTTAATCTGGCACCCAATTTCGCGCCAATATAAGCTGCAGGAATAACTGGTATCGTATAAAGCCACGGCACATTTCCAAGGGAGATATGCGTTATAGAATTGATGATGGAAGATAAAAATACCATAAACATAGACGTAGCCACTGCCACATGTGGTGGAAATAAAAATAAAAGGATCATAGCAGGAACAATGATGGACCCTCCACCAATTCCAAATAATCCAGATGCGAATCCTACACCAAATGTTAACAGGATGGCAAACCAAATTGGATATCCATAAACATATGTATCTTTATCATCTGTGAATGTCTTTGTGCTACCATTTTCAACAAACCACTTAACTGGTTTTAATCGATCTCTTACAAGCAGAAGGGTTGATAGAATAATAAGTAAAATACCAAAATATAAATTAAAGGATGGTAAATCTAACCCTTTATTTACCCATGCTCCTAAAATCGTCCCTGGAATACTTCCTATAAAAAATATAAATCCGCTTTTAAAATCAACCGTCTTCGTTTTCATGTAAGAAAGTGTGGACGATAGACCAGTGAAAATCATCATAATCACAGATAGGCCAACCACACTTTGAGGTGTGATATTAGGTATTAAAGCAAGAGTCGTTCCAAAAAATAATACAGCTGGCACTAAAATTACTCCGCCACCTAAACCTACTAATGCTCCAACTATTCCGGAGAAAAGACCAGCTAAAACTAGTATAATCCACTCCATTATATCCCTCCATCAAATAAATCTAATTGTTTTGGAGCTAAACCTTCAAATTCTATTCCAAGCATCTGTTGAAAGGTTTTTGCATTTTTTGCTGCATGCCCACCAGAATTATTATTAAATAATACCACTACTTCTTTTGTGTTAGTATGTAATTCCTCGCAAATCTTTTGAATGTCAAAAAGTTCTTCTTTATTATAATCATATAAATAACGTACTTCTCGCCATTTTTCACTATCCCCTGGATTTATCCATCCATATGTATTTCTCCCATGGAGTCTCACAAGTACTTTTTCTGAAGTGCAAATAGGAATTAAAGGGACACACCCTTCCCCTACTTGTGGCTCATCACAGATCGTATGATGAAAATGGTTATCTTTTAGAAACTGAATAGTCTGATCTTTAATAGCATGCGTATACCACGATTGATGACGAAACTCGATTGCTACCTCAAAATCTTTTAGCTCTGCTCTCACTTTATATAAATAATCAACATTTTCTTTTTTACATTGAAACCATGGAGGGAATTGAACTAAAACCATAGACAGCTTTCCACTTTCCTTGAAAGGTTGAATGGACTCCCGATACCGATCAAACATATCCTCTAGTGAATCAAAAGGAGATTCCCCTCTAAGATGACCTGTAATACCTTGATATGCCTTTACGATAAATTGAAAGCTATTTGGAGTTTCCCTTATCCACTTTTCAACGTTCCTATAGGAAGGTATTGCATAAAAAGATGAATCCAATTCAACTACTGGAAAATGGGCACTATAATCTTGTAATTTTTCTTTCGGAGAAGATAAATATAAATCTGTGTGATCTCCCCATCCTGTCAAACCAATTTTTATCATGCATTCACCCCACTATTTATCATATCATTAACTACATGTTAGAGCTAAATTAAAAAAGACAGCAGAGGTTCATTTTACTCAACCCTGCTGCCTTCATTTAAATGTAGGTATTAACCGATAGAACCTTCCATTTCGAACTTGATTAAACGGTTCATCTCAACCGCATATTCCATTGGAAGTTCTTTTGTAAATGGTTCGATGAAGCCCATTACGATCATTTCTGTTGCTTCTTCTTCACTTAATCCACGACTCATCAAGTAGAACAATTGCTCTTCAGAAACTTTCGAAACTTTCGCTTCATGTTCAAGAGAAATATTATCATTCAGGATTTCATTGTATGGAATTGTATCTGAAGTAGATTGGTTATCCATGATCAATGTATCACATTCAATGTTAGAACGAGCACCAGTTGCTTTGCGACCAAAATGAACTTGTCCACGATACGTTACTTTCCCGCCTTGTTTCGAAATAGATTTTGAAACAATTGTAGAAGAGGTATTCGGAGCCAAGTGAAGCATTTTAGCACCAGCGTCTTGATGTTGACCTTTACCAGCAATTGCAATAGAAAGAGTCAAACCACGTGCGCCTTCTCCTTTTAGGATAACAGCTGGGTATTTCATTGTTAACTTAGAACCGATATTTCCATCAATCCATTCCATTGTAGCGTTAGCTTCACAAACTGCACGTTTAGTAACTAAGTTGTAAACGTTGTTTGCCCAGTTTTGGATTGTTGTATAACGGCAATAAGCATCTTTTTTGATAATAATTTCAACAACCGCACTATGAAGTGAGTTTGTTGTATAAACAGGAGCTGTACATCCTTCTACGTAGTGAACAGATGCACCTTCATCTACAATTATAAGCGTACGTTCGAATTGCCCCATATTTTCAGAGTTAATACGGAAGTATGCTTGTAGAGGAGTATCCACTTTAACGCCTGGTGGTACATAGATAAATGATCCACCTGACCAAACTGCAGAGTTCAGGGCAGAAAATTTGTTGTCCGTTGAAGGAATTACAGTTCCCCAGTATTTTTTAAAGATGTCTTCATTTTCACGAAGAGCAGAGTCTGTATCTTTAAATACAATACCTAAATCCTCTAGCTCTTCCTTCATGTTATGGTAAACAACCTCTGATTCATACTGTGCAGAAACACCTGCAAGGTACTTTTGTTCTGCTTCTGGAATACCAAGTTTATCAAATGTTGCTTTGATTTCCTCTGGTACTTCATCCCATGATTTTTGAGTTGCTTCAGATGGTTTTACATAGTAAGTAATTTCATCGAAGTTTAAAGATCCTAAATCTCCACCCCATTGAGGCATTGGTTTAGAATAAAAGATTTCTAACGCTTTCAAACGATAATCTAACATCCATTGTGGTTCATTTTTCATACGAGATATTTCTTCTACAATATCCTTCGTTAAACCACGTTTTGAACGGAAAATGGATACGTCTTTATCGTGGAAACCATATTTGTAATCACCAATTTCAGGCATTTGTTTTGCCATCGTATTTCCTCCGTTCTCCAATTATTATTTTTCTTCAGAAACGCCTTTCTCCATAGCCTTCCATGCAAGTGTTGCACATTTAATACGCGCAGGAAACTTAGATACACCATGTAATGCTTCAATATCATCCAAGTCAATGGAATCATCATAGTCTTTTCCTAGCATCATCTCTGAAAAAGTAGTAGAAAGTTTTAAGGCTTCTTCGACTTTTTTCCCTTTTACTGCTTGTGTCATCATGGAAGCAGAAGCCATTGAAATAGAACAACCTTCCCCATCAAACTTTGCGTTTTGGATAATTCCATCTTCCACTTGAAGTGTCAGATGAATGCGATCTCCACAAGTTGGGTTATTCATGTCAATTGTAAGAGCACCTTCCTCGATACTTCCTTTATTACGAGGATTTTTATAATGGTCCATTATTACTCGACGATATAATTGATCTAAATTAGAAGACATCGTTAAAATACTCCTTTGCAGTGCGCAATCCAGCAACTAAACGGTCAATATCTTCTTCTGTGTTATAAAGATAAAAACTTGCTCTTGCAGTAGCCGTACATTGTAACCATTTCATCAATGGTTGTGCACAATGATGACCTGCACGAACAGCAATACCGCTCATATCAAGTACGGTTGCAACATCATGTGGATGCACATCATCTAAGTTGAATGTTACAATTCCAGCTCGCTTAGACGGATCGTTTGGTCCATAAATAGTCAAGCCTTCTATTGTAAGCATTTTATCCATGGCGTAAGAGGCAAGTTCATGCTCGTGTTTTTCAATCTCATCTAGCCCTATTTCCTCAAGGAAATCAATCGCAGCTGCTAGACCAATCGCTCCAGCAATGATCGGTGTTCCACCTTCGAATTTCCAAGGTAGCTCTTTCCATGTAGACTCGTATAGTCCTACAAAGTCAATCATTTCTCCACCAAATTCAACAGGTTCCATTTTTTCAAGTAATTCCTGCTTACCATAAAGTACCCCGATACCTGTCGGACCACACATTTTATGACCTGAAAATGCAAGAAAATCACAATCCAAATTTTGAACATCTAGCTTTAAATGTGGAGCGGCTTGAGCACCGTCTACGACCATTATAGCACCATGTTCATGTGCTATTTCAGTAATTTCTTTTATTGGATTCATCGTACCTAAAACGTTCGAAACGTATACGATGGATACGATTTTTGTTTTATCTGTGATAGTAGCACGGACATTTTCTAATGATAATGTTCCATCTGCTTCTAAATCGATGTATTTTAATGATGCCCCTGTATCTTTAGCAAGTTGTTGCCAAGGAATAATATTTGAATGGTGTTCCATATGCGTGATGACAATTTCATCGCCCTCTTTCACATTTGCTAAGCCATAGCTTCTAGCAACTGTGTTAATAGATGTTGTTGTACCACGAGTAAATATTATTTCTTTTGTAGATTTAGCATTAATGAAATTTCGAACTTTTTCTCGTGCACCTTCGTAACTTTCTGTGGCACGATTCCCTAATGTATGCACACCACGGTGAACATTTGAGTTTTCGTATTCATAATACTTTTTAATCGCTTCAATAACTTGCACTGGCTTCTGTGAAGTGGCACCACTGTCTAGATAGACAAGTGGATGACCATTGATTTCTTGATTTAATATGGGAAAATAGCTTCGAATCTCTTTGCTGAGCATTAGCGAACTTTCCTTTCAATAACCTCCGTCAGCTGTTTCTTTACGCCTTCGATAGGTAATTCATTTACTACTGGAGCAAGGAATCCATGAATAACTAGACGCTCTGCTTCGTGTTTAGAAATACCACGGCTCATTAAATAGTACAACTGAAGTGGGTCTACTCGGCCAACAGAAGCTGCGTGACCTGCTGTTACATCATCTTCGTCGATCAATAGAATTGGGTTGGCATCTCCACGTGCTTTTTCACTTAACATGAGTACACGAGATTCTTGAACTGCATTGGATTTTGTAGCACCATATTCAATTTTCCCAATTCCATTAAAAATAGATGATGCCTCATCTTTCATAACACCGTGTTTTAAGATATGTCCATCCGAATGTTTTCCCCAATGAATAACTTTTGTTGTGAAGTTTTGTTTTTGTTTCCCACGACCTACAACAACCATTTTAACACGACCTTGCGAGTTATCCCCAACTAAATGAGTTACGCTCTCGGAAATCGTATCGCCATCATTCATCATACCTAGTGCCCATTCAAGAACAGCATCACGGCTAGTGACACCACGACGGTTTACATACGTAGTGAATCCTTCTGCAAGAACATCCACTGTACCAAAAGTTACTTTTGCATTATCCTTTGCAATAACTTCTGAAACAATGTTAGCTAAGCCATTTGTATGTTCAACAGTCGATAGATAATTTTCTACGTAAGTGACAACACTATTTTCATCTGCAACTAATAACGTATGGTTGAAAAGAGATGCTGTATTATTATCGTGTAAATAAATTACTTGAATCGGTTCTTCTACCACAACATTTTTAGGTACGTATACGAATACTCCACCATTTAAAAGTGCTGCATGTAGTGCTGTGAGTTTATGCTCATTTACTTTTACGCCATCTGTCATAAAATACTTTTGAACTAGGTCGGCATTTTCACGGATTGCTGTAAAAATGTCTGTTAAAATAACACCTTTTTCTTTTAGTTCATCCGATAATGAAACAAAAGCTGGCGTATTATTATGTTGAATATAAATATTTTTTTGCTCTTCTGTATTAACAAGTACTTTCACTTCTTCCGGTAATTCATCTAAAGAAGTGAAAACATTGCTCTCTACAGTATGTGTAGGGAATTCAATGAAATTCCAGTTATCGATTTTTGTTTTATCTGGCTTTGGCATTGGAAGTGATTCAAGCTCACCAAAAGCTGTTAGACGAATATCTGTCATCCAGCTTGGCTCTTGTTTACTTTCTGAAAAGGAGCGGATATCCTGCTCGGTTAATGCCAATTTTGTTTCAACCGTCATGCTGATTCGTCCCCTTTCTTATGCTTCTTGTCCAACTGTCTCGTCTTCAATTCCTAACTCTTCTTTAATCCAGTCATATCCTTGTGCTTCAAGTTTTTGTGCAAGCTCAGGACCACCAGATTTAACTACACGACCTTGCATCATAACGTGTACATGGTCAGGAGTAATGTAGTTAAGAAGACGTTGGTAGTGAGTGATCACTAGACTTCCGAAACCTTCTCCACGCATCTCGTTAATTCCTTTTGAAACAACTTTAAGTGCATCGATATCTAGACCAGAGTCAATCTCATCTAAGATAGCAAATTTTGGTTTTAACATCATTAATTGAAGAATTTCATTACGTTTTTTCTCCCCACCAGAGAATCCTTCATTTAAATAACGTTGAGCCATATCTAAATCCATTTCTAAAAATTCCATTTTGCTGTCCAATTCACGAATGAATTTCATTAATGAAATTTCATCGCCTTCTTCACGACGTGAATTGATAGCAGAACGTAAGAAATCGGCATTAGTTACTCCAGTAATTTCACTTGGATATTGCATAGCTAAAAACAAACCAGCTTGAGCACGTTCGTCTACTTCCATTTCTAATACATCTTCCCCGTCCAATTCAATTGAACCTGAAGTTACTTCATATTTAGGATGGCCCATAATAGCAGATGCTAAAGTAGACTTACCAGTACCGTTTGGACCCATAACTGCGTGAATTTCGTTTGTATTAATAGTTAAATTAACACCCTTTAATATCTCTTTACCGTCTATAGCAACGTGTAAATCCTTAATTACTAAAGTTGACATGTAATAACCTCCATTAAGTAACTTCGAATGGTTTACCATTCTAATTTATTATCATTCTAATCTTAACCCAAAGTCTATTGCCATGCAAATCTTTTGAAATACTTTCTTTTTAGGTTTATAAAACTATTGTATTTCTTGTATTTTACTTTCTTATCTATGCAAATTCATACAAAGTACTATTCTATGCTAATTTTCAATAAGCTGTTCCAAATGAGAATGGATTTCACTATGAATATAGTGTTTAACCAAAAAATCCATGGAGAATAAGTTTCTCCATGGATTTTTATTATCTTTTATTAACCTCGAAAAGATTGAGCATCAATTTTCGCGACTAGTTGGACACTTTTCTCATGATCTCGCTGTCTACGTTGTTCAACCATCAGTCGTAAATCCTGACTATTTCGTAATTCGGTATATCCGAAACCGTGAACTCCTCTAAACGCGTGGTCCATTTGTTCTGTGTAGGGCAACTCTTCTAAATTGATAATGAATCATTCCTTTCGATTTTTTAAAACTTACAATACTTACATACCCATGATAACACACCTTCAAACATTTTTTTCTTCAGAAAACTTATTTACTATTATTGCCAGTTCTCCATCACAAGGATATATACGGTCACAAAACGCTTCTATCCGGTCAGAAATAACTTTTCATATTTACTAATAATTTCTCTACAATAAAAAAAGCAGACACTTAAAGTGCCTGCTACGTTCTAAATTATTTTACTGGAACTACAGATCCGCCCCACTCTTCAACGATGAAATCTTGGATTTCTTTAGAGTGTAAAACGTCTACTAGAGCTTTGATTTCTTTTTTATCTTCATCGCCAGCTTTAACTGCAATGATGTTTACATATGGTGATTCAGAGTCTTCAATAGCAATAGAATCTTCCATCGGGTTAAGTCCAGCGTCTAATGCATAGTTTGAATTGATTAGTACTGCATCGCCTTCTTCATTTTCATACAGTTGCACTAATAATGCAGCTTCATAGTTAGCGTCAAATTCAAGATTTTTTGGATTCTCTACAATATCCGTTAATTCAGCTGCTGTTTTATCAACACCTTCAGCTAATTTGATTAAACCTTGAGCCTCTAACATTGCTAATACACGACCATGGTCTGCAACAGAGTTACTCATTAAGATCGTTGCACCTTCTGGTAATTCTTCAATAGAACCATATTTTTTAGAATATAAACCGATTGGCTCAATATGGATTCCACCTGCATTTTCAAAATCGTATCCAAATTCTTCTTTTTGTCCTTCAAAATAAGGGATGTGTTGGAAGAAGTTAGCATCCAAGTCTCCTGAATCTAAATCTTGGTTTGGTAAAACATAGTCTTGGTAAGTTTCGATAGTAAGTTCAATACCTTGTTCTTCTAATAATGGTTTAGCTTGTTCTAATATCTCAGCATGAGGAACGTTTGAAGCTCCTACTACTAATTTACTGCTTTCTTCTTCTCCACCACAAGCAGCTAGTGTTAATGCACTAACGGATAATAATGCTCCTGCTAAAAACTTTTTCATCTAATTTCTCTCCTTCTCTAATTCCCCAATTTTATATGTGATCGAGTTATCTCGTTAACACCAGTTATCTCTTGTCTATCTTTGTTGTTATCGCGTCGCCAATCCATTGAATAATAAATACTACAATGAGTATTAAAATGGTTGCAACAAGCGTTACATCTTCTCTACTGCGTTGGAACCCATCTAAGAATGCTAACGTACCTAAGCCGCCTGCACCAATAATTCCCGCCATTGCCGTATATCCAACTAGTGATATACAAGTAACTGTAATACCAGAGACTAATGCTGGCATCGATTCTGGTAATAAAACCTTCCATATAATAGTAGAAGTTTTAGCCCCCATCGATTTAGCTGCTTCAAGCACACCTTTATCTATTTCTCTTAATCCAATTAAAACCATTCGTGCATAAAATGGAGCAGCTCCAATAACAAGAGCTGGAAACGCAGCATTTGGTCCACGAATAGTACCTAAAAGTAATTTCGTAAATGGAATAAGCAATATGATTAAAATAATAAATGGTATCGATCGAAAGATATTAGTAAATGCTCCCGTCAACCAATTTGTTAGTTTATTGGCCCATGCTTGATGCGGACTTGTTAAAAACAAAAGTAATCCTAGTGCAAGACCAAATACAAATGTTAATAAAGTAGAAACTGCAGTCATATAAAGAGTTTCCATTGTCGCTTCCCACATTTTTGGCCAATCAACATTTGGAAATAAAGTATTAATCATTGTTGATCACCTCTGTGTGTACTTTTTGTTCGTGAATAAATAGAATTGCTTTATCGATTGCCGATGCATCACCGTCAATCTGAAGAATCAATGTTCCATAAGCTCCACTTTTCGTATGTGTAATATTTCCTTGAACTATATTCAATTCCAAATCAAATTGTTTAATGAGTCTAGATAGAATTGGCTGTTCCGTTTGGTCTCCAACAAAAACCAGCTTGATGAGTTTGCCATTTGGATATAGTTCTTGTAAATTTTGAATCGTCTGCTGAGATTGATTATTTTCAGAAACTTGCGTAACAAATCTCTTTGTTATGGGCTGTTGGGGATTTTGGAAAACTTCCAGCACGTCCCCTTCCTCTACCACATGTCCGTTCTCCATTACTGCTACTCGATTACAAATCTTTTGAATAACCTGCATTTCATGCGTAATTAGTACAATGGTCAAACCTAATCTTTCGTTAATACTAATCAGTAAATCTAATATGGAATCCGTTGTTTCTGGGTCAAGTGCAGATGTAGCTTCATCACAAAGCAACACTTCTGGGCGGTTTGCTAATGCTCGAGCAATTCCTACCCGTTGCTTTTGGCCACCGGATAATTGAGAAGGATAATAATCTCCTCGGCCTTCTAAACCTACTAACTCAATCAATTCTTTTACACGAGTAGCTCTTTGTTCTTTAGGTACTCCTGCGATTTCCAAAGGAAAAGCTATGTTTTCTGCAACAGTTCTTGACCACAAAAGATTGAAATGCTGAAAAATCATGCTTACTTTATGTCTTACTTGTCGAAGCTTACCTTCTGAAATTGATGTAATTTCTTTATCATTTACAACAATTTGCCCTGAAGTCGGCTTTTCTAATCCATTCAACAATCTGATTAAAGTACTTTTTCCTGCACCACTATATCCAATAATTCCAAAAATCTCACCTTGCTTAATTGTAAGATTTACATTATCAACAGCTACAATGGTACCTTGCTTCGTACTAAACTTTTTTGAAATATCTTTCAAGCTAATCACGTAAATCTTCCCTCCTGTATAGATAGTACTATTACTATCAAAAAACCCCTTCTGCAAAAGAGCAGAAGGGGTGTATGTTATCATTCAAAATAACAGTCATCCATTCTCTCATTTTCCAAAGCATTTTTTACGCTTTGAGTGATTTGGCACCATTTCATTTACATGACGGTTGCTGGGTTTCATCGGGCACTTCCCTCCACCTCTCTTAATAAGAGCGACACTATTCAATTGTTATCAATAAATCGAATTCTATCATGATAATTCGGTGTCGTCAACACTTTTTATAACATCTAAAAGATAAGGAATTGATTGGAAAGCATAAACCTTTTTATAAACAATTCCTTCTTTTGCAATTAAAAGACATGGCACACTTTCAATTTCATAATCCATCGCTAAATCTTTCATATAATTTATATTTGCCTGTCCAACTGGAAACTGTACAATTTCTTTAAGTACCTTCATCATTTTAGAGGCAACTTGGCATGTCCCACACATTGGGGTGTAAATATATAAAAGAGAAAGACTAGGAGCATTTTTAGCTTGCTCCCATTCCTCTCGAGACCATTCATTCACAAACATCATCCTATGTTAAAAATTCTTTTTTCACCTTAATCTTAGCACGTTGTAAGATAGAAGCCAAAACATCAAGCGGGGTATTTGCAACTTCACCATATACAGGATTCGTATATAGATGAATTGCTTCTGGATATACCTTTCTAACTACCGATCGTATTTGTTCTCCTGATTTATCGGAGTCTAAAAAAGCATATATGGGCAATTCTTCTAAAGGACTTAAGATTTCTTCTAATTTAACATTAGAAATAGTGCCATTCGTACAAACAATTTCAGTTGCTTCAGCAAGAATGGTTAAAAGTTTCAGTTTATCTGATCTACCTTCTACAAGAATTACTTTTTCACTAAATACCTTAGCCATTAGCTTCTCTCCCAGCACATTATATATACTAGTATATGAAAAAGCGCCAGTAAATAACCGGCGCCTTTTTAAATCCATTATTCTTGAATTAACTCTTCGTATTGTTCTGCAGATAATAGTGCATCCACTTCTGCTACGTCAGAAGGCTCAACTACGATCATCCATGCATTTTCATACGGAGATTCGTTTACATATTCAGGGCTGTCTTCTAAATCAGCGTTTACTTCTACTACTTTACCGCTGATCGGAGCATATAGTTCAGAAACAGTTTTAACTGATTCTACACTTCCGAAAGGATCTCCAGCTTTAATATCGTCTCCTACTTGTGGAAGCTCGACAAACACGATATCCCCAAGTTCTGATTGTGCAAAATGTGTAATTCCAATACGTACTTTACCGTCTTCTGTTTTTACCCATTCATGCTCTTCTGAGTATTTTAATTCTTTAGGTGTGCTCATGTTATACCCCTCTCAAAAAAATATACATTCCTCTATAATATTCACACATTTCAATTGTAAAAACAAGCAACTTTATACGCTTTTCCAAATATGTTCAAACTCTTCTTCTTTAAAACCTAGCGTCAAATGCTCTCCATCATATACAATTGGTCGCTTAATAAGCATTCCATCTGAAACGAGCGTTTCGATTTGTTCTTTTTCTGTCATATTTGGAAGCTTGTCCTTCAATTGCATTTCTCGATATTTAGTACCACTTGTATTAAAGAGCTTCTTTATATCTGTATTTGTATTTACTAATATTTCTTTTATCATTTCTTTTGATGGTGGGTTTTCCACTATATGATTATCCTCAAATTCCACTTGATGATCTTTCAGCCACTTGCTTGCCTTTCTACACGTGCTACATTTGGGATAACCAAAAAATTGAATCGTCATTAAAATCACCTTTTTCTTCTTATCATATACAATACTATTGCACAAAAGCAATGTTCTTGTGTAACGAAAAGAATCCAGTTTTACAACTAATGTTAGCATTTTTCCAACTAAACGTCTGTTTATTCCAACTAAAGCTTTAGTATTTCCAACTAAACAGAAAAACGTGTTCGTCAAGTGAAATGCCAACCACTCGGACGTGCGCTTGCCGCACGCTACGCATGAGCCACCGCAGGATGAGTCGTTCGTTTCACTCACTCCCACATCCTTATGCGGAGTCTCATTCTTCGCGCTCATGCGGCGTGTAAGGCGCACATCCTGATGACCCCTGCGGATATAGTTTCGTATTCATTTCTTCAAAATATGGAGAAATAAAATCACGTTTTGAAACTTTATACAGATACATGCGGTCAGTACAAATGCATAATTCAAGGATGGCATTATCTGTATTAATAAATAACAACAGTAATATTTAACAAAGCAAACAAAAAAAGCCGTTACTTAGTTCGGCTCAGACTGTAGACAAACTTAATTTTTCATATATGAAAAGATCAGTTTTCCGAGCCATAACGCTCGCCTTCCCACAGAAGTCGAGCGGATGCTTCTCCAAACCCAAAAATTGAGTAGTGTACATTTGGTACCCAATTTGTCCACCAATCGAACTTGGTAAGGTTATAAGAGTACTATTCTCGTTAATAATAGATAAAGACAGTTGGAACGAGCTATTTCAACTGACCTTCAGCTTAACGTCAAAAGTATTTTAAAAAACGGTTATGAATAATGATAAATTTTCCTAAAGAAATTGCTTTTTCCGATTTAAAGTAAACATAGCAGATATCTATAGGGAATTGGTTTTAAGGCAAGGATCACCACGAAGACTCCTGTGGGACAGCTTGAGCAGAAGACCCCGCAGTTGAGGGGAAGGCAATCTAAGTTCGCCGCATCCTGCGGCAACGATTGCATGACCAACATCTTGTTGGCCTAGGAGGCTGAAGCCAAGCCCACGGAAAGCGAAGTGGTGGTCCTTGCCGAATTTATTATACAACTCTATGCACCAAAAATTAGGTTTGTCTACAGTCTAAAAGGCAGTTGGAATAAGCTATTCCAACTGCCTTTTGTCTTCAATTAGAGCCAGTCTTTTTGAGATTAGACTCTTTCATTTAATTAAACAACAAATTTTTCAGCCTCAATTAACTTAACAGAAGCTTCACGTTTCTTAGCAATCACATTATAAGGAGTATAGCGAGTTAGTTTACGAAGTGCAGATATCATCATTCGTAAGTTATCTCCCTCAACAGATGCAATTAGTGTTTCTTTTGCTGCTTTTTCGATTTCATCAAATGCTTCCTGGCAGAAGATTTGTGTATAAAGTAATTTTTGATTTGATTTTTCTACTCCAACACGGTCGATTGCTTTTTCCGTACGAAGTACCGCTGATTCCATTGCAAATATATTGTTAGCAATGTTTGCAATATTAACTAAGACTTCTTGCTCAGCTTCAAGTTTTGTACCAAAGCGTTGAGCAGCAAGACCTGCAGCTAGTAAACCAATTTTCTTCGCATTTGCTACCAATACTTTTTCTTGTGCTAGTGGCGCATCACTCACTTCTTCTGGCATCATCATGAGTAACTCTTCTTGTAAACTTTGTGCTTTTTGAAGTAGCGGAAGCTCACCTTTCATCGCTTTCTTCAAGAATGTACCAGGAACGATTAGTCGGTTAATTTCATTTGTACCCTCGAAAATACGGTTAATACGAGAGTCACGATAAATACGCTCTACTTCGTATTCTTGCATAAAGCCATATCCACCATGTAACTGAACAGCTTCATCAACGATATAATCGAGAACTTCTGAACCTACTACTTTATTAATAGAACATTCGATGGCATATTCCGCGATAGAAGCAGCAATCGCTTTCCCATCTTTTTGTTCTGCTTCACTTAATTGCCCCATACGTTCTTCAAAGTAACCAACAGTTCTGTATATCAAACTTTCTGTTGCATACAACTTAGAAGCCATTGTAGCAAGTTTTTGCTTTGTTAAATTAAAGGAAGAAATAGGTGTTTTGAATTGCTGACGTTGATTGGTATAAGAAATTGCAAGCTCTAAAGCACGTTTAGATCCACCAACTGTACCTACCCCTAATTTGTAACGACCGATATTTAAAATATTGAATGCAATTACATGCCCGCGTCCAATTTCACCAAGTAAGTTTTCTACAGGCACCTCTGCATCTTGTAAAATAAGAGTACGAGTAGACGAAGATTTAATACCCATTTTCTTTTCTTCTGCTCCCACTGAAACGCCTGGGAAAGTTTTTTCTACGATAAATGCTGTGAATTTGTCTCCATCCACTTTCGCATAAACAACAAATACATCTGCAAAACCAGCATTCGTAATCCATTGTTTTTCACCATTTAAAATATAGTGAGTTCCTTCTGCATTCAATTTCGCAGTAGTTTTTGCTCCTAAAGCATCAGAACCTGAACCTGGCTCAGTCAGTGCATAAGCGGAGATTTTGTCTCCAGATGCAGAGTTTGGTAGATACTTTTGCTTTTGCTCTTCATTACCAAATAAAACGATTGGTAATGTCCCAATTCCAACATGTGCTCCGTGGGTGATGGAGAAACCACCTGCAACCGAAATCTTTTCTGCAATTAATGCAGAAGAAATCTTATCTAATCCTAATCCGCCATATTCTTCTGGAATATCAGCAGCAAGTAACCCTAAATCACCTGCTTCTTTCAATAATCGTACAGAATGCTCGAATTCATGGTGTTCAAGATTTTCTACAACTGGTAACACTTGATTTTTTACATATTCTTCAGCTGTTTTTGCAATCATTTTTTGTTCATCGGTAAAGTCCTCTGGTGTAAATACTCGACTTGCCTCTAAATCTTCTACTAAAAAGCCTCCGCCTTTAATCACATCTTTAACTTCTGTCATGTTAAATCTCCCCTTTTGTTTGATAAGTTGATAGCTTATAAAAGTTCAAATACTCCAGCTGCTCCCATTCCCCCACCGATACACATAGTAACGACTCCGAACTGCTTTCCTTGACGTCTTAGTTCACTCATCATTTTTAAAGTCAAAATTGTACCAGTAGCCCCAAGCGGATGTCCGAGTGCAATTGCTCCACCATTCACATTCACTTTATCTATGTCGATTCCTAAATGACGAACTACTTGAAGCGATTGAGAAGCAAATGCTTCATTAATTTCCCAAATATCAATATCCTCAACAGATAAACCCGCTAGCTTTAATGCTTTTGGCACTGCTACAATTGGTCCGATTCCCATTACTTCTGGTGAAACACCGCCAACTGCGAATGAACGGAATTTCGCAAGAGGTTTTAGCCCTTGTGCTTCTGCCACTTCACGGTCCATAACTAGAACTGCACCCGCACCATCAGATGTTTGAGAAGCATTTCCTGCTGTAACAGAACCACGAACATTAAATGCTGGACGTAATTTTGCAAGTGTTTCAACCGTTGTTCCTTCTCTAACACCTTCATCCATTTCAAATAAAAACTTTTTCATTTGAGCTTTATTGTTTTCATCAATATAATGCTTAACTACTTCGACAGGAACGATATCATCATTAAATTTACCAGCTGCAATTGCAGCTGCTGCACGTTCATGTGAACGTACTGCAAAAGCATCTTGATCTTCACGACTCACGCCATATTTGTTTGCTACTTGCTCAGCAGTGTGACCCATTCCCATATAATATTGTGGAGCTGTTTCTGCTAAATGTGCATTTGGACGAATCGTATTTCCCATCATTGGAACCATGCTCATCGACTCTACCCCTCCGGCAATAATTGCTTCAGAGTGACCTAGCATGATACGTTCTGCTGCATAAGCAATGGATTGTAAACCAGACGAACAGAACCGATTTACTGTAATAGCCGGTGTTGTATCTGGAAGACCTGCTAGTGCACCAATATTTCTTGCAACATTCATTCCTTGTTCTGCTTCAGGCATTGCACAGCCTAAAATTAAATCATCTATTGGACCATCATATCCGCCTGCTCTATTCAATGTTTCATTCACAACTAAAGCTCCAAAATCATCTGGACGAACAGTTGCTAATGACCCTTTTTTCGCTTTTCCGACGGGTGTTCTTGCACCTGCTACGATAACTGCTTCACGCATGAGTTCTCCTCCTTTTACCTAACGCAGTCTAGTTGCGTAATGGTTTGCCTTTCACTAACATATGTTGCATTCTTGCTTGAGATTTTGGATCTGCAACTAAACTTAAGAAAGCTTCACGCTCTAAGTTCAATAGATATTGCTCATCCACTAAAGTACCGTATGGAACCTCTCCGCCAGCGATGACGTATGCAAGCTTTTTCGCAATTTTCATGTCATGCTCACTGATATATCCGGATAAGAACATACCTTCAGCACCTAATAATAGAGCTGCATATCCAGGAGAACCTGAAACAGGTACCTGTTCGCGAATTGGCGCTTTATATCCAGCATCTGCCAGAGCTAGTGCTGCTTTCTTCGAATCGTAGATTAAATGATCAGGGTTAACACTAATGCCATCTGCAAAACTCAAGAAGTTGTTTTCACGAGCTTCTTCACCAGAAGTCGATACTTTCGCCATTGCAATCGTTTCAAACACCTTGCTAGCAATATTTAGGTAATCAATTTGAACACCATTAGGAACACCTCTTAAGTGTTTAAGGTAAAGCTCTTTGTTGCCTCCACCTCCAGGGATCAATCCTACTCCTGCTTCTACAAGACCCATATAAGTTTCAGAAGATGCTTGAATATGTGCCGCTGGTAAAGTAGCTTCCGCACCTCCGCCAAGTGTCATTCCAAATGGAGCAACTACAACTGGCTTTGTAGAGTATTTGATTTTCATCATCGCGTTTTGGAATTGACGAACAACGAAGTCCAATTCAAAAATATTATCGTCCTGTGCTTCCATAAGAATCATTCCAAGGTTTGCACCTACACTGAAGTTTTTACCTTGGTTACCTATCACAAGCCCTTTGAAGTTTTTCTCTACTTCATCAATTGCAAAGGTTATCATTTGAAGAATATCTAAGCCGATTGAATTGGATTTTGAGTGAAATTCAAGTAGAGCAATTCCGTCTCCTAAGTCTATTAAGCTAGCTCCTGAATTCGACTTGATCACACCATGTTTTTTCTTATAGCTTTTAAGATTAATCACTTTATCACTTAAAGGAACTGCTTTGTATTCTGTTCCATCGAAGTAGAAAAGATCGCCATTGTCTTCTTTATAGAAGGATTCCAAACCTTTGTCTAATAAAGATTGAACGAATGAAGGAATGTCATGACCTTCTGCTTTCATTTTCTCAACGGAATCCTTCACACCTATTGCATCCCATATTTCAAAAGGTCCTTGCTGCCAGCCGAATCCCCATTTCATCGCATCGTCAATCGATACGATATCGTCTGCAATTTCCCCATGTAGCTGAGCAGAGTATATAAGTGTTGGACTTAAGATACTCCATAAAAGCTCCCCAGTACGGTCTTTTGCATATGTTAACGTTTTCACTTTTGCCGCTAAGCCTTTTTGTTGCTTCGCCATTTCCATTGAAGGAGTTTTTAGCTTTTTCATCGCTTCATATTCAAGTGTCTCTGGGTTTAACTCTTTAATTTCTTTTCCTTCTTTTAAGAAGAAACCTTGACCTGTTTTAGCCCCAAGCCATTTATTTTCAAGCATTTTTTGCATAAATACTGGTATTTCAAATACCTTTTGTTCTTCTCCTGTTGTTTGGTCATATACATTTTTAGCAACATGTGCAAACGTATCAAGTCCAACAACGTCCAGTGTACGGAAAGTGGCGGATTTTGGACGACCAATCAGAGGACCAGTTACTGAATCTACTTCTCCGACAGAATATCCACGTGCTTGCATCTCCCGTAGTGAAACAAGTAATCCGTATGTTCCAATTCGATTTGCAATAAAGTTAGGAGTGTCTTTAGCTAAAACGACTCCTTTACCTAGAATGTCTTCGCCAAATTGCTTCATGAAATCCACTACTTCTGTATCCGTAGTTTTTGCTGGAATTACTTCTAATAATTTTAAATAGCGAGGCGGATTGAAAAAATGTGTTCCTAAGAAATGTTTTCCAAAATCTTCCGAACGCCCATCAACCATCGCATTTATGCTTATACCTGAAGTGTTGGAACTAACGATTGTTCCCGTTTTGCGTACTGCATCTATTTTTTCATATAAGTTCTTTTTCACTTCTAAATTTTCAACAACTACTTCAATAATCCAGTCAACATCTTTTAATTTTTCTAAATCATCTTCTAAGTTGCCAGCAGTTATTAACTGTAGGTTTTTTGTAGAAGTAAGTGGAGCTGGTTTTTGTTTTAAAAGTTTTTGTAATGCTGTTTGAGCAAAACGATTCCGAACTGCAGGATGCTCCAAAGACCATCCTTTTGCTTCTTCCTCTTTATTTACTTCGTTCGGAACGATATCTAATAATAATGTAGGAATGCCAATATTGGCTAGGTGAGCAGCTATTCCAGATCCCATTACCCCCGAACCTAAAACAGCAGCCTTTTTGATTTGATATGTCACGTGCAAAGCCTCCCCTTCGTCTTGAATGAATGCTCATTCATTTTATAGATAAAAAAAATAGAAGCAATTTCTATATCTATTAGTTTAGAACAATATTTAAATTTTCGCAATAATAAAATGATGTGTTTAGAGCAATTTTCTTTCTAGTCATTCCGAAACAGTGTACACTATTTAAGAAAAGTGTATGACGCTAATTTTAAAGAGCCTATTGCCCTTTAAGAAGACAAAAAACTCGTCGGAGGTATATATTATGAATAAAATTACAACAGCAGAACAATTCAATGAAATTATTTCTGGAGACAATGAAGTACTAGTAAAATTCGAAGCTGGTTGGTGCCCTGATTGCCGTCGTATGGAAATGTTCATAGACCCAATCGTGGAAAAGTACAATCAATATACTTGGTATGAAGTTAACCGAGACGAACTTCCTGAAATTGCTGAAAAATATGAAGTAATGGGTATTCCAAGCCTACTTATTTATCAAAATGGAGAGAAAAAAGCACACTTACATAGTGCAAATGCAAAATCTCCTGAGCAAGTAACAGAATTTTTAGATGCACAAAACTAAAAAACATTTAGCCCTTTCGAGTTCTAACTCCTAAGGGCTTTTTAATGTTTAGTTATTATTCTTAGAAAAATTAATACATTTCTATTTAACTATCCTTTTTTCTGTATTAATTTGATTAATCCCATCGTTATTCGTATAATGGAAAAAAGTAGAGGTGTCAGTATGTCACAAGAGGTAGAAATCCAACAATTAAAAGATAAAATTGCATATTACGAACAAATAATCCAAACAATGTCTACACCTATTATTCCATCTATTGTTCCTAAAACGATCATGATACCAATTGTTGGGTATATGTTTCCGGAACGTTTCGTTAATATTGAAACACAAACCCTCATGTATATCGGAGAAAATAGAGACATTGAAAATGTTGTTTTTGATTTCACAGGAGTTAGATTAGAAGATGTGGAATCATTTGACTACAATGACCTTGCAATTTCGATTTCTCGGTTAAATAGTTCTCTACGACTTATGGGTGTTCGTGCCATTTATGTAGGCTTCAATCCTAGATTCATTCGAGAAATAGTTCACGCAAGCATTCATGTGGAAATCGAAACATATAAAAGCTTCCGCGTAGCCTTGAATCGACTCTTAAGCGAAACAAACCAAACAATAGCTTCTATTTATGAAGTGAAGTAAAACAGCAACTATAGAAATTATAGCTGCTGTTTTTGCTTATATAATATTTTTAACCATAAAAACTTGTGATATCTCTGTATTTTTGAACCCATTCTTTTGTAAGAAAGAAATCGTCTTATGATTCATATCCAATAAATTATAAGTTGTTCTTTTAAGTGGTTGTTTAAAGTCAAGCCCCTCCTGCAATACTAATTGGAGTGCTCGCTCCCCTTCCTCACTCTCCTTTTTCATAACCGTTTGAAATAATGTGACACCTTCTGGTTCAGATCCATATTGTTGTTTTTTTCTTATAAGGCAAGCTGCATATATTTCATCATTTTTTGTTGCAATGACCGCCTCTCCCCCTATTTTAGGAGTTATGGAAGGATCCACCTGCCATGGTACTCGCGTAGGAAAAATATGACCGTGTGCGGCTTGTAATGCAGGAATTCGTTTAATAGTAAATTCATTCACTAAATCTTCCTTATAAGGAAGCTCGCCTTCTGATTCCAAAAAGTGTAGTGTGTCGATTACTTCATAGCCGACATTTTCATACAACTTTATAGCAGGTTTATTTACAGACAACGCTTCTAAAGTAGCTACAGACACATTTTGTTGTTTTAGTAAATCAAGCGCTTTTTCCATCAGAACAGTCCCAAGTTTTTTCCCTCTATATGCAGGAATGATTCCTGTTCCACCATTCCATGCTATTTTTTGACCATCTATCTCTCTTATTCCCTGTAATACAAAGCCTATTGGTTGATCTGCATCGTACATTACAATGGATAGTTCTGGAGAGAGACCTTCATTTCCCATACGGATCACAAAAGCATCAAGTGACATCTTCATCGGTATAAAATAACCTTCAAATCCATTTATAAAAAGTTCATGTGCTTGCTTAAAAGATAAATTTTCCATTGTTTTAAACGTAATCATCCTAAGCTCCCCTTTGTAGAAATGCTATATACATCTCTTTTGACGTACTCACAATTTGCAAATAAGAAAAGGAAGGTAAGACTGATGCATGTAAAAGCATGCCATCAATCATACTCCAAAATAGTTTAGCCGCGTGTAATGCATTGAGTTCTCTTGAAACCTCTCCGCTATTTTGACCTTCTATTAAAATAGTACGGATAAGGTCATAAAAAATTTCACTATGTCTCTCGTATTTCATTCGTTCTACTTCTCTACTTCCAGCAATCCAGTGCTCTAATTGGTTTCTTACACTATTTAATTTTGGTTCTTTCAACCACTCGTTGGATGTGTATAAATCGAAGAGCATCTCCATCTTTTCTATGGAGGAATGAACATGTGAGAACTTATCTGCTAAAACAGAAATAGTCTGTTCTACCTGCTGTTGAAGCATATGATCGTATACTTCCTCCTTACTTTTGAAGTAATGATAAATTGCACCTTTACTCATCCCAGAAGCTTTCACTAAATCATCCATCGTCGTAGAGTAAAACCCATTTTCACCAAAAACAGTTGCTGCAGCCTGAATTATTTCTTTTTTCTTCTCTTCCTTGTATTCTTCCGATACTTTTGGTGTCAAAGTGAACACTTCCCTTTTAAAACGATGTAAAGCAAATTGGGCTAATTCTAGATGAAAACCACTCATCTAGTATTTTTGCCTCTACATTATATAAAGTAACTTCCCCATAATTTTGAAGCGCTTCAATCGAAACACACCCCATCCACCAAGAGCTTAAATCATGAATACCAATCGAAATGTTTGCTTTTTCATTCGAATTTTCTAGCTTGATGGCATTCCAAAAGTCTCCATTATAAACGACTTCATATAACCCATTCTGTTCTTTTACAAAAGAGTCTTCCAACTTTATTAATATTCTAGTAAACTCTTCCGGTCTTTTAAGATTATGAAAATTTGTCGTATGAACAAATGAAATAATATTACAAACCCGATACATCAATCCTGATCCAGTTGTTGCAACTTCATGGTTTGCACTAGGTATTAAATGATTGGAACCGTTTAAAGGATTGGTAAGTGCATACAAAAAGGACGGATCATTCGTACGAAAAACTATACGGTCCACTTGATCTTGTTGAGATTGCAACCAAGCAGCTAATTGCTTATATGCACTTGGATTGGACCAAATCCATTCATGTACGATTAACTGTTGATGTAAGAAGTGACTATCCTTTACTGGTTCTAACGAGAATGCTAATGCACCAATTAGTTGTTCCTTTTCTTTAACACCTACATAATTGGTCACTGCATTTCTTATTCGCTGCCGCTCATTCCATGTTCTTTTAATCATCCCATGATGCTTTTGAGCGTAGTCATTATATAATGATACGATTGCTTCTTCATCGTTCGGAGATAAAAACTGTACAAGTCCTTTTTCCCCGTCACTAACAACCCCATGTGGTTCAATCTTAAATTCATACTTCATTGGGCCATATCCGTAGCCCATCTTCCGATAAAAACTAGGATTAAAGGGATAAAGTGATACGAGCGATACATTTTCCTGCTTTGCATAATCATGGAAATGAGAAAGCAAATTAAATGCGATTTTCTCTTTCTTATGAAGCAGATGAACAGCAACCATCCCTATACCAAATATTCGCTGAAATTTACCATTTATATTGCATTCAAATTCATTTAAGCGATATAACCCAATAAGTTCTTCTACTTCATTAAAATAGCCAAAATATTGAATACCATTTTGTTCCTCATCTTCTTTTTTTATACGGTCTATAAATGCCTGTTTACTTTCTTGCGTTTGTATATGCATGCCTGGATATGCAAGTGCAACAAGATTAGCAGCACCTTCAAAATCCTTCGTTATTATACGTCGAATCAAACCTTTACCCCCTTTAAATGTAAATAAACTACTCAGTCGGTTTTATTATAAAATAGTCAAATTATTTTAACAATACTTTTCTTATATACTGTTTCTGTTGCAAATAACTAGAAGGAAGATTAAATTAAATAAAAAAGCTCTTCCTATTTAAAGGAAGAGCTTAGACTGTAGACAAAATCGATTTTGGGTGTATAGAGTATAATATTAAATTCGGCAAGGACCCCCACTTCGCTTTCCGTGGGCTTGGCTTCAGCCTCCTCGTCACTTCAAAAACATGTGCTCCTGCGGTTACTCGTCGCAAAGACACTGGCCAAATAAAGTTCGACCAGTGTCTTTCCTGCGGGGTCTTCTGCTCAAGCTATTCCCACAGGAGTCTTCGTGGTGATCCTTACCTTATAAACAATTCCTTATAGAAAACTACTATCTTTATTTTTAATTGGATAAAGAAGATTTTATTCATAACCGTTTCTAAAAATATTTTTGTCGTCAATCTGAGCTCTACTCTTTTTATAGGAAGAACTTTTCAATAATCAAATTCGCATTTTGGAGGTTCCATATGAAAATACAATTGCCTGTACAAGGGCATTCCCAATATGATTCGTCCATCCAAACAAACTTTCAGGCTTCCGCTTGTGGACCTGTCACAGCATATGTTCTATTAAACTATCTTTTTCCAAATGCATGTCCTTATCAACCGAACGAGCTTTATGAAAGATTGGGTGGCACTCGTATCGGATTGTTTACACATCGTTTTGTACGTAATTTACGTAAACTACTTGGACCCAATTGGAAGGTGGAAAAGTGCACACTTGGAACGGCTTTAGAAGAATTAAAAAAGGGACGCCCTGTTGCTCTAAAATTTGATAAATACTTTTCATTCCGTTGGAGAAGAAAATTTACATTTGCTTATCACTGGGTACCTCTTATAGGATGCGAACTAATAGACGATGAATTATTTTTAATAATCCATGATAATGGAGGTCGCCATCGAGCAAGTCAAATCCGTAAAATACGCTTTTCGGATGATGCACCTATTTTAACTTTTGTACAAGTAACTCCAAAATCCTAAAGTTGGTTTTGGAGTTGTCTAGCTAAAATCGTATACCCATTATCATATAAGTAATCGAATTTTGAGTCTGAAATATTTTGTACAATCAGTTGATCAAGTTCTGCTTCTATTGGAACGTCACGTCGAATTGTTGCCAATTCTTTAGATAGTTGAAGCATTTCCAAATCTGTTTCTATTTTAGTTCGATGCCCTGCTTTTAATAAATGAAGAGACTCGAGAATTTTATCCACAGTCCCATATGTTTGAACCAATTGTAATGCCGTTTTAGGACCAATCCCCTTCACTCCAGCATAACCATCGCTAGAATCTCCCATGAATGCTTTTACATCAGGAAAAAGAAGCGGTGAAATACCGTATTCTTCTAAAAAGCGAGCTTCACTATAAACATCATAAATCGTAAATCCCTTTTTCGTAAACGCAATCTCCGTAGAAGGATGAAGAAGCTGAAGTAAATCCTTATCTCCACTTACAATCGTAAATCGAGCTTCATCTTGCCATTTATGTGTAATAGAAGCAATCGTATCGTCTGCCTCCATCCCAACTATCCCAAAGTTCATCCATCCTAAATGTGCAGACAAATCCTGTGCCATATCAAATTGTGGTATTAATTCTTCTGCTGGCTTTGGACGGTTCGCTTTATACCCATCATATAGCTCATTACGAAAAGTTTGCATACCTTTATCCCAGCAAATAGCAAGATGGGTTGGTTGCATTAAATTTTGTGCAGCTAATACATGTCTTGCAAAGCCTTGGACTGCATTTGTTGGAATGCCCTTAGAATTTTTAAAGAAATTACCGGACATTGCCGTTGCAAAAAAAGACCGAAACAGCAAGGCCATACCATCTATTACTAATACATGTGGTTTATCTTCTGTCATGTCAAACACCCTTTATAGTAGATTACTTTAAGTATAACATGTTTGTGATTGAATCTTCGAAACTATGGGTATTAGAATGGATATCAATATTTGGGGGTTCTCACATGAAAATACATAATGGATCACTCTATTGGCCATCTACAACAGAACCATTTGAACCTAGTGCTAATTTTGACAAAATGGAACTTTACGATGTGATCATTGTTGGTGGAGGAATGTCAGGTAGTTTAACAGCTTTAGCAATGGTAGAGGCAGGATTTTCGGTTGCTATACTCGATAAAAGAAAATTTGGAACTGGAAGCACAAGTGCAAACACAGGGCTACTGCAATATTCAAATGATGTAATGCTCCATGAACTAATTGAACAAATTGGCGAGCAAGATGCAGTTCAATTTTATAAACTTTGTTATCAAGCAGTAGACGAACTTGAAAAAATAGTAAATGAATTACATATAGATTGTGATTTCATTCGTCGTCCAAGCATTTGCTTTGCTAGTGATGAAAATGATGTAGAAAAAATAAAAGCGGAGTATACAACTTTACAGAAATATGGTTTTCCAAGTGATTATTTTGGACCAAATGAAATGCGAGAGAAGTTAACATTCTCTAAACCTGGAGCATTAGTAACGATGGAAGATGCGGAAATAAACCCATTAAAATTTGTACAAGGGTTACTACAAAGATTAGAGGAAATGGGTGTACATTTATTTCCCTACGTAGAGGTAGAAGATGTCTATGAAACGGATGGTCAGTTAGATATTAGAACTTCAGAACAATCCTTCTTAGCGAAAAACATTATATTCACTACTGGATACGAAACCGTTCCTATTGGGAAACGCATTGGCGCTAACATAAATCGCTCCTATGTAATTGTAAGTAATCCAATCAACAACGTCGATAATTGGTACAAACAGGCACTTATTTGGGAAACAAAACGACCATACTTATATATTCGGTCGACGGTCGAGAACAGATTAATTGTCGGTGGATTAGATGAAGATCAACCAGATGCTCCCTATTCTCAGGAATTAATACAACAACGTGCGGATAATTTATTGGAAAAGGCCAAAGAATTATTTCCTTCATACAATATTGAAATTGACTTTGCATATGCAGCAAGCTTCGGAGAATCTATCGATAATCTTCCTTTCATCGGTGAACATCCCACAAAAACAAAACATTATTACTTACTTGGATACGGAGGAAATGGGACGGTTTATAGCATGCTTGGTTCACAGATACTAAAAGATTTAGTTATAGGAAAACCAAATGATGATGCTGGGATTGTACAATTAAATCGAATGTGTGGAGTAAAATAAATAAAACTAAGGGATTTAATTACCCTTCGTTTTTTTATGAAATAATTTTCATAACATCCCCAACATCACGCATATGCATACTCTGAAAATTATATTTGGTCTTTAAATACTCCACATGCTTTAAAATTTCTTCAAGAAACAGTAAATTTTCTTCGGTATTCATTCCAAAATTATGTGGATGCCACCATAAATGAAATATTTCATTAGACTTGGCTGCTTTTGTCAATCCATTTTTGATACGCCGCAAACGTAATCCCTCTACAACTTTAAATCGTTTACTATATGGCCTTAAAAACCTACTGGATTGTATATTTATCAGTGGTTCTGTTTGTATATCTGCAAATGAATATGTATGATGCCCTGTCAAATTCACATAGGCATCAACTAATCGAAGCATTCGTTTTGTTTTCGTATTTGTTTTACTAGTATACGGCCTATATATCCAACTATCCTCTGTACCTCTAAAAGTAGTAATTCCATATTTTTTACTCATCTTTAAATAATCCATATTCGTTTGGTTTCGTGGAAACACTAAGGATGTAGCATTTTGATTGAGACTAACAACCTCTTTAAGATCAGCCTCAAATTGTTCCATACGTTGACCATCTTCCAAACAATAATAATGAGAAAAAGTATGAGTGCCGATTTCTTGATTTGGAATTGTTTTAATAATATCAATTAAAGATGAACCAAAATGATAGGGATCTTGAATTTCATTTTCTCCTACGTTTGGGAGATTATTTTTAGGCGAAAATGACTCATCTACATAAGTAATATTTAGTTGCTCTAACCTGTCTAACAGTTCCTTTTTGTTTTTGCAATATAACATACCCACGATTGCCCAAGTTGCATGAATATCATACTTTAAAAAAAGCTGTAGAATCCGAGGGATAGCTCGTCTAGCCCCAAGTATATTTTCACCATATTCCTCAAGAGTAAAAACATCATGTACTCCCCAGTTCAATTCAAAATCTAGTGAAATAACAAGTGCTCCCAGTATGTCATCCTTTCTTCATCTTCTTTGAACGTAACCATAGGACAAATTTGCCTACTTTTGAATTCGCTTCATACCCTGAATATACATCAGTGATTTCTCCACCAAATTCCATTTTAAATTTGCGGATATTTTCATTGTCAGTTAGTCCACCCATATCATATGTTTGATGGTTATTTTCTTTAAAAAATAAAATATTTTTCCAAAGTAAATATCTACTTGCTTTACTTAATAACCGTTTCTCTTCCTTACTTTCCTTAAGTCTAAAATGAGAAGCAGAGTATAGTGATAAAGCAGTTTCACCATCTGTAAGATATACACGGTAACAAAGAACGTCATTTCTATCGCTTACTATTCTAGTAATTATTAGGGCATTTTGCTTGATTAACAAATTCATTGTATGAACATGAAAGTTCCCACATCTGTAAGTATTTACAGTTTTTGCGAAGTTGTTATAAAAATCTCGAAATTCATGAACGTCAGAAATTGTTGGATTTTTAATAACTTCAATATTAAAATTAAGACTTTCAGATTGATTTATTTGCTTTCTATTTGATCGATGCAAATTTGAAAATAATTCTTCCTCACTTTTTGTTAAATCAATATAGAGGGTTTCTATTTTTCGAGAGTTATTAAAGGGAATGAAGGAGTGTGATATTCCTTCAATATCTGTACCTTTTGTATTCAATAAAGGTTCTTTCAAAAAGTAATAAGTATTAATTTTAGTATTTAAAATTTTTCTTTCTAAAAGAATTATAAAAGGCACCTTCTTTTTTTATATAACTACAGTGGAAAAAGAGAAGCTAAATTTGTAAATTCTCTTTTCCTTTTAAGAGAAGCTTTTCTTTTATCCATAATGAATTACGATAAGTCTTTGCTCTTAATGAATTTGTAGAAAACAACATTTTTCTTTTATAAGTGGATTTTTCTACATCTTTTAACTTAATGGAATATTCCTTTATGTTTCTTGCCTTAAGGTAATTAGATATTTTCCCTGGTGTGCCCTCACTTTCTAACAAACCATTCAATAAAAAAATTACACTCTTCTTTTGTTTTAGAATCATATCTAGAACGAACATAATAACACGGTCCATGTCTCTTCTTTTTACAATTACATTGCTATGATTCATATCTAATAATGATAAAAATTGTATCTTATAACCAAACCAATTTTTATTTAATTGAAAAGGAAAAAATGCAATTATTTTATTATGCTCCTTTACTGCATGGATTTCTATCTCAATATCTTTATTAGATGATTTCCACCAATTATAAATATAATCGAATTCTATAAATGGATTTATATTTTCATTTTCTTTTAAAATTGCCTTCCATTCTCTTTCATATAAACTTAAATGTTTATATGTTTTGATTAGAATGAGCTCCAAATAATCCTCCTTACTTTTATTTTTGTTTTACTTGAGTGTAAAATTGGATTGTTTCCTTCAACCCTTCTACGAAGCTATAGGTTGGACTCCATTCAAGATTTACTCTTGCTTTTTCATTGGAAAGTAAACTTCTCTCAATTTCACCTTCTCTTAAGTTCTCATAAATTGGATTAGAACCTACTTCTAATAGTTCCGATATTTCTTCATATACCTGTTGAATAGATACTTCGGTGGAAGAACTGATATTAAAAATACCTGTTGTATCAACTAATAATGATTGTATGCAAGCTGCAGCAACATCTTTCACATATATAAAATCTCTCGTTTGGTTGCCATCAAATATAACAGGATCTTCCCCATCTAAAAGACGATTGAGAATACTCGTTACTACTCCACTTGCTTGCATAGGACCATACACATTTGAGAAACGTAGTATACAGCTTTTTAAACCAAATAAGTTTTCATATAACTGAACATATTTTTCTGCTGAAAGCTTCGATAATGCATAAAAAGAAAGCGTAGCTAGCTTACTCTCCTCTTTCACTGGTAGTATACTTGGATTACCATAGACCGCTGCGGTAGATGCGAAAATACATTTTTTCACTTCAAACTGTTTACATAAACGAAGAATATTAAGTGTCCCAACCAAATTTGCATGGCAGTCTTCCATCGGATTAACCATCGAATTCAATACAGATGATTGAGCAGCTAAATGAATAACATATTCTGGACTTTCAATTCGAAAAACCGCCTCTAACTCACTACTTGTAATATCCATCTTGTAAAATGGAACTTCTTCAACCAAATTACATTCGTTACCTTTAGATAAATTGTCTAATGCAATTACTGAAAAATTTTCTTGTACTAATGCACGTACAACATACGAACCGATAAACCCCGCCGCCCCTGTTACTAAAACCTTCAACCATTCTCCCCCAATATAAGTAGATTACGATATTCAGAAATTGTTTTTTCATACATTTTTTCAAAAGTAAAGCTTGCTTCATATATCTCTCTGCTTTTTTGACCCATTTTTTTTTGAAGTAATACATCTTCTATCAATAATGGAAGAATTTCTGATAAATTATTACGTATTAAAAACCCATTTTCCAAATCTCTTACTGCTTCTTTAACACCTCCGACATTAGAAGCTATAATAGGTAGACCGTATACCATCGCTTCTAATATACTTAAAGGAAGTCCCTCCCAAGCAGAGGCAAGCACAAAGATATCAGCGTCTTTTAAAAGCTCAGAAACATTTGAATGACTCCCGAGGAATGTAACCTTATGTCCTAAAAAATTTTCTTGAACAAATTGTGCAGATGCTTGTTTTAAACTTCCATCTCCCACAAAAATCATATGCCAGTTTAAATCTTTCAAAACGAAGAGTGCCTTCAAAAGCTCTAATTGTTGTTTTGGTTTTTCAAAACGAGCAACCATAATAATTTTGGTGACATCGATGCTATCCTTTTTTAACAATATATTCCTTGTGTCAACTACTCCATTATGGATTGTTATTATTTTTTCTGGAGGCAGGACTTGATGACGAAGTGCAAGATTCCTATCATGATCACATACTGTTATCACTCTCTTTGATAGTTTTCCAACCAACTTTTCCACTTTTCGATAAAGGAATTGTTTTTTTTCCTCTACCCCTTCTGTAAATGCCCATCCATGTGCTGTAAATACGCATGGAATTCGAACTGACCAGCAAGCAATTCTTCCAATAATTCCAGCTTTTGAAGAGTGAATAGCAACAATATCTGGTTTTATCCGCTTTAACATTCTCCGAAGTTCAATAAAGGCTAAAAAATCTTTTAATAAATGAATCTCTCGAATTAAAAATGGATTATGCATATAGTGAATACCTTCTACTAACAAATCATCAGAGACTCGTTTATTTCCACCATAGATAATGGTTACTGTATGATTATCTCCATCTAGTCGGCGAGAAATATCTCTTACGTGTACTTGAGCTCCACCAATTTCATTCATATGTGTGATCAACTGAACTATTTTCATTCATCATTCCTCATTTCTTTGGAAACGGAGCAAATGTTCTATCTCGTTATTCAACGATAACTTTAGAAAATCCAAGAAAAGATTTTTTTATTATTTTTTGATGTAATGAAAAACCTAAGTTTTCTATTTCACTAATTTCTTGCTTAGAAGATGCTTTTACACATAGGTAAAGCTTATTGGCATTACTTTCGTTTTTTATAAAAGCACAAATCTCTTTTAGATTATCCACACGCCAATTTTCAATAAATATCGAGCTCTTTCTAAAATCCTTTAAATAGGAAATATCATCGATACGAATAACCTTTTCATTTGTCCAAAAGATTTCTTTGAAAAATAGTTTTCCAATCGGATAATATCCTTTATATGCACCATATATCTTTGTACAAATATCCCTCATATGATGGGTAACTAGTTCCTCGCTATTATTAGCTTCTTTTATAGTCAATTGAATAATATTATTTTTATAAATAACATTAGAGACATTCTTTCTTTCAATTTCATAGATAAAGTATTGTTTCCATTGAAACAAAAACTTTAATTTTGGAATCAAAAAAGCAGTTAATACTTGCTTTGTCTCTCTATAATTTTCTCTAGTAAAGATATTCCTCAATACGTATAAAACTTTTCCTATTTTATTTCGCTTAAATAATACTAATTTTTGGTTAACCTTAATACGGGAGATAAAGGTTTCTTTCGTCGATATACGTTGCCTAACTAACCTTGCAAAAAATGTATTGTTAGAAAAAATTATCTTTTTTGTGTAATCCAGATCTGTATTCCATTCGAACTTGTATGTCTCATAACCAATACTCAAATCAAATATTTTTATCTTTCGTTCGCTGCATTGAAGAATCTTTTCTTTTTCAAGAATTCTACCTGGACTAAACACCTCATAGTCATCATCAAATCCCAAAACGTAACTAATATATCTACCTCTGCATTGATATCCATAGTTAAAAGCAATCATGTTACCATCCATGTAAAGTCCATCAATTTCTGTGGTCAGAGCGACTCCCTGTAATTTTGCTAAGCTCTCATAAAATTTTCTTTCTTTGATATTTGTAAAGCCACTAGTGTCATGTTTCTTTTTCCATCTCTTATCATGAATCTTAAATATTTTCTCCATTTCTTCAGGACCAGATAACGCAACCTCTACAAGCCCATTTGCTCTAATTCTTTTTTCTCTCCGATCAAGACGATGAAGTTTTTGTCTTTTCTTAATATATTCCTCCATTTGTATCTTATCTAAATTAATATATGGAGTTATAACACGATGTGTGGAAGTTCTAAATTTTCTTTTCCTCAAATATACTTCCAGTTTTCTATGTGAAAATGAACTTTCTAAGAGCCCATGCAAATTAAATACAACATGTTTTTTTGCATGAATAATGTAATCCATCACAAACTCTATAACGGTTTCAACAGAGTGCTCATAGGAAATGAAATCCATATAATTTGCATGACCAATTCCGATAAAACTATAAGTATAAACCCATCCTTTTTTCTTATATAAAAAAGGGAAAAATGCAATTACCTCATTATTTTTAATTACAACAATAATTTCTATGTTCTTTCCTTCACCTAAATGTTTCCACCATTCGTTTATCCAATCGAATTCTATAAATGGATTTGTATTTACATTCTGAGACAAAATGAAAGACCATTCTTCTCTATATTTATTTAACTGTTCAAAAGAAGTGATTTTTCGTAATTCCAGGTTTTCCAGATTATCTATCCCTTCCTATTCTTGTAAATATATTCTTTTTTATAAATGAACCTTTTTTCGTATAAAATTTAATATTGTTTTTGTTTCTTTTACTTTCATTACGGTAATTAGAATGAAATAGACAGCACATCCAATAAAAACTACTAATGTCATTTTTAGTAATTCATTAATATTTATTAATACATATCTATATAAAATGAAGACAATTGCTCCCATTATCGTTGAAGCTAAAGTGACTTTAAGAAAAGTGTAAAAGTTTCTTTTTAAACCGAAGGATCCAATTTTTTTTCGAAGGTTGAGAACTAATAGAGTAGAACAAAAAAGTGCTGAAATGCTTGTTGCAAGTGCAAGTCCACTGATTCCCATAAAGGAAGATAGGAGAAAGTTTAAAACAATATTGATACCTACAGCCATTGAAGCATTATACATAGGAGTTTTTGAATCTTGTAGAGAGTAAAAAGTACGATTTAATACCTCACGGATTCCGTAACCGATCATACCAATTGAATAGAAAAATAACGCATGTGAAGTCATGTCAATCGCATGCTCGTCAAAATGCCCATGCCCGAATAACAACTTAATTATTGGCTCAGATAAAATCATTATTCCCATACTAGCTGGAACAACTATAAGTATTACACTTGAAATTACTTCACTAATAGAACTCTTAAAGTCTTCCGTATTCTTTTTAGCAGCCATATTAGAAATAACAGGAAACATAACTGTTACAAATGATAGAACAAAAATACCTTGTACAAAATCATTTAACCTACTCGCATAGGTTAGGGAGGAAATTCCACCTTCTATAATAGTAGAAGCTATTGTCTTATCAATCATTAAGTTTATTTGATCAATAGAGATGCCAATCATTATGGGATATATGATTACAGCCATTTTTTTAATGTTTTTATCACTAAAATTAAAAATAGGAGAATATCTATAACTTGTCTTATATAGGGAGGGCAGTAAAAATAACATTTGAAAGAGTGCAGCCACAACACTACCAATTGCTAACACGATAGTATCTGTATAAGCACTTATATATATAGAAATGATAATAATAAAATTAAAAGGTAATCCTATCATTGCAGGCACGGTGAACTTCCCATTTACTTGTAAGTAACTTGTAAAAAGTTGTGTAAGACTCGTAAAATAGATACCTACTAATCCTATTCGAGTGAACAGAATGGCGTTTTTTAATGTTTCGCCATCAAAACCTAACGCAAACATTTTTACTAAAACTTCACAAAATATTAAACCAGTTACAATGATAAAAGTTGTTATAACTAAAACAATGTTTATAAGATTATTTGTAAAAAATGTTGCAGCCTGTAGATTTATCTCATGTTCTATTTGCTTATACATCGGAATGTATGCTGTAGAAATCCCCATAATTATTAGACTAAACAAAACAGAGGTAATTGTTATAGAGATAATATAGGCATCACTTGTATAAGTAGCGCCATAGAAAAAAGAAAGGGTAATATCTCGTAAAAATCCAGTTACTTTGGAAAGGATCGTAATTATCATTACAAGTACTGCGATTTTTTTCATCGTTTCAATAGGCGAGTCCTTCTCTACTATTTTATTTATGGAGCATAAAAATAATATGATGTTGATCTAAAAATTCTTTTTAATCGTACGTAATTGTCTTTTGTTATCAATTAAATTCATAAATATTTTTAATAGCAAACAAAAACAAAAGAAAAAAACTTTCATTAGATAATGCATTAATAGACATATAACTTGCACCCATACAAATAATTGGTAAGCAACTTATTATGCTTATATTTGATAGCTTTTTTCTAATACCAACATTACATAAGATAGTTAAAACAAAAGAACTAAAAACGATGAAGCCAAATATACCCCATACAACAAATAATTCGAGTAAGATATTATGAGTTTCAAGAAAAATACCAGAGCGAAGGTGATACTCCTGAATACCAATACCTAAAATAAAACTGACTATACTTGAGGTCATTAATTTCATATACTGTTCTGCAATTACATTTCTGTTACTAGTAAGAGCATCCGGATCATCAATGAAATCGGTAAATCTTGAAAACAGTAAATCTAGAATCGCAGCAAACTCAGTTATAAAATTCAAACTAAGTAAACCCAAAATACCTATAACAACGAGTAAAAATAGGAACAATTTTTTATTTTTTTGGAAAGAAAATAGTATCTTAACTAGCAAAAGAAATAATAGAAAACTAACTACCAATAAAAACATTCTTGATAAACTCAATAATCCAAAACCAGTAAAAAGAACAAATAACATAGGATATATAATTATCGTAACTCTATTAAAATGCTTTTTGACAATATATAACATACTAAACATCGCTATCATGATATACATTGAATAATAATTCGAATCCCCTGCTCCTCCCCGAAATCGAATCGTGGGATTGTCATTTAGGAGTGTTCCATAATTCCCATAGAAATCTAATACACCATAAATGGTTGAAATACATAAACCAGCGATAAAATATTTAATAACAATTTGGTGATTGTAAGTTTTCCGTGAATAAAGAAGGAATAAGGAAACATAAAGGACAGCAGAACTCCAACTGAGTAATAAAGAAATGGATTTCAAGTTATAGTAAATGACATGAAACCATTCATACACAAGAAAAAAACCGATCAAAAGTAAATATGTCTTTTTTATTGGTTCATGGATAAATGAAATAATTTGTTTAATTAACGCTATGCAAATTAATATATTTAAAATTGGTACAAGAGAGCCTGCTATAGAGATAAACATAATCCCTAAATTAGGGACTAGTGATATTAAAAGTGCAAAGTTATTATCAATAGAACTTAATAAAATACGAAAAACGCAATATATTCCTAAGAAGTAAATTAATACAGAAACATGAAAGACTTTATCACCTAGAAGGCAAGCTCCAATAACCGTTAAATCCACTGGATATTGAAATTTTGCATAGTTACTTTTTGATCCTTTGTAAACTGTAATTCGGTCATTTAATAAATCAAATGACACTGTTATACACCATTTTCAATTGTTTTCTATACTCATCCATATTACAAATCTTTGTCGCTTTTTTAGTAGATTCTGCAGACATTTTCATATATTCACCTTCTGACCTCAACAAAGTTCCAATATTTTCTATGAATTCACTATCTGAATTACATATAAATCCACAAGAGGAATCTATTATGTTTTCAATACCTTTTAGATTTGAAACTACTACTGGTCTACCTATTGCCAATGCTTCCATTGCGATCATTGGTAAACCTTCTGATTTTGAAGTCATCACGAGAATCTTTGAATTTCGAATATAAGGATATGGATTCAATAGGAATCCTTTTAATTCTATAATGTCACTCAATTTTTTTTCATTAATCACTTCACTACATTTTTTCTCCAGGTTTCCTCCCCCCATCATTAGCACCCTTAATGTAGGAAAGTCCAACACTAACTGTGAAATAATATTAATAAATCTTAGAGGGTCTTTAATCTCTTCAAATCTACCTATGAAAGCTATATCATACGTATTTCCGGTTGGATTTAAGGAATTTTTCTTTATCCAGTTAATATCAACAATATTTTTTATTACTTTACATTTTTTATTAAAAAAGTTAGATAGAAAAGTTGTCTCTTTTATTACAGGCGAAACGACGATTAATTCTTTGATCTTTAAACAAGCTAAAAAAAATAGGATGGAATACTTATTTATACTTTGAAGCCAATCAGGATTCTGATGAATATGAGATATTACTGGCTTATTAAAACCTGTGACCAAACAAAGAAGTGTAGCAGTAAAATCATGTGCATGTATGATATCAGGATTCCAATTTCTTATTACCTTTCTCAATTCAAAAAAAGAGAGTTTTTTCATCGGTGCATAAGTAACCCCTCTTTCTAAAAGATTCTCATGTATACCCCCAAAAGGAGAAGCATATCTAAACTCATAACTATCAGATAAATTACTTATGATGGAAATAGCTACATTTTCAGCACCTGCAAAATCATTTGAACTAAGAACATGTAGGACTCTTTTTTTCATTTCTATCTCCTTTCTTGGATATTTGAGAATATGAAGTTACTAGCTTTCGATGTAATAATCGTAATAGTAATGATTTTTTTCAAGTTTATAGTTATTCAGTATTGCTCCTACTATTTTAGCCTTTGAAGCTATTAATACTTCCTTCGCTTTTATTAGATTTCTTTTTTCTGTAGTGCGTGAACTGACAACAAGTATTGTTCCATCACACTTCTCTGCTAGTATTTGAGCATCTGCAACCGAAAGCAGAGGTGGTGCATCAAAAATAACTACATCATAATTTTCTTTCATCTCCTTCATAAGTTTATCCATTTTAGAGGAACTAAGAAGCTCTGCCGGATTAGATGGAACAGGGCCACAAGTTATTATCTCTAAGCCTTTTACTCCTGACTCTTTCACTGTATCTTTAAAGGTCCAATTACTCATAAGCATATTAGTAAATCCAGGGGAAATATGTTTCTTAAACGTATAATGGATAGTAGGTTTTCGTAAATCTGCATCAATGAGGAGTACTTTCTTTCTTTCCTGCGCAAAAGAAATTGCTATATTCGATGCTATTGTGGACTTTCCCTCTCCTACTGAAGTCGAAGTGATCAATAGTGTAATAAACCGCTTTTCTTTCATAGCAAAATTAATATTTGCCCTTATTGTCCTAATTTGCTCTGCGACCAAAGATTTTGGACTCGAGTTAATCACTAGCTTTTTACCAGATTGAATTATCTCTTTTCTTTTGAATATGATTGATTCACCTCTTCCTTCTTCGTCGATTCAAGCTATTAGAAGTCTTCTGTGAAATAGGACTAACCAAACCTAATATAGGGACACCTATAAGTTCTCGAATATCCTCTTCCGTTTTTACTGTTGTATCTATATATTCTAGGAGAAAAACTATTCCAATCCCCACTATTAAACCAATAAGGGAAGAGATGGCTATATTTATAGGTAAGTTTGGAGAAACAGGTTTCATATCTTTCTTATTTTTAGCTGGAGATAAAATTATCACATTATCTACATTCATTAATATTTTAATCTCTTCTTGAAATACTTCCGCTGTCTTATTTGCTATCTCTACCGCCTTTTGCAATTCTTTATCCTCGACAATAATATTGACAACCTGAGAATTCTGTTCGCTAGTCACTGAAATTTTTTCCGTAAGTAAATCAGTAGAAGTTTTTAGAGCTAGTTCTTCAATAACTTTTGTTAAGATTACAGGACTTTTTATAATGACATTGTACGTATTAATTAATTGGAGGTTCGTTTGTATATCTTGAGTATTTAATCTTTCTTCCTCAAATTCCTTTTGATTTATTAATATTTGTGTGGAAGCTTCAAACTTTGGTGTTAATAAAAAAATGCTAAGCAAAACTGTTGTTGTTACGATTAATATAAAAATACAAATAACAATCAGTATTCTTTTCTTAATTACTATAAAGAAATCATGAAGGCTGATCTGGTCTGTCAAATAATTGCTGCCTCCTTTACTGTATTCGTAACTGGTTATCTTTCAAACTAAGTATGAGATGTTGAAGTAGCCAGGTTATTATATCTAGCTATTTTTTATACTGATTGGTGGGAATGATTGAAACTCTTTTCCTAAAACAACATGTTTGGCGTTATCAATAAAATAGGATTCTAGTTCAATAGAATACTTTTTTCGTACCAATTGATAAGCTTCCTTTAACAAAAAAGGACGGCTTTGATAATGATGTGCGTCAGATGCAATGAAGTGAACTAAATCGCGTTTTATTAGTGCATGAGTATATTTTTTTAATGAAAAACCATTGATACCTAACAAACTTGCGGCTGTTATTTGAAATAGCGTGCCTTTGTTTACTAACTCAAGAAGGAGTTGTTTATCTTTTCTTAGAATGATATTTCTTTCTGGATGAGCGATGATAGGCTTATAACCTTTTAGTTGTAGTTGTACAAGCACATCAAAGATGTAAGTAGGGAAATGATTCCACGGTAATTCAATCAAGATATACATACCACTATTAGCGAGAGTTAAAAGTCCATTATCTATTTCATCCACCATATTATTGAAAAAACGTATCTCTTGACCTAGTAGTATTTTTAACGGTATACCTTCATGTGAGATTTCTCTATTAAAGTTAAAAAGCGATTCTTTTACCTTTTGCTGGTCATTTTTATATATTTCATCATAATGAGGTGTGGCAATTATGTGTGTCACCCCATTCGCTACCGCATTTCTGGCAAGTAAAATAGCTTCCTCCATAGATTGTGGCCCGTCATCTAGCCCTGGTAAAATATGATTATGAATATCTACTAGCACTTGTACATTACTCCTTTAGTATGAAATTATATTCAAAAACTAGAACAGGTATGTCTAGTAGGCACCTTTCCCGGTAATAACAATTCCAATGGATCGAATGACAATTTTAAAATCTAATATAAAGGAGCAATTCTGAACATAATACAAGTCCCGTTCAATTTTTTCTCCATAAGTTATAGTTGATCGGCCATACACTTGTGCATATCCTGTGATTCCTGGTTTTACGAGCAGTCGCTTTTTTTGTTCGAAAGAATAGTGATTTGTAATTTCGACTATTTCAGGTCGGGGTCCTACAAAACTCATATCACCTTTTAGCACATTCCATAATTGAGGAATTTCGTCTACGCTGAATTTCCTGTAGATTTTTCCTATGCGTGTTACTTGTAAATGCTCTGGCTTAGTAAATAGAAAGTCTTTAGGAACCTCTTCTGCCCAAGGATATTGATGACTACTATATTCAATTAACTCCGTCTCCATTGTTCTAAATTTCCAAATCGTAAAAGGAGAATTATTCAAGCCAGATCGTATTTGTCTAAAAAAGAGAGGTCTTCCGGAAAACAAAACTAGAATGATAGAAAATAAGATAATAAACGGAATGAAAATGATGATTAATGTAATACTACCTATAATATCTGCGCTCCTTTTACCTATACGGTTATAGAAATAATGGTTTGATTGGTTTAGCGCTTTATCTTTATTATTCTCCACTCATAGCCTCCTTTAGGATTTGTTAACTAGAAACATAGTAAAAAGTATATTCATCCTTCCTACGAAAAAAGAACTAATAAAATGAAGCAATAAGAGGTTTTTTACACAAAAAAAATAAGCTTTCCCAAGGGTTTAGCATCAGGACTGCTTACGAATATTATTTTTCAGTATTATATTGTACTTTTCTTGTTACCCTTTATTCATTCCGAATAAGCCAATATAGCTAATAAGTTGAAACTAAAAGTAATAACAAAAAAGCCTAACAGAATAATCTGTTGGCTTTTTTGTTAGATAATGAATTAAACGTTTATCGGTAGGGTATGGCCTGTCTCAAGTAAACTTTTCAGATTGCTAAGTATTGCTGGCCATCCATTGTTGATTCCGTAGAAGTTCTCATTTTCTTCTTGTATATCTGAAGGCAATAACTCCTCATGCTTGAGTGATAATTTTACGATGGAATCCATTTGACGCAGTCTAAATGTAACAATAGGTGAAACTTTACGTTCTGTTTTATCTTGCACCCACTCAAATGTATAAGATAGGAGTCTGTACGGTTCATAGCTTAGGACTTGTCCTTTATCTACAATATTGTCCGACTGGTCAAGAAAAACTACAGGTGATCCTTCTGCCCATTCAGATTGAATCTTATGTCCAAACCAGTATTGTTTTGTGTAGTCTCCATTAGTCAATGCTTCCCAAAGCTTTTCCGGTGTGGCTGCAATGTAGATTTCATATTCAAAAGTTATATTATTCATTTTAAACCTCCTTATTATTTACTCTTCCCCATCACTATCATGTTCATCTTTTCTTGGTGGTAGGATACCCATCTTCTCTACATATTTAGGTAAATTCATTGCAATGAAAATTAAAATAACCGTAATAATAGCTAAATCATATGCACCGTAACCTATAGTCAATCCTACACAAGCAGTTATCCATAGATTAGCTGCAGTAGTAAGTCCACGCTTTACGTTATCTTTATCTACCCATATTACGCCTGCACCAAGAAATCCAATCCCACTAATTACTTGAGCAGCTAAACGCATAGGATCCATGTATGGTCCTTGATTTAAAGTAGATAGACTCATTGCTAATGTGGATCCCAAACATACTAGTATATGGGTTCTAATGCCTGCAGGTTTATTTTTAATCGCTCTTTCTAACCCAATTAACAACCCTAAAAACGTTGCCACTAATAATCGAATGTATAAGTCATAATGTGAATTGAATAAGGATGTAACAAAGTTCATCATTCATTAACTCCCCCTTAATCATTTTTTTTATAATCATACAGATGTTTTCATTATTTTAAAAGTGAATTATCAACTAGTTAAATGTGAGAGGAGACCAAGAACAATTAGGCTGGTCTTTTTTTAATTCCCATTATCCTCTAGGGCTGAGGTCTTAGATAAATATAATTCTAAGGAACAATGTGGAACATTTTTCTATTTTCTACAATAAAGAAGCAAGAAAAAGATGGAAAGAAGGGAGTTATTCGTTTTTGCATTAATCTTTTGTAAATTTTTTTAAGATATCAACCAATCCATTTTTTTATTTTGTATTTATGTTAGCATTTTATTGGCACAAATTTGTAATTTTCAGGAGGAATTATTTCTATGTCGTTATTTACTAAATGGGCTTTTAGTAACAAAGCAGCTGTATCTGTAATTACCATCTTAATATTAATTATTGGTGTTGTTAGTTACTTTAGATTACCTATGGAATTTTTACCCTCTGCTGATAATCCGCAAGTTACGATTATCACAATGGGGCAAGGAACTGACTCCAAAACAATGGAATCAGATGTAACCTCTCCAATTGAAAGAGCAGTTACAGGATTGAATGGAAAAACATCCGTTTTTTCAAGAACTGGAGACGGCTATTCGAAAGTAGATCTAGTTTACGAGTCTGGCTATGATATGAAACAAGCAAAACTGGACGTACAAGATGCTCTAAGTAATGTAAATTTACCGCCTACTATATCCAAGCCAATCATTTCACAACTAAATACAACCATGATACCAATCGTTAACATCGCAGTCACCTTTGATGAAGGAATGACTACAGAAAATATGGAGTTTGCACGTAATGAGCTCCAAGCAAGATATCAAGATATTAAAGGGGTTTCAAGTGTTGAGATCTATGGACTAACAGATTCTGTTATTTCCGTTAAGATTGATGATGAAAAAATGGCAGAAAATCAAGTCTCCCTTCAAGCAGTTATGGGTATTCTAAATGGTCAAAACACTGCTGTAGCTGTTGGCGAGAAAAATATTGATGGAAAAACAAGCAATATTAAGGTTATCGGTGATTTAACAAGCATTGAAAAACTGAAAGGTTTAACTGTTGCTCCTGATGTAACACTTGGGGAAATTGCAACGATTGAAGAAACAAGAGATTCTAATTTTGTTAGCCATTTCAATGGTAAGGATAGTTTAGATATAAGCATCACAAAAGATAGTCAATCGAATGCAGTAACCATCAGTAAAGAAGTTGCAAAAGTTACAAAAGAAATTAATGAAAAGTTTAAACAGCAGGAATCTACTCTTTACATATCCTCTGCTGATTTAGTTGAAAATTCCGTTCATACGATGATAAAAGAAGTTCTTCTCGGCGCACTATTTGCAACGATTGTCATTATGCTATTTTTACGTAATATCCGTTCAACCTTTATTACGATCGTATCTATCCCATTGTCCCTGTGCTTCACACTATTCCTACTATCCATGTCAGGTGTGACACTGAACATTTTAACGCTTGGTGGAGTAGCAGTTGCAGTTGGACGTTTAGTGGATGACAGCATAGTTGTTATAGAAAATATATTCCGTAAAATGCAGACGGAGAAATTCTCCGTGAAGATGGTTATTGATGCTACGAAGCAAGTAGGAGTTGCAATTACCGCTTCTACATTAACAACAGTTGCCGTTTTCTTACCTATGAGCTTATTGAATGGTGGACTTCAGGAATTCCTACTACCATTCGCTTTAACTGTTACTTATTCGTTGCTTGCTTCATTAATCGTTGCATTGACTGTTGTTCCATTAATGAGTGCGGGATTATTAAAGAATGCAAAGATTCCAGAACATAAAGCCGCTGTTCGTTTTCCAAAAGTAGTGACATGGTCTTTGAATCATAAATGGATTGTCTTTACAATTTCGATACTATTGTTTGTTGGTTCCATCGGAGCTTACTTTGTCATTCCGAAAGGTGCAGTTGACAACTCTTCGGCAGATTATGTTGTGGCTACACTGAGCTACCCGAATGATACACCTATTGATGAAGTGAAAAAAAATACGTTTGAACTTGAATCCTCTATTCTAGAGATGGATGAAGTACAATATGTCTTCGCACAAGTAGGTTCTCCAGCGGAAGCAGCACAATATGGCTGGGTTGGATCGCCGACTGAAGCATCCTTCAGTATTTTATTGGATGATAAAAAGGATACGGATGCAGTTGTAAAAGAAATGGAAAAGAAAAAAGATCAATACACTGATGCTAAATTAGAAGTAAATACAGCCTCCTTTATGATGGGCGGAGGAAGCACGAATATCACTATCGATGTTGTTGGTGAAAATATAACTGACCTTGAAAAAGTCGCAACAACAATAAAAGAAAAAGTACAAAATATAGATGGCGTAGAAGAAGTTACAACCAACCAAGATGAAAAGAAAACCGTGTACTCCCTTGTTGTAGATCCAACGAAAGGAAATACAGAACAAGTTGCACAACAATTAGGTGTCATGTTAAATAAAACACCGATTGGTACGATAAATTTAGATGACAAGCAAAAACCTGTATTTTTAGAGCCTGTCCTAGATGCAGAAACACCGGAAGACTTAGAGAACATACAAGTCATGACTGAAACCGGCCTAGTACCTGTATCTGATATTGCTACATTACAAAGTGAAGAACGCTCAACGAGCCAGTTCCATAAAGATGGAGATGCTTACCTTCGTGTGACAGCATCCGTTGATCCTACAAAATTATCAGAGATATCAAGTGCAGTTAGCTTAGAGATATTTGGGGATAAAGAGAACAAAAAAGGTATGGACATTCCAGAAAATGTCGAGGTTCTAATTGGAGGAGCAAGTAGTCAGCAGTCCGAAGACTTTACAGACTTATTCCTTATCATGCTTGTTTCCATTGGTATTGTTTTCCTAATTATGGTTATGACATTTAAGTCAATCAAAGCACCAATTGCAATTCTCTGCTCGCTTCCGCTTGCTGCAATTGGAGCAATTTTAGGAATTCTCATTAGCCGGATTCCAGTAGACATTACAGCACTTTTAGGAGCATTAATGCTAATAGGTATCGTCGTAACAAATGCGATAGTGCTTTTAGATCGCGTAAAACAAAATGAACAAAAAATGATTATTCGTGATGCTCTTGTTGAAGCAACTGCTACAAGAATGAGACCAATCTTTATGACTGCAATCGCAACAATCTGTGCAATGCTTCCATTATTAATGAAACAAGCTGAAACAGGAAGCTTAGTATCACAAAGTCTAGCAATTGTTGTAATTGGAGGATTAGCAATGGCTACCCTACTTACACTCATTGTAATTCCATGTATATATGAATTACTTTACTTTAGAAAATCGAAGAAACAGCGAGCAATTCAAGCTGAGGAGCAAAATGCTGCAATAGAATAAAACTAAAAACCAGACCACAGCTTAAATTGCTGTAGTCTGGTTTTTCAAATTAAACTGTTCAATATAAATTATCGCGAAGGTCTTGCTTCTTGGCAATTTGGACATTTTTTTTGATTACTACCTTTAAATTTCGTAAAAGTCTTTTCAAAATTATTTCCGCAGGAACATTTAAATAGTAGTTTTTGCGAGTATCCTACATATTCAGTTGAAAGTAATACGCTTTCTGAATTCTTTGTTACATAATCACGTATACCTTCTATCGTCCATTTTTTATTCATCATGACACCTCCGGTTCGATTTTAATCAATGGAAGAAGTTTTAGATATATTACTCTTAACTCATAGCTTCCTTATGTACATAGGTTCCAATTATACCATCACTTGGACTACCTTGTCTTAAGCTCAAATATTCCATTTATTTATGACGTTATGCATAATTTAAAAAACGATGGGAGCATTAAGCTCCCATCATTTCTTAATTAATATTTATTATTTTTTCTTTGAGCTTGTGCTTTTTGGTTTGCTTGAGCGTTTTGTTGTTTTACTTCTTGTGCATTTGTTTGAGCTTCTTGAGAAATTCCAAATTCAGATCCAAATTCAGCTTGAGAAGCGTTTTGATTTGCTTGCGCATTTTGTTGTTTTACTTTTTGAGCATTTGTTTGACTTTCAAGTGGAAGATTGTTTTTATTGTTGTTTGCCATTTTTCTTCACCTCCATAAAAATTATCTTTGCCAAAACAGAGGTTATTATTAATAGCAAATGTTGGAGTATTGGATTTAGTTTTTTAAAGACAATTTAAGCCATACTATTTTACAGAGAAAAAAACGATGAAGGAACTCATCAATTGTAAGTTCCTTCATCGAAATTAATTATTCAACTACTGGCAACCAACCTTTTACATTCACAAGTCTCTGCCATAATGGATCTGGAATTACTAATTTTTCCTGATCACGTCTAGATAATGTTGTACGGATTTGTTCTACTTGTCCAGCCTCAACTTTTTCTATCCATTTTGGCTCCATTAGTAATTCACGACCTAAAGCAATTAATGGGACTCCTGTTTCTAACGCTTCCACTACATCATCTGGTGTATGTAATGAACCTACACCAACTATTGGAACACGAGTCCCAACTACTTCATGAATTTTAGTAATCCTGGACTGGGTTTTATCTTTCTCACGGAAAGACCCATTCCAAAATGTGTTTACAGAAATATGTAAATAATCGAGGAATTGATCCGCTAATTTATCTACAAACTGAATAGTATCTTCTAATGTAATCCCAGGATTTGTACCTTCTTCAGGTGAGATACGATAACCAACAACAAATGGTGCATTTGCATGTTCAGCGACAGCTTGCTTTACAGCATCTACGATAGCCAACGGGAAATTCATTCGTTTTTCAAGTGTTCCACCCCATTGATCATCTCTACGATTGGAATGTGGTGAGAAAAATTGCTGTAACAGATACGTATTAGCACCATGAATCTCTACTCCATCAAAACCAGCTGCAATCGCTCGTCTTGTCGCCTCACCGAAAGCTTTAATCGTATTGTGTATTTCTTCTTCGGACATTTCTCGAGGCATTGGTGCATCCTCTTTTGCTGCAACATCACTTGCTGATACAGGCTGGTGATCTGGCAATAAGTCTGGTGGTGATTGTCTACCACCGTGGTATATTTGGATAATTGCTTTCGTTCCATTTGATTGCATGGTTGCAGCCAATCTCTTCAATCCTGGAATGAAAGAGTCATCATCAATGCTAAACTGCCCCGGAAATCCTTTTCCATCCTTACTTACATACGCACATGCTGTAATAAATGTCCCAACACCACCAGTACGCTCTTTGTAATAAGCAAGTTCTGCTTCAGATACTTCCCCGTTATCGTGAGATGAATAATTGGTCATTGGTGCGACCATAATACGATTCTTTACTTCTAACCCTGAAGGAAAGGTAAAGGTTTGAAAGATTTTTTCATATTTTGTATTCATATATAATCCTCCTGTGTTTTAATTAATTCAATTATAAACATACACTTTTCATTCTTTTATGTCTTGAGATAGGCATCTCTATAATCTTAACTTATCATGAGTTTTGTTTATTCAGTTATACCCTTAATCAAACTAAGGGAAAACAAAAAGCCCCAATCAACGAATCTAATCGTAGATTGGGGAAACCTTTATTTAACGCCATGGAGACAATTGGGTTTCAAGGTAACAAAAATAATGGTATCAAATTAATCTTTGGTCCTCTGCAGTTAGAAAGTAATAACTCCGAATATAATTGCAGCTATAATCATGACAAAACATGACCCTAATGCCCACTTAAAAATAAACTTTTGATGGTCTCCAAATTCCACACCAGCCATCCCAACAAGTAAGTAAGCTGATGCCATTAATGGGCTCATCGCATGAACTGGTTGACCTAGTATAGACGCACGCGCAATCTCTACTGGATCCACACCATAAGCTGCCGCAGTTTCAGCTAAGATTGGCAACACTCCGAAATAGTAAGGATCATTTGCCATAAAATAAGTAAACGGAATACTTGTTACAGCTGTAATGACCGCAAAAGACGAACCTAAAGATTCTGGAATTACTGCAACTAAGCTATTAGCCATCGCATCAACCATTTCTGTTCCAGATAAAATTCCTGTAAAAATACCGGAAGCAAAAACTAACCCAACAACTGCAAGTACATTACCAGCATGATTAGATATTCTTTCTTTTTGGTCATCTAGATTTGGATAGTTAATCATAAGCGCAATAACAAATGCAATCATGAATAAAGTAGATAACGGTAATACTGAAGTAACCAAACAAATAATTAGGGTAATCGTTAAAGCGAGATTTACCCATAATAATTTTGGACGCTTATAGTCTTCTACCGCTGAAGTTGCAGCTAGTTCACTTATAGCAAGTAACTCTTCCTTTGAATATTGAATCGTGGCAACTCCCAATCTTTTGCGCTCTTTTTTCCCAAGAATAAACGCAGTAAATAATGTCCATAAAAGACCAGCCGCCATAACAGGGATAAGAGGTGTAAACACATCTGCAACATCAAGCTGCAGTGCAGCTACTGCTCTCGCTGTTGGTCCACCCCAAGGTGTCATGTTCATGACACCAAATGAAAGCATCGCAATACATGTTAATATAAGCGGATTCATTCCAATGCGCTTATAAAGCGGAAGCATTGCTGCTACTGTAATCATATAAGTTGTCGTTCCATCACCATCAAGTGCTACAAGCATAGCAAGGATAGCTGTACCTAAAACAATTTTTAATGGATCTCCCTTAACGACTGCTAAAATTTTTGAAACAAGCGGATCAAATAAGCCCGCATCGATCATTACACCAAAATAAAGTATAGCGAACATTAACATTACACCAGTCGGTGCAACTTGCTTTATACCATCTAGCATCATTTCACCGATGCCAGGTCCAAATCCTCCTATTAACGCGAACAAAATTGGTATCGCAACTAACGCTACCATCGCGGACATTCTTTTTGTGATGATTAAAAACATAAATACGGCGATCATTGAAAAACCTAATAGTGCTAACATACTTTACCTCCCCTTACTGCTTTTCCACAATTGTCATTTATCAAATATGACAAACTAATTTAACAATTTAGATATTGTTTATAAATATAAAATAGTAGCCTGCTCATGTAAACGTTTACAAAATAATATTATTTAAATACTTTATAGCTATTTCGTTCATTTAATCCATAATCTGATAATTCATTAAACTTAACAAAAAAAAGCTTGGAAAATCCAAGCGTTTCAGACTGTAGACAAATTCTTTTTACAATGAGTAGAAATGTATATGAGAATTAGCGGGGCCCGCCACTTCGCTTCCCGTGGCGCGCCTTTCCTATTTTTCAAAAAGTGAAAGTGGAAATGCTGTGATTAATCAATGTTTCTCGGAATATCTGAAATAATAATAACGGATTTCCTGTAGTAATCGCTTCAGGCGGACGCTTTCCGCGGGCTCGCGCCAAGCCTCGGGCCAACAGAATGTTGGTCATGAAGGTGTTGCCGCAGGAAGCGGCGATCTTAGCCTTCCTACTTATTGACTGCGGGGTCTTGGACTGTCTCGCTGTCCCGCAGGAGTCGCCGCCTTCCGCTCATTTTAATCTTCAAAAGACAGAAAAGAGGACAATAAAAGCCTTTTCACTTGATAAAATGGGATAGTCAAGTGCATTTGTTGACAAGCTGACTCTTGAAAAATCCAAGCGTTTTTCGACAAATAAATATGGTGATAAAGGGCCACCATATTCTTCAATGCACTCTCTTATAATTGAATTTAACAATTGACAACACTCATTATGCAATACGAATAATCTATAATGCCTTTACCGACCCTTCAAGCACATCTTGTCTACCAAACAGATACCTCAAAAAAATCGGTACGATGAATAATATGAAAAAAACTCGAAACAACTGATAGGCGGCAACCATTGATACATCTGCATGGACAGTATGAGCCGTAACACCCATTTCTGGTAAACCACCTGGAGCTATACATAAAAATGCAGTTGTCATTGAAATCGGATAGATCATATGTAAGATGTAAGCTAAAACGAGAGCAAAACCGACAATCAATAATCCCGAAATAAACGAAAATGGAAGTAGCTTTTTCCAATTTCTCAACATATTCATTTTAATTCCAAGACCTAAATAAACACCTAGGCAAAGTTGTGCAAGTACGATAAAAATGGGAGGCAGTTGAGGTGTTTCAAAGCCACTTACAGTTAAAATAGCAGATGAAAGTAGAGGCCCTATAATCCAAGGAGTTGGACATCTGAATCGAACTGCACATGCAGTGATGAATAGAACAATGGCAAAGACCGTAATAACTTGAAAAAAGTTACCGTATTCAGTTTGCGTTACAAGGTCGATTGCAGGTTTACTTTTTTCTGTTCCACCACTAGAAAATGCATGAATCGATAGTGTTGGTACCATAAAAATAACGGTTAACATTCTAATTGTTTGCATGAATGTAACAACTGTTGAATCTGCTCCTTTGATCTCTTCGCTCAATACAACCATTTGGGATAAACCACCTGGTGTCGTCCCCATTACAGCACTTGATATATTAATTCCAGTTAACTTTGAAACAAAAAAAGCGAGGGCCAGTCCAAAAACTACCATTAGAATAGTAATTATAGCCATTGATGGCAACTGGTCTACGATCTGTCTCGCACTAGCAATCGTAAACGACAAGCCCATGCTATAGCCTAATAACATTTGGCCGCCATTTCTAAAACTTCTCGGCCAATATAAATCTCGTTTTGATAGTAGCTTCCAAATCAAAACAGCCGTTAATGGCCCTAGCATCCATGACAATGGTAAATTTAATAATGTGAATAAAAAACCACCTAATATGCCACAAAGTAAAGTTTCTACAAATGGAAGTTGGCTTTGTTTTCTTTTAGTTATCAATTTTGTAATCGGTGTAAAAGTCATGATGCCCTCCCATACTTACTACTCATCTACATACGGACAAGACGAGGCTGCCCCAGGTCGTGTTATAACTCTCAACCAACTTGAATAAAACGGCGGAGATGTTAACACATGCAAATCCCTAAGGCAACCTCGTTATAAGATAATTTCTATACCATAACAGCTTCAACAAAATAATCATTAAAATTAACAACATTCGTGAGTATTTTATTACCTTATATCTTATGGAGTGATTACTTGCCTCTTTCCTAGCTATTTAGATTCGATCCAAAGTAGTTGTTGTTGTTGTATAATTTTGCTAATATCGTACAGCTATTATAATAAGAAGTAAATATTACGAAACATTAGTTCATAAAAATCATTTAAACTATTTTGTTTATTCTGTTCAAGACGTATTAGTCCTCACCATTAACCTTCATTAATTTCTCATACATCTTACCCTGCTCTTCTAAAAATTTAGAAGTTTCACTACTATTCTTATAAAAATCTTTCCACATATACTTCTGTAGCGTTTGTTGCCATTTTTCTGTTCGAACCATTTTTTCAATCGTAGTATCCCAAAAATGGATTTCATCCTTCGTCATATTAGGCGGCCCCATAATACCGCGCCAATGTTCAAAAACTAAGTCAATTCCTTCTTCTGACCATGTAGGAATTTCAGGAAGTTCTTTTAATCTTTCATCCGATGAGATAACGAGCAATTTTACTTGATTTAAATCATAATATTTTTTAGCCTCTGCCAAAGTCATTGTTGCAACATCTATTTGCTTTTTTAGTAATGCATCCACTACTTGAGCACTATTTTCGTATATCAAAAAATCAAGATCTTCGGGTTGTAATCCAGCTTGTTTACTCGCTAATACAAAAGAGAGCTGATCGTCATTCCCTAATCTTGGAGAAACGCCAATTTTATAATCATGAGGTGTTTCTTTCAGATTTTCCATTAAGCTCTTTGCACTACTTATGCTAGAATCTTTCGAAACTATAACAACCTCCCATTCTGTTGCCAAAATGGCGATTGGTGTAAAATCTTTATAGGTTATCTTACTTTGACCTAATAAATGATTAGTAATGAGCAAGCTGGAATTGATGGCTAATACATCATCTTTTTGCTGTTTTGTATATTTCCAACCTAACTCTCCACCAGCTCCAATTTTATTCAGTACTCGAATATCCCCGTCAATTAGGTTTTCACTCATTAATACGTCTTGTATCGCTCGTGCAGTTAAGTCCCATCCTCCACCAATAGAGCTTGGGGCAATAATCGTTACTTTATCTGTATTCACTTCCTGATTCTCTTCCGGTGAACACCCTGTTAAAAACGTGACAACAAGTGTGACAACGACCATTATTTTTTTCCTCATTGTTCATCCCTCGTTAACTTAATCGAATACACCTCGGCGTATTGGAACTCAGATTTTCAACTTTATTCAACAGGGCTTGTGGTCCCAAGTTGGAGTATTCTGCCGAATGTTCGTTGAAACTTACTTGTTATTCTATAAAGTAATATTTTCTCTGAGGTCTTCCTACAATTCCATATTCATGTTTTGCTATGCAGACATTTATCGAAACAAGATACTCTAAATATCTTCTTGCAGTCGTTCGAGATACCCCCATATTTTCACTCATTTCATCGATGGAAACGCCTCTAAGTTCTTTCACCACCTCTTTTACTTTCTCTAAAGTATGGCGATCAACACCTGTAGGGAGATCGTTTTGCATTATTGTTGACTGATTAGTGATTCCAAAGAATCTATCAATCGTTGTCTGATCCATCTCATCACTAATACTAAGTAATTTTTTCTTTCTTTTATAATCTTCAATCGTTTCAACAAATTTCTTCATTGTTACTGGCTTTAATAGATAGTTAGATACACCATATCTGACAGCTTTCTCAAGCATTGTTCTTTCCGTTGCAGCAGTCACCATAATAATATCAATTAGCGGATAAGTTTCTCTGATTTTCGATAATAAATCAGTACCAAGTTCATCAGGCAAGTAGATGTCTAGTAAAAGTAGATCCACTTCATTTTCACTTAAAAGTTCCATTGTTTCTTTCGCATTTAGCGCCTTTCCAACCAGTTTTATACCCGTTATCTTTTGCAAAAACTGCTCATGTACTTGTGCAATACGAAAATCGTCCTCTGCTATTACAACCTTAATCACTTATTTCCACTCCTTACACTATCCCAGAACCTTTTTTGGAAGGTAGACTGTAAAAATAGACCTTCCTCGTTCATTACTCACTTCAATTGTTCCACCTAATGATTCTACAATGCGTTTAACATTGAATAGGCCATACCCTCTATTCTCACCCTTAGAGGAGTATCCTAACGTAAACAAAGACTCTATCAAGTCGTCTGAAATTCCCTTTCCATTGTCTGTTACTTCTATAATAATATCGTTTCCAATTCCCGTAATGGAAAAAGTCACTATTTTCTCTTTCTGATGCGCAACTGCATCAAATGCATTATCAATAAGATTCCCTATAATTGTAACGATATCTGTTACCTCTATATGACTTGGTAAGGGATCTACATAACTGTCGGCATCAATTTCAAAGATAATTTTCTTTTCAGACGCTTTTCCAAGTTTACCTAACAAAATAGCTTGGACATTTGCATCATGAATTTGATTAAATAATATCTGATTTTGATGCTGATGAATGACAGACTCTTTTTGAATAAATTCTAATGCATCCTGATATCGTTCTAATTGTAATAATCCTGATAACAAATATAATTTATTGGAGTACTCATGTGTTTGCGCACGAAGTCCCTCTGAATAATCACGAACCTCTGTTAATGTATTCATAAGCTTTATCAATTCAGTTTTATCCCGGAAACTAGAAACGACACCTACGACTTTTCCATTTTCAATAATCGGGATTAAATTAAAGATGAACATTTTCTCGTTAATCAAGACCTCCATGTTATGAGCAGTCTTTCCTGTCTGTAACACATCATCTATTTTTATATCTTGAAGGACATGCTGAATGTGCTGACCTATAAAGTCTTCCTCATTAAGATTCAACATAGACTTTGCGGAATGATTGATTAAAGTTAATAATCCATTTTCATCAATAGCTATTATTCCTTCTTTAACGGATAAAAGAATTGCATTTCTTTCCCTATACAAGGAAGCAATTTCATGTGGTTCCAGTCCCAACGTATCTTTTCTAATACTTTTTGTTAGAAAAATACCTCCAATGATTCCTATAAGTAATACAATCAATGATGCAATAATAATGATTTTAATTCGTTGATAGATACTCTGATAAATATCCCTTTCCAAAAACTCGACGGATACTGTTCCGATTACCTGAGTATATTCTCCATAATCCGCAATAATAGGTACCTTTCCAATTAAAGCCGAACCTTGCTTCCGTTCCACTTCAAAATTGTTAGAACCACCAAAAATGAACGCCTGATAACTTGTGTCGTCTAAACTCTTCTGACCTACCAGGCTAGGATTTACGTGTGAATAAATGATTCCCTCACGATTTTCGATGATAATATTTGCCGCATGCACCTGATCTTTTACTTGCTCAGCAATTGGTCGAAAACGGGTTTCTAACTCTTTTTTTTCAATAGCATCCCTAAGTTCAGGCATGAGAGAAATCGACTTTGCCGATTGCAAAGCTAATTGCTTCACTTGATTTCTTGTATCAACAGATTGCAAGTAAGCAAATATGCTAGCGAGAAGAATAATGATTAATAGGATTAACGTACTAATTAGCCCTAATATTTTTGTTTGTAATGGAATATTTCTTATTTTCTTCATTGTCATAACTCTTTTCTTAAAATAACTATCTTTCAATCATAGCATTTCCTCAAACTAATTTATATTATAGCGTACACCGTCCTCTTAACTACAAAGAGTCATGGAAACAAGGATAAAAAACCAAGATGATCTGTTTTTTTGAAAACCGCCCACTTTATTTGTGAATTATAAAAATTAAAGACACCTGATTTTTTAGACACAAAAAAACCTCCTAATCATAATTGATTTAGAAGGTTCTTCGGTAATCTTTACTGTAAGTCGAGTTTTGGAGCCGTTAATTTCCGTTCCATGCGGACGCGTTTCGCCGGTATGGTTTCAGCCGCTTCCCTTGCTCCTGCGCAAGCTCGTCGCAAAAAATAATTTCGCTACGCTCAGTCCAGGGTCTTCAGCTCACGCTATTCCAGCTGAAGTCGCCGCCTTCCACTCCTATCAACTATATCCGCTTTTCAATTAGAAAAACATTGCCATTAATCACTGTGACCTCGCAACGACTAGTGGAATATCTTTTTTGGATTATAGGATAAAACTTACAATAACTGCTGATAATACGCTTACTAACGTTGCTCCGTATAAAAGTTTCAAGCCGAATCGTGCTACAACGTTTCCTTGTTTTTCATGTAGACCTTTTACGGCACCTGAAATGATTCCAATGGAAGAAAAGTTTGCAAATGAAACAAGGAAAACTGAAATGATTCCGATAGATCGTTCGCTTAGATTTGAAGCCAATTCACCTAAAGAAAGCATTGCTACAAATTCGTTTGTAACTAGTTTGGTTGCCATAATACCACCTGCTGTTACTGATTCTGAAACAGGGATACCCATTAAAATCGCAACTGGAGCAAAGACATATCCAATAATTTCTTGGAATGTGATTCCAAATATCATATCAAATACGCTATTTACTCCTGCCATTAGTGCAACGAATCCTAATAACATCGCCGCAACCACGATTGCAACCTTGAATCCATCCATTATATATTCGCCCAACATTTCGAAGAAGCTTTGTTTTTCTTCTTGCACAACAAGGAGATCTTCTTCTTCGGTTACAGTGTAAGGATTTATGATGGAAGCAATGATGAATCCTCCAAATAAATTAATCACGATCGCAGTTACGACATATCTCGGTTCAATCATTGTCATATAAGCTCCGACAATAGACATCGATACAGTAGACATCGCTGACGCACTTAGTGTGTATAGACGTTGAGGGGATAATTGTCCAAGCTGTTTTTTCACGGTAATAAATACTTCAGATTGTCCAACAATAGCGGATGCTACCCCGTTATAAGATTCCAATTTTCCCATGCCGTTTACTTTACTAACTGCCCAACCAATCCATTTCATAATGAAAGGAAGAATTTTAATATGCTGCAGAATTCCGATCAGAGCCGAAATGAATACGATTGGAAGTAAAGCAGTTAAGAAGAAAGGTGCTTGTCCTTCATTCGCAATGCCAGCAAATACAAAATTGATTCCTTCATTAGCGAAAGCTAGTAATTTTGTAAATCCGGCTGCGATTCCCTCAATAAGAATCAATCCAAACTTGGTATTCAGTAATATAAAAGTTAAAATTAACTGTATAATAATCATCTGGATAATTGGTCTAATTTTTATTTCTTTACGATTGTTACTTGCAACCCACGCAAGACCCAGCACAACAATTAAACCTACGATTGAGATAAAATAATTCATTGAATGCCTCCACAAAGTTGTATTATTAAAAGGTTGAACGTCTGACCATTCAAACTTACTTAATAAGTATACAGTTTTAACTTATCATGTCCAAGGAAACTATTCCCTCTTGTCTTTTTAGTAAACCAATCCCACTATATTGATAGACAAAAAGCCACGATCACCGAATTATCCTCGGTAATCGTGGCTTGTAAAAATTCATATATCGCATTCTATTTATTCTTTCTACATTTACTAGGATTTCACAGGAACTACTTTACCTTGTTTACCTACTTTACGTTCTTTAGCATGTTCAGCTGTAGCTGTGAACAGTACGTCAGAAGATGAATTCAGTGCAGTTTCACAAGAATCTTGAATAACTCCGATGATAAAACCAACACCTACAACTTGCATTGCAATATCAGCTGGAACTCCAAATAAACTACATGCTAGTGGGATAAGTAAAAGTGATCCGCCTGCAACCCCTGATGCACCTGCTGCAGAGATAGCTGCAACAACTGTAAGCATAAGTGCAGTCACAAAATCAACTTCAATACCTAGTGTATTTACTGTTGCAAGAGTTAGAACAGCGATTGTAACGGCTGCACCAGCCATATTAATAGTAGCCCCTAATGGGATTGATACTGCATAAGTATCCTCATCTAAGCCAAGTTTTTCACATAATTTCATATTTACTGGAATATTTGCAGCTGAACTACGTGTAAAGAATGCATAAATACCACTTTCTCTTAAAACCATAAAAACAAGTGGATAAGGATTTTTTCGTGTATAGATGAATACGATTAACGGATTCACTACAAGCGCGATAAACAACATACATCCAACTAAAATTACTATTAATCTACCGTATTCAAGTAAAGCAGAAAGACCACTTGTTACTATCGCATCAAAAACAAGTCCCATAATGCCAAGAGGTGCTAAACTAATCACCCATTGTACTACTTTAGTGATGGCATCTGAAAAATTACCTAACATGTCTTTCGTATTTTGATTTGCATTTTTTAATGCAATCCCAAGAACGATAGCCCACATTAATATACCTAGATAGTTAGCATTTATGATTGCATCAATCGGATTGGCAACTAAGTTAAATAATAATGTTTCTAAAACTTCAAGAATACCCTCTGGTGGAGTAACGCCCTCTGCTCCTGTTGTCAGTGTTAGCGTAGTTGGGAATATAAAGCTTGCAACTACAGCGACAGCTCCAGCTAGGAATGTACCAAGAGCATAAAGAACAAGAATCGATTTCATATTCGTCTTCTTACCCTTTTTATGTACGGCAATCGCATGCATCACTATGAATAATACTAATATCGGCGCAACTGCCTTTAAAGCCCCGACAAATAAAGAACCAAAAATGGAAATCCAACTTGCAGCCTTAGGAAGGGTTAAAGCTAATATAAGTCCGACAATAATACCGACAACAATCCTTTTTACGAGGCTTACTTGATTCCATTTAACAACTAAATTTTTCATTTTCCTATCCCCCTTAATTTTCTTAAAACTCCCTTTGTACAAACGAACAGCCACTTCTGCAAGCTAAGATAATGAATACTTATATAAACTTTAAGTAGACTGATAGTTTATTTTAACACAAATTTTCGGAATTGTGAGATGGTTTTTTATGTTAAAATACTTTTTGGAAATTCTTATAAAAATCAGCTATGTGTTAATAGTAATATTGGGATTAAACTTACAGGTCAGGGACATTTAAAGAACAACAAAAAAGCTACAATGACTGAATTATTTTCAGTCATTGTAGCTTTTTGTTCCCTGCATTAGAATCAAACAGGTTCAAAAATTTCGAGCACCAGGTTCTACTAAATATGTAGATATAAAAAGGGAAATTGACCAGGAGTTCAACTCGAGTTCAATATTCCTAACTTATGAAACCATTGATACGACTGCACTTTGATTCCGTGCCCAGAAACTCTAACATTTAAGCTTCTACGCGTGTATCTTGCCTTTTTAGGTTTCGCGTAGCATTATTCCGACACTTGGAACTGCAAGTTCTTCGGAGTATTACATAATCTTGGTTCAAAGAACTTCTAAAATAAGTATATGGCAAATACTCACAAATTAGTTAGTTCGAAAAATTTTATCTTCGGGTATAGATAATACTGCATCTACACGGTCTGTTGTACTATTAAAGCTTTTTTCAATATCCAAATAATAATATCGTTTGATTTCTTTATTTTTCCCGGTACGTGTCAATTAAGTTGTTGCTCTTCTTTAACAATTATAAATAGTACATGTTAGAGTTTTAATGTAAACTCTTTTTAGCACCTTTAAATTTACTCTCCGACAAATCATCAAAAGCCTTAGAACAAGTCATTTTGTGTCCTATATCAATTCGTGTGGCTAGTAGGGGACAGTCAAAAAATACGAAACTTTTTTTATCAGTTCGGAAAAGCCCCCCTACTTTAATTTTTTTCTTTGTTATAAGCGACTAATCCTTTACCAATAATGAAATAAAATATCACAGTTTGAACCAATGAACATAACTTCGCTAATAAAGACATAGGTTCTAATGTTCCTCCGCCGAAAGTTAAACTTCTGCTAAATGAATAGTAAAGAAAATCAAAAGCAAGTTCATACCATTCTTCATTTTCAATATACATAAATGCATCATTATTGTAATGATATATAATGAAATAGATAAAAGAAAACATTAATACTATATAACTAAGCATCCAAATTAGATGAGTCAATTGATTTTCTTCTATTAAATCCTTTCCAAATTTCCAAATCATATTAACTAGCAAAAAAGTCAAAAGTATAAATAAAGAGATTAAAAGATATTGAAAAAAATCGGGATTTTTCAACATGTCTTCACTTGGTTCTATAATTTTATGCACTAAAAAAAAATATCCATCAATAAGGAATATCGTAAATATAATATTCCTAAAATTCTCGTTCAGTTTATATTTTTCATTTAAGACAAGATAAATACATACAATTCCTATTCCAAATAATATAATTTCTTCAATCCCCACGTATTTAAACTACCTCTCCATAGATATTAGTAAAATGTCAATTTTATTTTCAAGTATCATATATGGCATCATGCATTTCTTGAATTACTTCTTTCACAATGTATAAACAAAGTTCAATATATTCCATTGAAACAAATTCTTAATAAAGGATTTGAATTAACAAATTCGATTACATCTATATGTTGCTTATTTTTGCTATCTCTATAAACATATCCATTACTATGTAACAATCTATTTCTGATTAATTTAAATCCTTCTATCTATTTCCTTTTCCATTTCTGTCGTTAAAATCTCGGTATCCAGATTCTCATTTAAATAATTTAAATAATCCGAAAAGTATTGACCTTTCATTTGAGTATTTAGATTCAATTTATCTTTTGCTTCATTCGCTAACTTACTAGAAAAACATAAATGTCCTTAATTCTTGTACCGCCTTTTCATAACAAGCAATTTTTTGTCTACTATCTAAAATAGCGAAACCATATGAATTTGATTGAATATGACTTTCTAAAAAATAATTATACTTTAAAGCATACAAGGGTGTATTGTAATCAATACAGTAGTTCGCTATGGCTTTCTTAACGCTATGTTCTAAACTCATATTGTTGACTGTAATCCTTTGAGTTATTAGTTTTTCAGTATTTTTATTATCCTTATTACTTACTGCATTTCTCCATTCTTTATCTAACCTAAATTCACTGATTAACCCCTTGTTATCTCTCATTACTCCTCTCAAAATTCTATTAAATTCATCACGGAAATCAGTTAAATTCTCTAAATTTCGAGGATAAGAAACATACTGAATTAAATTCACATCAAAAGGTGCTTTAGTTTGGTCATCTTTTAATATCAGAATTCGTTTGTTAAGAGCAAACCTTACACCAAACTCAAACATTACATTGGAGTTCAAACAACTAATATCTACAATGACTAAATCAGATTGCAACAAGTTTTCAACTATAGTAAATTGAATCACATGTGACGTATCTCTTTCACTAACAATTTTTATTTCAAGTTCGTAATCATCACTAAATTCTTTTTGTAAAAACCCCTCTATTATAGTTCTTACACTTTTCCAATGTTGTACATCACATTCATCGTTTGCAGAAATAGGCATTACCAATCCGACATTCAATTTTTCTTTAGTCAAACTAAACCCCTCCTTGTTTATCATTGTACCAATATTTACATTTTAAGTTTTAGAAAACCCAATCTTTTTACTGTGGAGTTTCAATTTTGCATCTTCAGTATTTTTATATTTTCCCGTAAGAAATCAATAATTTCCATTTGTATTTCTATTGAATCTTCGACTAATGTATAACAGGTTCTCTCCGTTCTTTTGTCTGGAAAATCTTCTCCTTCTACAGTAACAATCAGTTCAAAAAATTAGTAAAGACGACAGAAACGTCCAAGATCGTTTAGGTCATTCAGGTATCAATACAACCATGAACATCAATGCTCACGTATCCGAACAAGTAAGAAATGGTGCGGTAAATAAATTAGAAATGTATATGAACATCTAAAATAAATTATTGACCATGGTTTGACAATGGATGAGTGATACTCTATGAAATCAAATGAAACAGCGCAAAAGAATAAACCCTTGAATATCAAGGGTTTTTACACTGTATGAAATCATATGATTTCCTTATATGGAGACGGCGGGATTTGAACCCGCGTCCAGAAACTCTAACACTTAAGCTTCTACGCGTGTATCTGTTAGTATATCAAGAATTGACTTTCTACCCCGAATTATAATGGAAGTTTTTCCATTGTCAACTAAATTGCAATTAATTAGAAAGGTGCAGATTAACCTGTTTTAATAAACAGTACCCCCTAGGATCGCTTCATGATTACTAACATAATGGAAGATTTCTTTAAAAATCCCCTGTAGGATACTTTAGAATTTAACTTTTTCTGTATCGCTGCTTTAATTAATCCTGTAACAATGTCGATAACCATAAATGCTACAAGGATTGTTAATGATATGTGCCAACCACCTATAAAGGAACGCAAAGAATGTTCCAAAAAAGGTTAAGCCGAATAATAATTTTTCTACGATAAACACCTCCTACGCTGTAAAATTTCAGCATAATAAAAAAGCCACACCCGATTGGATGTGACTTTCAACTTATTTGCTATACACTTCTAAATAATATTTTGCTTCTTCCCTTTTTACTTCATGAAATCTCTGCGCTTTTTCTTCTTCCCATTCAATACCTTGTGAACGGACGTAATCAACAAATGTTCCTTCTGTCTTATCATTCTCAGGATTAGCAAAATCATAAATGTATTTCGCGACTACAACATCATCCACTTTATAAACAAGGATGACGATTTGGTTTTCTACATCGATTAATTCATATTCGGAATTAATAATATTCATATGAAACACCCCCTTCCACAATAATCATAATGTGAAGGGAAATGATTGTCTGTAGTACATTTTTGATAAAATAAAAAGCCACACCGTTAGATGTGACTCTCACCTACAATTAACTAAAACTAAAATTATTACTTTTACGTAAAGGACTAAATACTTTTTTAAATATTTCTTCTAAACGTTCTTCATTAAATTCCGTTTTAGATGAAGAGTTATTGCTTCGGTACATCGGCTTTTCTTCATCAATCAGAATACGTCCTATTAATTGGTGATGACCATTTTCTAAGTAACTAATGTAAAATTTATAACCAGCACAATCTACACTAAGTTCACAATCTAGTATTCTTAATCTTATTTGATTAGTACTTTTTGTAAATTCCACAAATTCTTTACCTTCTTTTAAGTCAAAGAAATTTTCGAAATAGGACTCAAGATACTTTTTCATTTCTTCCCCACTGTTGATACTTTGCAAAAATGCTTTTTCTTCTAATATTTTTTCTACTTCTTCTTTCCATTTCATAATATACACCTCCCCTTTATCTACCCATTTCGACAAGGAGGAGGGGTATTCCTTTTATGGATATAAAAAACACTCCCAAAAAATGAGTGAGAGTGTTGTAAAATGCTAATCTCTAATTAATACTGTTTTTCCATCTGGTTGAATAACCAAATTTTTATTACATTCAACTGAAATATTATCATTAACCATGGTCATTTTAAGGATTGTTCCATCGTCATATTCAGTAGTTGTAATGATTTTTCCTTCTGTTTGTTCAACATTAGATCTAATTTGTTTACGATCTTCAACTAATATTTGCATTTCCAATGTTCGACACCTCCTTTATATCTACTAAATTCGACATAAAGGAAACTTTATCCTTCTTTGGATATAATAATCAACAAGTGTAATATTAACTGCTTACAGAACCCTCATATGGTAAGTTAAGATTTTTTCTCTTTTGATTGTATACTTCCCAAACATGATTGTGTAATTTATTATCTCTATCAGCAAATTTCTCATTATCGGTAGGAAGTGAATCGCTTTTACCTAAATGATTCAAATCCTCTAAATAACCATAAGTTATTCTATCTAATTCTTTATCTACTAGTTCGGGTTTAACCTCAATTATCTTGCGGATTCTATTTAATTGCCCAATATCTATGCCCTCGTAACCGTCACCTGGAGTAATATGCTCGGATAAAATTTTATATATTGGTGTGTATAACTCATGGAGAATTAATTTATCATTTTCTTTAATCTCCTGTAGTTTTCTATCTTTTACTCTTCTGTGTTCAAAGTATAATTGAATTAAAAAGTTCATAATACCAGATACTACTGCTGCAATGACAGTTGCAGTTAAAATTGTTTCCCAATTCATTACTTTCACTTCCCCTTAAATAAAATATACCTAATTTTACCACGGTAGTATATTCGATAGATAGCGAATTATAGTAATAATACAAAGAATAGAAAAACATCCTCAATTTAATGAGAGTGCGTTTCTACAAAGATTAATAATAATTATTTTATTTGTTTGTTCAACCTTTCATTTTCTTTCAACAATTTGTCTGTTAATTCTTCATATCTATTTACTCTTTCTTCATATTTATCTATGAAACCTTTATAATCATTCATTATTTTTATATGCCTATCATACTCATTCAAATTATTTTGAATAGATTTTAAATTAAGAATTCCTAATACTACTCCTAAAGAGATAATGGACATAGATTCGCTTAATGTGATGAAATATTCATTATTCACTTTAACTGACATTAAAATTATTGGTAGCACTGTAAAAGAACTTACCCCTAAAAATAAAAGAAAAGCATATAACTTCAAATATATTTTAGTTAATTTTGGTTTTAAACTAATAAATTCTGCAAAAACAAAGAAAAAAGCAGCAAAGGATATGCCTATCATATACTCTGATGAAATATTAATTTGTGTATTTAGATATCCTAAAAATACTAAAGATACTCCAATATACCCCATTAGAGAATTATTCCTTAGATTAACTTCTAGTTCTGTAATATATTTTTCCTTCACTAATAAAACACCCCATCAAATTCATTTTTACCAATATAACCCTATAAGTATAGTACATTGTAATGAATTGTGTACATAAGATTTTTATGTGCGTGAAAAAAGTGATATGGTAGACGTTTTATTTTGTGATGGGTCAGAATTTGAAACTTCTATATGGAAGCAAAGAGGTTGTTTAAAAGAGAATCATGATACGCACAAAGCAGTTCTAAGAAAACTAGGTTGTATCTTTGAAGAGGTTTCTTATGAAGGCAAAGGTAAAAAACGTAAATATATTCTTGAAGGATTACGAGAAGAACCACTTGCAGATGATGATCGGTAGTCCATTTTGTGTGATAAAAATATTTGTATTCTCGATACTATAATATTCTCGTATGAGTTTATTTTGATTGATTAGGACTTTTAATAAATCTGCTAGTTCTTCATCTAGAGGTAATCTGAGAAACTTATGGTTCTTTACAATAGCACCATCTAAATTAAGATAAAGATTCTCAAAATCGATATGACGCTCTTTTAGTTCTCCCAATGTTCTTATTCTAATACCTGTTCTAAATGGCGTTAATCGCAACTCTATCTCTAAAGCCGATAAATGTATTGTTATCTTTTAATGACAATAGTCATCAATGTCATTTGCTTTAACACCCTTTTTTACTTGCTTATCAATTTTAATTTGAATATAACTCCAAAATTTTTCTTTAAGCCAACCGTTGTTATGGAATTTACCTAAAACTGCTTTAATAGATTTTAGTCGTATTAGTTTTGTTTGATTAGATACATTTAAGTATTCCAAATAGTTATATATTGAATCTGCATTAATATCCTCTACATATTCCAGTTTGTTAAACACTACAAACTGATTAAAGATGTAATTATAACTATCAATAGTCCTTTCTCTATTTCCTGCAATCCTCATTTGTTGATAAATGGTTGTGAGTGCTTTAGGAATAGTTATCGTATCCTTTTTAGTTGTTACAGGTTTCTTTGATACTTCTAATTCATCTACCTGTACTGCAAATATTCCTCTTTTTCTTCCCATAAAAAAAACCTCCCAATCGAATGATTAGAAGGTTGATTACTAGGGATAAAAGTGGGGATATTTTAATCAAGTTCATATCCCGTCTAATATCCCTTACGTTGTTAAACCGTTGATACCACTACGTTCGTAGCCATTTTTAATATGGAGACGGCGGGAGTCGAACCTGCCGTCTCATTAAACGCTATAATATCAGTGTTTTCAAGTATTTATAGCAACTATTAAAAATATTTGACCATGGTTTTGACTATGTTATAAAAACTTACGGAGACAAGTTTTTTTATTCCCTATCTTTTAAATCAAAGATACTTATTTGCTCATGCTCTTCTTTTTTATTGTTATCAACTTTTACATTATTTTTAGTGGGTTGTTGTCCAAATGCTAATTCTTTAAATTTATCAATCGAAGACAAAGCATCTTCTAATACGCCTGCTCTATATAATGAAACATAAAGTGCAACAGACCTTGCCTGACAATTAATGGATTTCTGAGGATTGAATTCAATATCTGTAAAAGCATCATACTGCACAACCTCTTTACTCAAATCCTTATTATGTGATAAGGCATTAGTATATAGCCAATCATAAAAAAATGTCTTTGGTTCAAGTTCCCACCTTCTACTAAAATACTGAAAATGGATCAATTTTCCACTATTTTTGATTCTTGGATCTTTTTTTGCTTCTTTTGAGGTTTTTTCATAAAGATCTACAAAAGGGCCATCATGTTCAAAAACCTTACTTGCTTGAAATGCGGTTTCAACGCTAAATTCTTTATCGTTTTTGGTTTTTATCATCAGGTTAAATGCACTTAAGGATATGCCTAACTCCTTATCAGATTTACTTGAAACCTCTAAAACCTTCTGAGAAGGATATAATTCTTTAAAACTTAGATGAAGTGATTCTATTGATTTCTGCTTTTGTTTCACAGAAAATCCAGGGAACCACTCAAACTTTATATCTTTTACCTCAACGTAGCCTTTTAATTCTGGTTTACATATAAATACAGGTCTTTCTGCCATAATTCCTCCTTATTTACCTCCAATGTTCATAGTCATCTCTATAACTAAATAAACTCCCTTTAACTTGTGATTTAATATGAGAAGGTATTAGTGAAGCATATTTTTTCTTTTGATATAAACTCTCAAACGCTACTCCCCATATATACTCTGGTTCAATTACATCAAAAACCAATGCTTCAGCTTGTGGATGGGTAGGTAAGTTGGGTTTTATCCCCAAATCTGTTCTCGTTGGTTTTCCTGGGTACTCATTATAAAGACGATTAAATGCTTCAACACCTTTTCGTTTTTTTAATAAAGTAGATGTAACGTTATTACTGGCCGCATTTTCTATACAGAATGCACAATCCTTTTCCCATAAAACCTCCTTTTTTATCCCTAACACTACCCAATCAACTCCTGGATTTTCATTCCTATACTTAAAAAACATTCTGTAATTTGGAAACTGAATAGACAAACAATTAGCATCCTCACAGTTATCCATTCTGTAGTCATCATTATGGGAAAAACTCATTCCCCCTTGACGTAGTGTATCCACTGGTACAAGGCCATTATTAAATATACTAACAACATTTTCAATACGTGTAAAATGCACTAAATATTTTATACCCCTCTGTTCTACGGCATTTTGCATATAACATTCCCTCTCCCTATACAGTAAATTGTAACTAATACTATGATACTATAAAGAGTTTTCTCTTTAAACAATATTTCTGAAATAGGGAAACATTCATACTTTTATGATTAGCTTGGGACTTGGAAGACATTAGTGACAAAGAACATCTATTTTTAACACTTCATAAATTAGTTATTGTGCAAAATTTTTATTTGTAAAAAATAATTTACTAAATAATGAATAGAAACTATATAAATGGGCAATGCTAATAATTTCCTGTCATAAACATACGTCGTTCAACAAATAACTACCTCCGTAATCAAAAAAATGGAGGTAATTTTCATCATGAAAAAAAATAATAAAGAACTTATGCATCAAATGTGGGATGGCCAAAAAAATAAGCAATTATTAAATCTGGAGTTTAGTGATATAAACACAAAGGACAATAAAACTTTGGCATATTGGATTTGTGATTTTGAGGGAAGATTATGTAGTTTTAGAAAAACTCCTAATCAAGTATACAAAGCTATCCGTAAAGGCTCTCCCGTATGTAACGTGTGTCATGAACTTCCATTTAAAAAAAGTGTTATGTATAAGGCCCCTTCCATGGTTTACAAATACTGGGATAATAGAAAGAATGCTGAAAAAAATATGTATCCTGAATATACTCTTATGTACTCAAATAAAGAAGTATATCTTCATTGTGAAGAACATAATTGGGAAGGAACTCAAAGATGTGCAGACTTAGTCAATCATATACCATGTCCTCTTTGTAATGGGCAATCTGCAACACCCGATCACAATTTACAGGTTTTGTTTCCAGAAGTCGCTAAGACTTTACATTCTGATTACAATCCTAATTTAATTTTACCTTATAGTTCTAAGGAATTATTATGGTGGTGTGATGAGTGTAATGAATACTATATAAAATCGGTAAGTTGTAGAACAGAACAAAACCAAGGATGCCCAAATCACACTATTAACTCAAGTACTGAACAGCTACTTCGTATGGTTCTTAACAAACTTATTGGTGGATTTAAAAAATCTAATTTAAAGACAATTCGATGGGAATCTAATGGTAATCCTGTTGAGATTGATCTTTATAATAATATTTTATGTATAGGGATTGAGTTTGATGGCAAACAGCATGACGTAAGGCAACACTCTGATCAGAAAAAAAATGATATGTTGGCTAATTGTGATGAAGTTTTACATTTGATTCGAATCCGAGAAGCGGGACTACCTAATTTAATTTACTTTGAAAATCAATATGAGGTAGTTTGTTGCAAACATGAGTATACCTACAAGTTTTTAGTTAAACCAATTCAAGAAACTTTGGCTATACTAAAGGAAATCTATAATTTAAATATTACTTCATATTGCGATGAGGAAATATATATACTGATTGCCAAATTTCTTTCAAAAGTTTCTCGTTCTGATTATCCATCTAACAAAACAAATTCCTTGGAAGCAACTGCACCTGGTCTTTTGAGATATATTCCTGATATTCAAAAGTACTTTTCTTATGGTTCGAACAATCTATTAGAAATTTCTTGTCCTAATCCCGATTGCAACCATCCTTATTCAAGAAGGGTTAAAACTTTTGTAAAATCAAAAGGCTTATGCCCTAAATGCCTATTTTTTGTAAGTGATATTCTTAATCCTGATAGTCCCTTGGTAAGATGGCATCCTCAAAATAATATGTTATAAAACGCTGCCTTGGTTAATGTTTAACATTAACCAAGGCTCTGAGTCTTTTAGAAATTATGCTCTAAAGCACTTTATTCTTTATTCCTCAATTTTCTCTTCCTGTCGATCAAGCATAATCAGATCAACCATAGTTTTCAATTCGACATTGTATGCACTTGCCAAAGCATATACAACAATAACCGTTGGATTTTTCCTTTCTCCATTTTCAAGTCTGTTTAAATAACTTGCCGTGATACCAGTTTCCTTTTCTAAATCAGACAGAGTCCATCTTTTTTTAAATCTTAATTTCAGTAAAAATGTACCGAAAATGGTCTTTTGATTGGATATTGTACTCATTTCCCTTCTCCTTCTAAACTGTTTTTTGTAAAACCCCTGATATATACAATCATCTATATATAATAGAAATTCATCCTATAAATATTCAGTTCCAAAGGAATTTTTACCGAATAAACGGCATAAATAAACATTTCTTGTATATGATTTGATAACTACAAAAACATTACAAATAGAAAGGAGTTTTGAGATGAATAAAGACGAATTTATTACACTATCACCTGCGAAAAGAGTGGAGGAAGTTAATCATTTATTAAAGAGACATACACTAAAGGAAATCGCAACTATGGTAAACTTTGCGTATTCTACCTTTACGACTGAAATGAGAAATAACGGAGAATATCAATTTAATAAGAAGAATAAGCAGTATGTACGAGTTATAGCCTCCGAAACTAATGAAAAAGTGGAAAGTGATTCTATTACTTTTATTTACGATAATAGACAAGCACTACAAAGATTAGTTGATCTGTTTCAATCAAACCGCTTAGTTTTACTTGATGAAAGAGTGTATGCAAAAAACGCAACTTATGAGAATAAAAGCATCAAGATGAATAAAGACATTTATAAATACTTTAGTCAATTTTGCGAAAATTACTATCCACATCTAAAAATGCAGGATTTGATTGCACAGTCATTATTGGACTTTATGGAACGATACAAGCGATAATCGAAAAAAGAGCCAAGTAGGCTCTTTTCTAATTATTTTCACTTTTCCCTACGACATTCATCAATATATCTCTGCTTTTTTCTTTACTTATAAGTGTTTTTTCTAAATCATCACATATTCTTTGTAAAGAATTCAATCGTTGAACAATTCTTTTTTGCTCTTTTTTTGGAGGGAGTGCAATCAGCACACCTTTTAGTTTTGTTCCATTAAAGTTCGCCTGCCCATTTTGCTGGGTTATTTGTGGTTCAATTTGAGTTATCCTACATACAGGTGAATTCAAGTAATAATTGATATACTCTGGAATAAGGTATTCTGTGAACAAGCTGATTCTTATCAAATAGGATGCGAAGGTGTAAGCATCATCCTCTTCCAAGTAACAACCGCTTTTTCCCACCAATTCATAACTATTTGTACGATTAAATGCAATGTCCCCATATTTCAAATAAAGTCTTGGTAAATCTTTTATAGACGTTTCAACATATTTTAAATTTTCGTATATGACTCTCCCCTCCTGTATGTTGTTCATACGTAGTACAGGGACACCAACATTAATTTCTGTAGCCTTTTGAGAGGTTCCATATTCAATTACCTTGCTTAAATTTCCAAGTCTTACCCATTCCCATCCTTGAGGGAGTTCATATGGAATTTCACCTTCTGTAATTGAAGACAATGGCTTTTCTTTCTTGCTTATCTTTTCTGCTATCATTATTTCTTTTTCTTTTTTTACCTTCCCAACCAACACTGAAGCAGATTCATCATTCACATCTTGCTCTACCAACTTCCCTTGTACAGCAAGGGATAAGATTGCGTTGCGAAGTTGATCTATGCTTTCTTCATCGTTGCAAAGTTGTTCCATATTTTCTATGACAAATCTCAGGTCACGCATTTGTTCAGGGTTGCTGTGATCTTGTAGCCTTGTAAAGATGCTATTGTTCAACATAGCTGATGTCGTTTGTTTTTTAACGAATTTAGAGGATAATTCGTTACATTGCTTAAATAATTCCCTTACCTTGTTATAAATCCTTCTTTGTTCGGATATTGGAGGTAATGGCAATATTAGATTAGACAGGGATGTCGCATTTACATTTGGTTGCCCTGTTCCTTGCGACTTACTTTCAAGTTGGCTCCAATACAAATCTGATTCAAGAAATAATTTTATATATTTAGGAAAGCCCCCTTGGTAAATTTTCACCCTTATTAAATATGATGCAAACACTGCTTTCTGTTCAATATTTTCAACTACAAACGACTTACCAATTGTACCTCCTGTTCTGGCAATCAAGATGTCATTATTTGAAAGTATCGAACCACTTAACTTCTTTTCATCTATTTGGCAGTAAGGGACATTTCCCCAGATAACCTTGCTATCTTGAATATCGGTAATTCTTACAAATTTAACTCCTGTATTTTCTGTAGTAGCAGATGCTGTATGCCCATATTGGATATTTTCTGAAACTTCCCCTAACTTAACCCATTTCCAACCTGTTGGAAGCTCATAAGGAAATTCATCTTCAAATATAGGTTGAAGCAGTTTAGCCTTTTGTATCTTCTTTTCTTTAATTAACTTGTGTTTCTCTTCATCAAACCTTTTCAATAATTCCGATGCAGGTTCATCATTAGGGTCTTGCTCAACCAATTTCCCTTGCATTGCCAGTCGAAGGATGTACTTTTTTATTTTTGCCACGTCTTCTGATGTATTTACAGCTTCGTGAAAGTGTTCTAATAGTGCCGTCATGCGTTTGAACCTTCTTTCAACATGGCTGATAATTCATCAACTAATTGTCGCTTTGCTTCCTTTACTTGTTCAACTGATTCAAAGTATTTTTGTAAAGCAATTTCTGGATCAAGCAGTTCTTCCTTTTCTGAGTGAGGATTTTTGATATCGAGATTATAATTTCGCTCCTTGATTTCCTCTATAGTGACTTTCCATGCATTTTCATTTTCTTCCCGTTTGTCCCACCATGCTTTTTCTCGATCAAATTCTTCCATACGGATAGGTCTTGTTTTAGAATACGACTTTTGTCCTTCTGGATATGGGTGTTCATAGTACCAAATTTCTTTCGTAGGCACTCCTTTTTTGAAGAAAAGAAGATTAGTGCGAATGCCTGTATATGGTGAGAAAACACCGTTAGGAAGCCTTACAATCGTGTGTAAATTACATTCTTCCAGCAGTTTTTCTTTTATTCTTGTCTTTACGCCTTCACCGAACAAAAAGCCGTCAGGGAGGACTACAGCTCCTCTACCACTGTCTTTTAAAAGCGTCAAGATAAGTAACATGAATAGATCAGCAGTTTCTTTTGTACGAAATGCGTTAGGAAAGTTCGCTTGAATCCCATCTTCTTCAATGCCACCAAAAGGGGGGTTGGTTACGATTACGTCAACCTTATCCTTGGAGCTATAATCACGAATTGGTCGAGACAACGAATTGTCATGTCGGATGTTCGGTACATCAACATCATGTAGTATTAAGTTTGTAACGGATAAAATATGTGGTAATTGTTTCTTTTCTATACCAAATATAGATTCTTGACCAAGTTTCCGTTCCTCTGCTGTATTAGCTTGTTTCATTAAATGCTCAATCGAACTCTTTAAAAATCCACCTGTTCCACAAGCGGGATCAATAACCTTTTCTCCTAACTGTGGATTTACCATATCAATCATGAATTGTGTTACCGCTCTCGGTGTGTAGAACTCACCTGCATTCCCCGCTGATTGAAGGTTTTTTAAAAATGACTCATAGAAATCATTAAATAAATGGCGGTCTTTGGAGCTATTAAAGTCAATCTCATTGATTTTGTTGATGATTTGACGCATAAGTGTCCCACTTTTCATATAATTGAATGAATCTCGGAACACTTCTTTTACAATATAGCCTCTTGTACCAGGCTCCACATCAGACAAATCCTTTAATTTAGGAAACAACTCATTGTTGATGAAATCTAACAGATCGTCCCCTGTCATTCCTTCTTCATCGGCCGCCCAAATTTCCCAACGTAATTTTTCTGGAATAGGAGACTCATAATCATCTTCTATTAACTCTAATTCAGTTTCTTTATCAGCAAATATTTTCAAGAAAATCATCCATACAAGTTGGGCAATACGCTGTGCATCACCGTCTACACCAACATCTTGACGCATAATGTCTTGGATTGATTTAATTGTGTTTGAAATTGACATATATTTCTTTTCCTCCATTATGAACTACATTCTATGCTGTGATATAAATTTGCTGTTCTAATTCTTGTATAGCTTGTAGGTATTGTTTTTTTCCACCAAATGATTTGATAATCTCTATTAACGAACCATGTTGATCAAAGGGTCGTAGTTTTAACACTTCCATACTTTTAAAATGCTCTATTCCTTCATCAGTGTACTTGTCAAGTAATGCCTCCAATACGGCTCTTGCCTTTTCACCGTACTTAGCAAAATAATCTCGCTTTTTTATATTGTTTGCTCGTTCTTTACGTGTTAGCGGTTTTTGATCGAAAGCAACATGGCATATAAGATCAAATGGATCATATTCACTTCCTACTTCTTCTTGAAGCTCGTCTAATAATACACCTTGTTCTAACAGTTCTTCAATAATGGCATCCTTTTTATCAACGTCATTCCAGGATTGAATAAAATCATCAAGTGTACGAAATTCCTTGTGAACGGTCTTTTTTGTATAATCTGTCAGGGATTCTGTTATAAGTTCACCATTTTCCCCATAATACAGAACTCTCTCGTTAATTACCTGTACTGTTACATTCTGAACGTAATAGATACGTGGTTTATTTTCACCCTCACCATATATGTCCTCGTCAAAACCATCCTCACCATTATTTCCTCCAAATGGCGGTGGAATATCAATAGGTTCTTCGATATCTTCATCTTCATCTTCATCTATATCAGGTGGAACAGGATCATCTCCATCTTTTGGAGTATATATCTGAACAGGCTCCCCGTCGAAGTCTTTATCTGCAAACAAGTTCGTGACATTACGAAAATCCATAATTGTAAACGAATATTTTCCATACTCTTCATTTACCCTTGTACCACGACCGATAATCTGTTTGAATTCTGTCATTGAATTGATGTTACTATCAAGCACTATCAATTTACACGTTTGTGCATCAACACCTGTTGTCATAAGTTTCGAAGTAACAGCAATAACGGGATATTTACTAATTGGATCAATGAAATTATCCAATTCTGCTTTCCCTTCGTCATTATCTCCTGTAATTTGCATGATGTATTTATGATTTTCTTTCACTAAATCCCAATTTTCATTTACAAGTGCTTCACGCATACTTTCTGCATGTTTAATGTTTACACAAAAGATAATGGTCTTTTGAAAGCGATCTGTTTTCTTCATATATTCAGTCATCTTTTTTGCTACTTCTAAATGCCGTTGTTCAAGTACCAAATTACGGTCAAAGTCTTTTGCATTATAAATTCGGTCTTCAATTTTATTACCGTATTTATCAAGCTGTCCCTTCGATGGTCTCCATCCATCTACATCCCTATCTATTGTGTAACGAATAACACGGTAAGGGGCAAGGAAACCATCGTCAATGCCCTGTTTCAAGCTATAAGTGTAAATAGGTTCTCCAAAATAATCAATATTGGAAACTTCCTTTGTTTCCCTTGGTGTTGCAGTAAGACCTATTTGAGTAGCTGAACTGAAATATTCAAGAATATCACGCCATGCACTATCTTCCTTTGCACTACCCCGATGGGCTTCATCAATTACAATGAGATCGAAAAAGTCAGGTGAGAATTCCTTATATATATTCTTTAAATCATCCGTACCAGTAACTGCTTGATACAAAGAAAGGAAAATTTCATAAGATTTATCAACCTTTCGATTCTTTATCTTCGTCATTTTATCACCAAAGTGCTTGAAATCATTCGCCATTGTTTGGTCTACCAATATGTTTCGGTCAGCAAGAAAGAGTATTCTCTTCTTCATTCGAGACTTCCATAGCCTCCAAATTATCTGAAATGCTATCATTGTCTTACCTGTTCCCGTAGCGGAAACGAGGAGTACCCGATCTTGTCCTTTTGCAATTGCTTCAACCGTTCGATTGATGGATATTCTTTGATAATATCTCGGAGTTTTACCGCTTAAATCCGTAAAGTAGTCCTGTGTGATAACCTTTTCTGCTTTATCATCGATCCCTTTCCACTGTTTGTACATACTCCATAACCTTTGTGGAGTAGGAAATTGCTCCAAGGTAAGCACTTGCTCCATCGGTTGACTGATTCCTGTCCTATCGTGAAACAAAAAGCCTTTACCGTTGCTACTAAACACAAAAGGGATATCCAGTGCTTCAGCATATTCCAAACCCTGTTGCATTCCGCTGCCGACGGAATGCTCTCCGTCTTTTGCCTCAACTATGGCTAAGGGTAGGTTTGGTTTATGAAAAAGAATGTAATCGGCACGTTTACTTTTCCTTCTGACGTGCTTTTTACCCTTTACTACAATACGCCCTGCTGTAAAAGTTACTTCTTCTCGTATCTGCTTATGTAAATCCCACCCTGCATTTATCAGAGTGGGGGTAATAAATTTTGTACATATATCACGTTCTGAAAGTTTTTTCGCCAAACCTAACCCTCCAAACTATTATTCTTCTTAATCATTATTGTAACAAATATTTAGGAATGAATGCGTTAAATAGTAGGAAACTGGGGGTTTATTTTGACTATTGTCAAATATTAAAGGGGTTTTTAATAAAAGAAGCGAAATCTTTTCTGTCTCTTGGGATAAGAATTGGGTTGATATTCAGGTTTTTCAGTTGATTGAGGAGTTTGTTGAAGTAGTAACGTGTATTCTTTTCTTTTGCCTTTTCAATGCCATATCGTGAAACATAACGAAGGAAGTCGAGTATTTGTTTTTGTTCTTTTTCTTCCAGATTACTTTCATTAACTATCTTTCTTGCACCACTTATTTTGTAATAATCCCCACCAAAAACTAATACTCCAAGATACTGTTTCATATATTTTTCGTACAATGCTTGTTGAAAATACTCTTCTAACCATTTTTCTTTTCCTTGTCTATACTTCATATATTTCAAGTGTCGATTTTGTAATCGTACTTCGAATCTTAGAATGTCCTTCTCATATTCTTCCATCTCTCTCCCCTTTGCATGAACCTCCGCCTCTTTATCGTAGCAAGTTCCTTGAATGCTTTTCGAGTTAAAGTATATAGTTGTTTCATGTTGGTCAAACTTCTTCTGATATCGATGCTTCTCTGCTGTCTTTTTATACAGGAACATAATTGCTTTACGTTTGTTTTCAGGTAACCGTACATCCAATCGATAATCAATTCGGATTAGGACTACTCTATCGTAATACCCTTGATTCAAAAACAAATATAATAAATAACTTTTCAATTTTTTCTCTACTTCCAAATAGTCTGATTCAATAATCTTTGGCTTTCCTAATAACTTAATGAAATCAACATTGAAGTGTAATCTTGTCCCGTACTTTTTTGTTACCCAAGTTGTGATACCATCCACATATTCATTAGCTTTACTACCAATGTTCTCATATGAAACTCCTAAATGATTTTCAAGAAAATACAACTCCTCTCCTGTTATATCTAAATAAAAGTGTGCTGTATGAAGCATACTATTTTTCCTCCTTTGTGTTCTAATATCCATGGTTACGGGAAGCCAATGAGATGACCCTTTATATCGGTAAATCCCTTTATTCATCAGGTTTTTTGTATAAGAAGGAGCCAACTTTACATATGGATTTTTTCCCGAACCACCCATATTTATTTTTCCTTTCAACCGCATTTTGAGCGATTTTATAGTGCTATTGTACAAGCAAGTCAAGTATTCTACTACGAGGTTTTGGTTCTATAATGTTTTAGTATCTTTAAAAGAGATTTACACCCTGTAAAGCTATGATTTTAAAAATAAAATAATCACATGCGGTCTTAACAACATACAAAAAAAGTCACCTATTTGAATGGTGACTTCCAAATTCAAAACTCTATTTACACGATTGATACCGTTATCTTTATAACCTCATTTTGTTATATAACGGATCCTGAAGAACCTCTTCATTCCATATTAACCTAATGCTTGGTTACTATTCTTTTTCTATTCACTGCATACTTTATCTCTATCCTTCCACTCACACATTGTTGATTATAAATACCTGATTAATTAATATATTAATAATAATATAGACTTTAAATTTTACAACATCTTACAATATTTAAAGTGTTATAATATTCTTAAAACAGAGAGAGAAATTTGAGGTGAGGAAAATATCGGAAAGTAATAATTTTTTGACGCAATGAGTAATTTAGTGTCTTCTTAAGATTGATATAGAATGGAGTTTTAAGATATGGATAATTTTATAGATAAGCCCTATTTACTTTTTAAAGACAACTTAAAAGAACTTGAGGTGTATGACAACACGGATTATGGAAAAATATTAAAAGAAGAATTGAATGAACTTGTCCATTTAGAGAAGATTACATCATTTCAAAAAGATTTAGTTTTAGGAATCAAGGCACATGAATACTATTCGTATTGCACAAAAGGAAACGCTTGGTATTGCATAAAATACTATTTAGAGAACTACCCAGACTTATTTACAATTCATGATCTTTTGTTAATTGAAGAACCTGTTGAGAAATATTTTATTATTGTCAATAGTCTATCAGAAATAAAGTTTGAAGAAATTTTAAAATACGAGGGATTAAATCACATAAAACATCAAAGAGAGTTACCAGATGGAAGATTAATTACGATTTATATAGTTTACTTAGAATTTCCTGATCAATATTCATTAGAACTTAATCCAGTTAGAAGAGTTTGGACTACAGCAGAAGATTCGGGAATACGTGTAGGCTTTCATAATTATCGTACAAAAGTGAATATGAATAGAAATTATAATATTGGGTTATATAGAAGTTTTCCAATACAATCAGATGATTTCGGAGATTATTCAAGGGCTTCTGGAGGACTTCGAAAAGACCTTGGAAAAGGTTTTAAATCATCCTGGGAAGCAAATATTGCGAGATTACTAAAAGAAAAAAATTTAGAGTGGGAGTACGAGAATTCATATATTTCAACTGAAATCGGGTCATATATACCTGATTTTAGAGTCAAAAAAGATGGGAAGACCTACATAATTGAAGTTAAGGGCTTCTGGGATAATAAAAGTGTAAAAAAAGTCTCAACATTCCTTAGACAACCAATGGTAGAGGAAAAAGTAATTATTGATTCAGATTTTTACTCTATATTAGATATGAACTTCAAAGAAAAAATAAATAACTGGGAGCCTTCTCATATGCAATCTGAAGCATTTAAATTGCCAGTTATTGGATTATCTTTCGGGAATAGAATGAAATTTATTAATGAATTAAATGAAGGGGATCATTTAAGATTAATTCGAGAACCAAATAATCCATATGATCCATTTGCTATTCAAGTTGCAACCGATGATAATAATCAAATAGGTTATATCGCAAAAGATTGGGCATCAATTTTTTCATATAAGATGAAATGCGGATTTAAGTATGATGCACATTTATTAAAAAAAGATTTTGATAGAAAACATCTCTTAATAAGTTTAAAACCACAAATACCAGAAGAAAACTTGTTAGAAAAAATTCCGTTTTTGATCAATAATTAGAACTTCTTACTATCGTTTTATGGAAACGTTCGGAAAAACTCTTTCCGAACGTTTCAACTTTATAAATCACAATAATTTTTGACGAAGCCTCAATACTAATTATCATGTTCCATCAAACCCTTATCAATTAATATCCTTACTTTTAATCGCTTCTTCCCCGCTTCTTCTCAACTCATTCTCTCCAATCCTTCCCCCAAGCCTATGGAACTCGGTTTTTCCGTAAAAGGTGGGTAAGGATCAAGGATTTAGGAATGAATTTCGAACGTTGTTTCGAATGTTTTTCCTTCCTTTTCCTCCCCATTTATTCCTTTTTCTCTCTTACTCCTATCTTCCTTTCCCTCTATTTTGGAGAGTTTAATAACAAAAGAAAAGAACATCAATTGATAATCTTATTCAACTATTCTATTATTAAAACTGTTTATCATATTGCTATACATTTCATTAAGAACTTCAATTAATTTATCAAAAATGATTAACTTTTATTAACCTTTTACTATTATTAAATATAAAAAATGACGCATTGAAAATAAAACAATGCGTCTAAATTTATGAGGAATTTACTTTATTTACAATACATTATATAGCTCGTTACTTTCTGGACTAATTAAAAAGCTAATATTTCCTTTCTTCCAGTAGCATTCAACCTCATTGAAAAAAGGATTAAATTTCAATTCGAATTTCCCAAGTAAGAGTAAGTCGATAATTAATTCACGTACCATTTCATTATTAAACTTTTGAAATCTTTGCATGTAGACAGGAAGATTCAATTCTTTAAATTTATTAATAATTGCATCAGAAATGAATTCATTGTACGTTTTTATGAATACATTGATTAGTTCTCCGTTTTCTATGTCACAATAAAAAATCTTACACCTACTTTTTTCAAAAAGAATACCTACGGTCAAACTATCACAAAATTTAACTTTATAACTATACTGGTATTCCTTTAAAATTTGAACTTTTAAAATTGATAGATTATCTATGACATAATCTATCAGAACGTCTTCCTTCACCCTAATGTAATTGTCTTCCATTAGGTTCTCCCTACTTTCCCACCTTTTTTTATATTCTTTCGCACTCTATGCATATCAAGATGTCTTTGTTCTGGTTCCTGTTCCAACACCTCTTCAAAACATCTACAAATATCAGTCTCTTTAATAATTCCGTCTTCTTGTATTAAGAGATTATTCATTTCTTCATAGAAAGTATTTCTTCTAATTAAAATATCTTTATAATTCAGCCTAAATAATTTATGAATCAAAATTATTTGATCAACTTCAATAAAAATTGGCATTGTGGATGCTTTACCACTCATTTTTTCATTAAAGAATTCACGCATTTCATCAATCTGATTTTCTTTATATTTATTTGTTATAAATATATGACCAGATACCTCATTTCTATCACTGTATTTCGTAATATCCCTTATATTATGAAGTTCGTCAATATAATCCCAAGCCTTTCTCTTCTCTGAAATACCTAAATCATATCCCTTTTCCTTAGCAGTCAATTTACAATCAAATGAGTAAATTCGCCTGAATTCTTGGTTAGTCATTCCTATTTGTGTATTATACTGCAATGAAAAGAGTCCTTCTGGAACTCTTTCACCACTCATTTCCCTTCCCCATTTATCAGCATTTGGAAAAATATCCTTAACTATCGCATACACATCATCTTCAAATTCCCGATCATTATATTCTCCTAAATCCTCTGCCTCGCTTAATTTAATTAGTGATTCATAAGCCATAGAGGATGCTTGGGTAACAATCGTCAATGATCTTGAATCAAGAATATCAATAATTTTATCCAAACGGTCATACAATTCATCACCTTCGTATGAATATATTTGTCCAAAATTCATTGGATAAATGCTGTCACTATTGTGATTTATAAAATCAAATTCATGATATCCCACATATATTACAATAGTTGGAGTTAATAGCTTCCTAAATCTTTTCAATGTTCTGCCAGGTAGTATTTCACTTGTTACTAATACTTGAATGGAATGGTACTCCTTCTCAAAGTTAAACATTTCATATTTTTTATCATATAGAGTTAATGTTGTTGGATTCAATAAGTTATATCCCCTATCATTAGCCCAGGCATTAAGTTGCTTCTTTGTAAATTTTTTAACCTTATTGAAATTCAAATCATATTTGGTTCTTTGAATCTCAAAAAAGTTTTCATCACCACAAACCTCACAATCGTTTTGAGGCAATTGATCATAGAAAGCCTGGCAGTCTTCGTTTGCACAAGAATAACCTGAAATACTGTTTTGGTTAATTAAACCTTTTTCCATTAATTCATCAAATAACTCCTTAGTAGAACCAAGTTCCTCTGGATTACAGCGTTTTAAGATAAAATCAACTTTGTCTGCTGTCCCTTCCGTAAAATCCTTATTACTTATAGGTTGGTTGATTGGGAGTCCTAATAGCATTTCAAAAATGTCATTAGTTTGTTGTATCTGTTGTTTTGTCAAATTCGCATCTTGTAAACGGAATGTAATATCACCGTTTGGTTCCATTTTGGAATATATTCTTTTAGATGAAAAGTCATTGTAGGTAAGTTTTATAAATCTTATATCTTTTAAACTTGTTGGTCTAATTACTCCTGATTTATTAGCCTCAACTACAGCAGGCCAAACATCATCATCCTTTAAGTCGAACGTAAGAGCTGGTGATTTCCATAATGAACTTGAATAGAAAGTAATACTTGAAATAAATGCTTTATAATCTAAACCTTCTGATATCTCTGGAGAGGTGAGTAATTGCTCAAACTTTTTCTTTGAGAATTCAGTAAAGGTTTCCATTTTATATTTTTGTAGATCCGTGTTAAAGTTGGAATCAAAATACTCTATTAATGATTCTTCATCTGTTTTATTGCCTGATTTAATGGAAATAGATTTATCATCCAAGTCTATTTCGAACATTATTTCCGACACTTTTTTATTACTTTTATTACCATCAAAATCTGCAAGTAATATGTCAGCCATTTGTTTATAAATGAGAACTATTATCTTGTGAGCAGAATTTGTTGCTGTTGAAACAACTTTATAATGATGCGATTTTGATTTCAAATGCATTGTATCGGTAATTTTTTCAAGAAATTGATTATTAGATTCTATTTCAATCAAATCTTTTGGTTTTAATTTCTTTTTTGTTAAATACTTATTACCAGATGCTTTTGTCCCCCATTTATAGAGAGTAAATACATCAAATAGTAAAGATTTATTTACTAAATAAAAATGTAATAGCTTATTAATTGATGATAAATCATATCTTGTTTCTGAATTTAAAAATAACCATTCGTATAGCTCGTTTATTGCTTTTTTCTTCTTGCTTTGAAATTCTTTTAAATAATACAGCAACTTTGAGATATCTTCATTGCTATTAATCTTATTTACTACTTCCTCTTTATTTTCTACATAATCTATATTACAAATACCACACAGTTCCTTTAACTGGGGTAATGTCATAGATAATAATGCTTTTTCAAGTTTCGGTTTATAGACATCCTTCCATTGATCATTAATTTTGTAATAATGAACTTCTAACCCTATCCAATACTTTTCTTCTTCAAAATTCTTTGAGAATATTTGATTTAACGGTAGCATCGACTAACCCCTTCTTCCAACTATTATCTTATTCTCCATTTCTTTAGCCCCCATATATAGAGGACTTCAGTTAGCTATCCCTTAACTATTTTTATTGTTGGTTCTTTTTCTTTAAAATTCAAAATATTCCACCATTCTTATTGTACAATAGATACTTAATCCATACTTAATTTTTTTGGGAAAACGGAATATTACAACTAATTAATCTATCTTTATCTGTAGCTGATAATATAGAATCTGAGTACGTATCAGAATCCTTAATCTAATTTGATTTTTTCATAGCCCAATTATATTCATCTGAGTTTTCATCTAACTCAGACACAACATAGTTTTTGACTAATTGCGAATAGAATAAGCCTTTGATTTCTTTATTAATTCTTGGGTACGTGAGTATTCCTTATCGTGTTGTTCCTTTAAGCTGACTCTTTGTTCTTCTTCGCTTCTTTTTTTCACTTCTGCATTTTTATGTTTTTCTGTTTCTTCTGCAATTTTTAGGTAGTGAGTAAATATAAAGAAACACTTTCTTTAACAGACCATCTTATTTCAACCATCCATTTTAATGATTTTAATGGATAAGGACACCTAAAACCTACTACCTTACCCTCTACTATGTATTCCTGTTTTTAAGTTCTTCCCTGTTTTGCCCCTTTCAGGCTCTCTTTCAGGCTTTTAAAGGAATTCAGCACTTAAATAATCTTCGAACGAAATATTTAAAATGTAAAACATTTCTTTTAATACATTCAGAGGGGGTATCTCTATGCATTTCTCATAATTTCTATATTTATGATAAGTTATATAAAAGGTTTGCCATCTCCTCTTGATTAATTTTTTCGTTCTTTCTCTTTTCCTTCAATCTTCTTGCAATATCTACTGATTCAAATAATTCTTCTACAAGTTCTTCTTCCAATCTAAATGACATTTTAATCTTCCTTTTTAGTTATTCTTTTCTGATTAATTTAAAGCTATTATTTTCCTTTTAAAAGATGTGAGCAGATCATTTAGATATTCCCTTTTAATATAGGAATGGTCTTAACAATTTTCAATGACTGAAATGGATTATGTACTATAAACGGTGACTTTTAATTGAGTAATACAAAACCGAGATAGCGTACCAATTCAATGGTATGTATCTCGGTTCTGGTATTTATTACATTCTTTTATCCTGTAATCGTAAGGGTAATTCTTTCATCAAACTTTCATCAACTCTTACTTAATCTTTGGCATGTATTTTTGACCACATTTCCCGAACATATGCTTTTGCTTCTATCAACCAAACCCTCGTAATAATAATTACAATGAAGTCAACCATGCGTATGCTTCCGTTTTACTGAGCGATATCTCGTGATTTAACACAAAATCAGCATTATTACTTATTAGTGCTTCATACCCTATCAAATCATCTACTGCTGATTGAGATTCTTTATCGTCTTCTTCATCAAAGTACTCTTCAAGATTCTTATACGTCAACCATAGACCTACAAATAATTTATTAATACCACCGAATTCTTTACTAATTGATCTCAAAACTTCTTTTGTTGTTTGATCTACTAATTCAGCAATTGCAGAATCTATTAAATCATATTCATCATATTCTTCCAGGTCGAACGAGGATCCAACTAATTGACCAATTCGGATGGGGCTTAGTTCGATTCTGTCCATCCAACTATGAAAATTTGTACTAAATGTTTCTTCGGTAGTTATAGAAAAAAACTCACCGTACAAAACAACCATCGAAATTAGACGGATGTATACTTTACACCTTTCAAGTTCATTTCTGTAGTCTGCAAGTCCATTACTTTCGATGCCGATCCATGACTTTTCAGCCCAAAGAATTTTCATATCATCTGACCAACCAATTTCCTCTAAAAGTTCTTCAACTAAATCTGAAATTTCATCCCAGCTTATCGTATTTTTTGTCTCCAAATTCCTCACCTCAGTTATGATATGAAATGCAATTAAATATAACTACTATTCTACTATTCACCTTAAAAGTGGACATTTCCAATCGATAGATAGTTACTGATCAATAAAAGATAGTAAGGAGGGGGAACTTACATGGCAACGAAGGGTTTTATGGTATCGTCGGAAAGATTCAAAACAATTTATATATTATTTCCTCGGCTAAAACTGCAGGTCTATAAAATGGTTCCTTCCAAATTCACTCTATTTACTCGATTGATATCGTTATCTCTATAACATCATTTTATTATATAACAGTTTTAAAATTTCTCATTTGTTATATAAAAAGCTGGAACCACTAACCTATTGAAATAATTTCACATTTTTAATATATTAAAAATGTTGAAGAATTCAAAACCTTCATTACCCAAAAAATCCACTATAAAACTAAGGAGATGACTCTTAATGAATGTAGGAACGACTAAACTGTCGCTTTAAAATTGAAAAAAATCTACCCCGTTCTAATTTCTTACTTTACTTGAACTTCGAAAAGTATCAATCGGTACAAATCTAAACAATCATTCGATAACAACCCCAACATCTTACTATTCAATATTCCCTATCTTCTAAAACCCCTTATTTACACTTCAAGAAAGTGTCTTTATGCACGACATTTTCACTTATCTAATATCCTAATAAACTTCAAAACAACAAACAATTCATCAAGGAGATATATATATATGGAACAAACCCTAAACTCTTTCAACTCAACATCTCTTGAAGTAGAGTTGAAAAACGTAATTATTACTACACTGGAACAAGCTGTAAAAGAATATCAACACAAAACGTCGCAATGGATGAGTTTAAAAGAAGGAGCATCGTACGCAGGCGTATCCTACAACACATTCATTAAGTTTCGTGGAATGGGATTGAAGGTTTGTGAAATCGATGGCGTAAAACGTGTATCCAAATCTGCAATTGATAGCTTTTTAAATCTTCATAGCTATTAAAATCCATACAATAACAAGCGGTGAAAGAGTAAGAGGTTGACTTAGCAACTTTAACCTCTTCTTCTACACAAACAAATTAGGAGGACAATGATATGAGTAAATCTAAAACAACAACAATTAAAGAATATTACACAAAAAATGGTAAGAAACAATATATGTTCAAAATTTATCTTGGCATTGATCCATTAACAGGGAATCCAAAATCTACTACTCGTCGCTTTAAGACACTACCTGAAGCTAAACGTGCATTAACTCAAATGAAATTTGAAATTCAAAATGGCACATATCATAGACAACAAGTTGAAACTTATCAAGAAGTTTACGATCTATGGATTAAACAATATGAAAGAAACGTAGAGGAAAGTACATTTGTTAAAACTACTGGCATTTTCCGCAATCATATATTACCTGCAGTTGGTAATTATAGAATTACAAAAATGAATTTTAGTGTATGTCAAAAACACGTAAATGAATGGGCTAATAAGCTAAAGAAGGCCCGTATTGTAAAGTCATACGCTTCAAAAGTTCTTGATTTTGCAATTAAGATTGGCTATATACAAACAAATCCATTTGCATTAGTGGAGGTTCCCAGTAGTTCAAAATCGACTCAATATGGTGATGAATCTAAAAAATCTTACACTAAAGAACAGTTGATTACTTTTTTACAGTGTATGAAACAGGAATCGAATACTAAAGCATACACATTATTTCATTTATTAGCATACAGTGGTATGCGTAAAAGCGAAGCTCTTGCCTTAACTTGGAAGGATATAGATTTTAATATAAATGAAATTCGTATAAATAAAGCCCTTGGAAGAGGTAAAGAAAATAAACTGTATATTAAACCCACAAAGACAGGAAATCCCCGAACTATTAAAATAGACTCAACCACAACATCAATTTTGAAGGAATGGAAGAAGCAACAAAGACAAAATCATCTAATCTTAGGGTACAATACGATGCAATCGAACCAACTTGTTTTTAGTAATATGAAAAATGAATTCTTACAGCCAACCGTGACAAATAAATGGCTAAAAAGTGTTCTAACTAAATATAAACTTTCTGATATAACAACCCATGGATTTAGACACACACATTGCTCACTTCTCTTAGAGGCAAACGTAAGACTGAAAGAAGTTTCAGACCGCCTCGGTCATCGTGATGCACATACGACTTTAAACGTCTACGCTCACGTATCAGAACAAGCAAAAAGCGATACGGTTAATAAATTTGAAATGTTTATGGCAATGTAAATAAGTGATTGAGCATGCATGAATAGTACTCAATGTGGTATATAGAGTATTGTGGAAAGTTGCGTTAAATATAATCCAAAGAAATAGGACTGCACAAGTGCAGTCCTATTTTTTTCATCTTCTATTAGACGTCGGCGAAAATGGCTTAACATCATAAAATTCACTTTTATGTTGCTCTGTAGTATATGTATTAAAATCCTCGTAATAAAACTGTAATACTTGTTTATCGTCGCTTTAATCATATATGATAAATATGTTGCTTACATAAAATATGCAACAACTATCCTCTAATTCTTGTCTCCGTAAGAAATCAGGAGGAAAAGGAAAAAATGACTAAAACGAGGAATACCGCTATTAAAGCGTACACAAAAAAGAACGGTGAAAAATGCTACATGTTTAAAGTATACGTGGGTACTGATCCATTAACAGCTAAAGAAACATATACTACTCGCCGTGGCTTTAAAACGAAAAAAGAAGCAAATCTGGCATTATCTGAACTCAAACTTCAAATTAGCAAGCGTGAATTTAGAAAACAACATGTAGAAAAGTATTCAGATATATACAACTTATGGATAATTCAATACGAGAAAACCGTCGAAGAAAGTACATTTGTTAAAACATCTGGTATTTTTCGAAACCACATTTTGCCTGTCCTTGGAGATTATAAGATAGATAAAATGAACGTGGAAGTATGTCAAAAACATGTGGATCAATGGGCGGATAAGTTAAAAAAGTTTCGTACTGTCAAATCCTACGCTTCAAAGGTAATCGATTTTGCAATTAAGCGTGGGTATATTAATACAAATCCTTTCAAATTAGTAGAAATGCCAAAGATATTGAAAAAGATTAACATTGAAGATGAAGAAGAACATGAAAACTTTTACACTAAAGAACAACTCAACGAATTCCTTAGATGTATGGAGCAAGAAAGTAACTTTAAAGCCTTTGTATTATTCCAACTTCTGGCTTACTCTGGCATGAGAAAAGGTGAAGCACTTGCTTTAACTTGGCGAGACATAAACTTCTCAACAAATGAGATTCGTATTAATAAGGCGATTGCAAGGGGTAAAAACAATGCATTGTACGTTAAAACCACGAAGACAAGTATTGCTCGAACAATAAAGATGGATCAAAGAACAATGGCAATTTTAAAGAAGTGGAAAAAACAACAGCGAGAAGACTACCTTACTCTTGGCTTTAATACATCAAAACCAATTCAACTTGTTTTCAGCAACGAAGCTAATGAGTTTTTACAACCAACTAAAACAAGAAAATGGCTTGAACATGTCTTAACGAAATATAATCTTCCAAAAATAACAACCCATGGATTTCGTCACACGCACACGTCACTTCTCTTTGAGGTGGGCGGAATTAGTATTAAGCAAATCCAAGATCGTCTTGGTCATTCTGATGTACAGACCACCTTGAACATCTATGCTCACGTATCCGAAAATGCAAAAGATGAAGCAATTAATAAGTTAGAAAACTTTATGAGACTGTAAAAGTTTTTGACCATGGTTTTGACCATGGATGTTTGATACTCAATGAAATTATATGAATTAGCAAAAACGCCAAAACCCTTATATAACAAGGATTTTGACGTTCAATGAAACTCAATGAAATTGTAATATGGAGACGGCGGGATTTGAACCCGCGTCCAGAAACTCTAACACTTAAGCTTCTACGCGTGTATCTTACCTATTTAAAGTTTCGCGTAGCATTATGCCGATAAGCGGGCGTCCTGTACGCTAACTTGGAAATCTCTTGCTGACAGCTCAAGTGGCACTGCCAACCGTATCCCACTAAAGTTGAGCTCTACCTAGCCACATGGGCGATGGATAAATAGAGCAGATCCGAGCTTACGCTGCGAATGCTAAGTTGTTGTTTGTTTTGCCTGTTATTATAAGGTCCGTTTTTACGGAGCCGAGCCTCCGACGCGCAACTCAAGCTCAGACTATCCCTGTCGAATCCATAACGTCCCCGTTTATGGAATAATGTAAGCTTCGTTACATAGCCTACTATACATCAAATTAGGTCAAAATTCAAGTGAGACATCTTACCAGTATTGGATAATCGCTTACTGGTTACGAGCCTTGAATGCTCTTTCAATCTCTCGTTTTGCTTCCTTCTTCTTCAGCACATCACGTTTATCGTAATCTTTCTTTCCTTTACCGATTCCGATTAATACTTTTGCATAACCATTTTTGATATACATTTTTAGCGGAACAATCGTGAACCCTTCTCTTTTCGTTTCACCAATTAAGCTGCTAATCTGTTTTTTATGTAAAAGTAGTTTTCTGGAACGTAAAGGATCATGATTGAATCGATTTCCTTGTTCATAAGGACTAATATGCATATTGGAAATCCATGCTTCGTTATTTCGAATACGTACAAAGGAATCCTTTAATTGTACTTTACCGTTACGAATCGATTTAATCTCTGTACCTTGCAATACAATGCCTGCTTCGATTGTTTCTTCTATAAAATAATCATGGCCGGCTTTTTTGTTTTGTGCAAGGACTTTATCGTCATTCTTTTTTGCCATCTCATTCACCTCTTTAAAAGTAGGACAAAAGCGATTTCTCTCCTTCAGTTGTAGACAAAAGGAAGTTAGCTAATAGTTCTCATTCATTATTTTTAACTTTTATCTATTAACTAAAGATTAATCCTCTTGAGTGGAAAAACTCGAAATTTTTGTACAAACTATTTACTTTATTTCATTTAAGAGAATTTAGCGCGACGCATGAGACTCCTGCGGGAAAGCGAGACAGACGAGACCCCGCACGAAGGAGGAGGCTCGGCGCTCGCCCGCGGAAAGCGAGCGATAAGCTTCGGAAAACCTGCTCTATCCTATTTCTACAGTCTGAAGGAGCGATTTCTCGCTCCTTATTTTTTCTTTGATCGTTTACGTTTTTGAGAATTTTTAGCTACGGATTCGTAGAATTTCTTTTTCTGTTTTACTTCTTTTTTCGGACCTGGTTGAGAAGACCCTTTTCTTTGATTGCCAGAACCTTCTTTTTTCTTTGCGTGTATAACTTTTGGTGTTTCTTTTCGAGTTCGGTGGAATGCTTTTTTCATTCCGACGATTTCAAAGTCTACGGATGATTCTTCCACTTTTACATCGGCAACTCGTACAGTAACTTCATCCCCGATGCGGAATTGCTTCCCTGCACGTTCCCCAATCATCATCATTTGACGATCGTCGAATCGGTAATAGTCGTCTGTCATGTTCGTCACATGCACAAGACCTTCTATTGTATTAGGAAGCTCGATGAACATACCAAAGTTTGTAATAGAACTTACGATACCTTCAAATTCTTCACCGATTTTGTCCGCCATATATTGAGCTTTCTTCAATGAATCGGTATCGCGTTCTGCATCAACTGCACGTCTTTCACGCTTAGAAGTATGTTCAGCGATATCATCCATTATTGCTCCCCAATGGTTGATTGTAGGTTGAGATACATCTCCTTCTACTAAATAAGTACGGATTAATCGGTGAACGATTAAATCGGGATAACGACGGATTGGTGATGTAAAGTGTGTATAATACTCCGTTGATAAACCAAAATGTCCTAGACATTCTGCATAATATTTTGCTTGTTGTAACGATCTTAAAAGCATTGTCGAAATAACTGGTTCTTCCGGCATTCCTTCAATGGACTCGATAATTTCCTGTAATGCCTTCGGATGAATATTGTTTCCTGTTCCTTTTACTACAAGTCCAAAGTTCGTTAAAAACTCGAAAAAGCGTTGAAGCTTTTCTGGTTTTGGATCTTCGTGGATTCGGTAAATGAACGGTACATCCATCCATTTAAAATGTTCTGCGATTGTCTCATTGGCAGCAAGCATGAATTCTTCGATCAGACGCTCTGCAACTGTTCTTTCGCGAATAGCCACATTCGTTGGCCAACCATCTTCATCCACCAAAATTTTTGCTTCTGGAAAATCGAAGTCAATTGCTCCACGATCTTCACGCTTCTGTCTAAGGACAGCTGCTAACTCTGCCATCGTTTCGAACATCGGTACAAGCGGCTCGTATCTTTCGATTAAAGCCGCATCTTTTTCTTCCAAGATTTTATATACATCCGAGTACGTCATTCTTTCTGTTGTACGAATAACGCTTTGGAATATCTCATGTGATGTGACCATTCCTGATCCATCAATCATCATTTCACATGATAATGTTAGCCGGTCCACTTGTGGATTTAACGAACATATACCATTCGATAGGCGATGTGGAATCATAGGTATAACGCGATCTGTTAAGTAAACACTTGTTCCACGATCATATGCTTCACGGTCAAGAGGTGAACCTTCTGTCACATAATGACTAACATCCGCTATATGAACCCCTAGTTTATAAGTGCCGTCTGGTAATTTTGTAACCGTCACAGCATCATCTAAATCTTTCGCATCAGCACCATCAATTGTAACAATCACTTCATTTCGTAGGTCTCTACGATTTTCTAAATCTTTTTCATCGATTTCGGAAGGAACTGCTTCCGCTTGATCGATTACTTCCTGAGGAAAATCAATCGTAATTCCATGTTTATAAATAATAGATAAAATATCTACTCCTGGATCGTTTTTGTGCCCTAAAATTTGCGTGACAATACCAGTTGCCGATTTTCTATCGCTAGGCCAATCCGTAATTTCTACAACAACCTTATGCCCTTCAATTGCTCCGAGTGTATCACCTTTTGCAACAAAGACATCCATTGGAACTTTTTTATCGTCTGCAATAACAAATCCAAAGCCTTTATTGTCTTGGAAAGTACCAACGATCTTAGAAATTCCTCTTTGCGTAATTTTAATAATCGAGCCTTCTCTTCGATCTCCAGAAGTTTCACGGGATACACGAACAAGTACTGTATCCCCATTCACTGCCCCATTTACTTCAGTTGGTGGAATGAAAATATCATCCATGCCATCCTCTTCTGGTGCAACAAAACCAAAGCCTTTCGCGTGCCCTATGAATTTTCCAACTACTAAGTTCATACGTGCAGGTACACCATATCGGTTTGATCTTGAACGGACAACTAAGCCCTTTTCTTCCATTTGAACAAGTGTTTTAACCAGTTCTTTAAATTCCTCCGAATGGCTATAACCGAAATGCTCCTCAATTTCTTTAATTGTTAGTGGTTTATATTCATCTGCTCTCATTAATTCAAGTAGCGTATCTTTTAAATTTTCCATGTTACATCCCTCCTTTTTCAGCGTGTGCACTTTTGGTTCGTTTTACACATTCCAATCAAGTGACTCTAAAAAGTTTAATATATCTTCATGTAATTGTTCCTTTTCTGGACCAAGTGTAATGACATGACCAGAATTTTCATACCAATTTAGATTTTTTTCGATTGATTCTGCTTCTTCATAAATGATTGTAGCCGAATTCACATCAATGACCGTATCCTTTTTACCTTGTGTAACAAGGAGCGGAGCATAAATATGATCAACGTGATCACGTACATTGTAAACAAATTCTCTCAACTCTGATAATGTTTCCATTGGTGTTTCGCGTATTGCTTCTACTTCTTTTTCGATTTCTTCCTCGGTTTTTCCTTCATACTTTTTATATTCTCTTGCGTATTTCAATACACCCTCGAACATAATGTCGGTTGTTTTCATGGACATTGGGGAACACATCGTTACAATTCCTTTCACAGGAACTGTATACCCCAATTTCAATGAAAATACGCCTCCAAGAGATAGACCTGCAACTGCAATTTCCTCATAGCCTGCTGCTTTTAAACGATCATAAGCCATCATGACGTCTTTCCACCAATCAGTAGGACCTGTTTCCAAGAGTTCTTCAGGTGGTACACCATGTCCTTTATAATGTGGCGCTAATGATGTATATCCATTTTTCTCTAGAAATCGTCCAAGCATTCGTACATCCGATGAGTTTCCTGTAAATCCATGTAGTAGAAGCACTGCTCGTTTACCAGCTTCAAAGAAAAAAGGTTTAGGCGTTGTGATTCGCATAAAAAAATACCTCCAATATAAAATACAGTATGCCTCTAACTGCTTTCATTCATAACGGAAAAGTCCGGCAGCCAGACATTACTATATATAAGCTTAATATGTATGTAAAAATTTTTAAAAGAAAACGCCTAACCAATCAGAAGTCGGTCAGGCGATCTGTTTTAAAATTTAGTAACAGCAATAGTTAAAATAAAAAATAATACTGCAAGTACAATCGTCACTCTATGTAATACAAGGTCCATGCCTCGAGCTTTTTGTTTTCCAAATAGTTGTTCAGCCCCACCAGAGATGGCTCCTGATAGACCAGCACTTTTCCCTGATTGTAACAACACAACAACGATTAATGCGAGCGATACGATGACTAGTAAAATCATTAAAAACGCATGCATTTATTCCACCTCCTGATAAGAACGTTCACAACAATATTAATTTTACCAAAAAAAACTAGAACTTACAACAGTCTATCGACAAAACAGTATAGTATAAACTGGTTCATTATATATCTAAAAATTTAGCAATGACAGTCAATCGATTACAATTCATAAAAAAAGTAAAAAAAGGAAATTCACAACCTATAGAGAATTAAGTAAATTAGTAAACTCATAAAATAATAGCAAAAGGAAGGTACATCGTGAAATACAAATTAATAGGACTTAGTATACTTATTATAGTATGCATAACAGGGTTACTTTATTGGGAAACTCTACAAGAACAAACTCATCCTCCCTCCGAACAATGGAGTAGATCATTTCAGTTAGAAACGATAGAAGGTAACTTTGCTAAACTTCAAAGTGTTCAAGAAGAGAACGGATACACCATTAGCATGCTTGACTTCAAAAAACTAGAGGTTTTGTCGTGTGACAAGGAGTTAGAGTGTAAAAGAAATCGTACGATTGATTCGCTTAATACATACAAAAATAGTTGGAGTGATGGAACAGACTCCTACTATATAAAAGAAAATTCGCTTATTCATACTAATACAACTTCAGGAGAAAAAGTTATCGCTTCAGACGTTGCTAACTTCACAAAGACAGTAGATTCACTCGTGTATTGGACGGAGAATAAAGATATAGTAATTTTAGAAAGTCCTTTTACTAAAGAAGAGCAACGTTTTAGAGCTGATGAGCCTGTGAATTTTGTTAAAATTCTAGAAGATCAAATCTTTGTTGTAACTGAAAATAAGCAAGATAAACTTTATACTTTGTATAGTCTCTCCAACGAGCTTTCTGAACTCTTTACTTTTACTATTAGTGGACAAGAAAACCTTTTATCTATGCAAATTTTTCAATTAATAGATAAGAGTTATGCTATTGCGCTTGATAAAAAAGTATTAGCTGGTGGCTCTAGTACAAAAAATATTGAATTAGCACAATTTGATCTAAGTAATCATCAATCACCGATCTTCGATAAACTGTCCTTTGTGGAAAATGAAACAAATAGCTCATTAAGCGATATTCAGTCTCCTATGATATATCAAGGTGAACAAGCACCGATTATTACATTTTCTGCTTCATTGTATGACCCCTCTCTCGGGAAGGTCAACAAAATATTTGTTGGTGATTTAGTAGATACTACCATCCAAGCAAATGCTGTTACTAAAGTAGGAAACCGTTATGAACGTTCTTTTCTATTAAACGAGGAAACGGTTGCCTATTTAAAAATGAAAGGTGCCAGTCGCATTCTAGAATATTCATCCTCAGATGAAACCAAAAAACTAGAAACTAATAATATCATGGAAGGAGATTATAAAGCCGCTTTTTATACGTTGTTAAGTAATCTATTTCATGGATTTTTACTTGCAATGTTTTCGTTTGTATGGATTTTTCTAACATTTATCATAACGTATGGTAGTTTATTTTTACTAGGTAAATTTAAACCGGAGCAATCATATAAAATTGCTTTTACCATTCATCTTATCGCACTTTTTAGTATGCAATCGATTTCCTTATTTAAATTTACAACTATTCAATCCATCCTTCATAACATTCCTTTCATAACGGAAGGTTGGCATTTTATAGTACTCTTGTTGCTTGTTATGATTCTATCAACCATTCCTTTGTTCCTTGTTCGTTACAAAGTGTCCGAAGAAACGTTCAATCTATTTGTTTTATATACGACATTTATGAATCTCGCAATATTATTTCTTTTGATTGGACCATATCTCTTTTAAAGTAAAAGCTCCTTAACAATCGTTAAGGAGCTTTTTAGATTAGTTTTATATAATTATAGTTCAGTCCACTGCCAGTACAAATATCATGACGATTTTTGGAGAAGCGTCCGCTCGACTCCTGCGGGAAAGCGAGACAGACGAGACCCTGCAGGAGCGTAGCGACGAAGCGGCTCGGCGCTCGCCCGCGGAAAGCGAGCGGTAAGCTTCGGAAAACCTGATTTTATATTATTTAATAATAAATTTGTCTACAAAAAAGAAGCGAAAAGTGACTGTGTCACTTCCCGCTCCTCTAATATTCCAACTAAAGTAGTGAATTTTCTAACTAAATGCTCTTAAATTCCAACTAAAATAGTCTTTTTTCCAACTAAAAACTTCTAGATTCCAACTAAATAATTTCAGTTGTAAAAAGTGATGCTAAAACTAATTATTTTAAGTTATAGAATGTTTTTTTACCTAAGTATTGAGCTGTTTCATACAATGAATCCTCAATACGTAGTAATTGGTTGTATTTTGCTACACGATCCGAACGAGAAGGTGCACCTGTTTTGATTTGACCAGCGTTTGTTGCAACTGCGATGTCCGCAATTGTCACGTCTTCTGATTCACCAGAACGGTGAGAGATAACTGCTGTATATCCAGCACGTTTTGCCATTTCGATTGCTTCAAATGTTTCTGTTAGCGTACCGATTTGGTTCACTTTTACAAGAATAGAGTTACCTACTCCTTGCTCAATTCCTTCAGCCAATTTCTTCGTATTTGTTACGAATAGATCGTCTCCAACTAATTGAACTTTTTTACCTAAAAGATCTGTAAGCAATTTATGTCCAGCCCAGTCGTTTTCATCTAATCCGTCTTCAATAGAGATAATTGGGTATTTTTCACAAAGCTCTTCATACCAAGCAACCATTTCTTCTGAAGTTTTTACAACACCTTCACCTGATAAATGGTATTTACCATCTTCTTTATTGAATAACTCTGAAGATGCTACGTCCATAGCTAGAAGTACTTCTTCGCCTGGTTTGTAACCTGCTTTTTCGATTGCAGTCATAATCGTAGAAAGAGCTTCTTCATTTGATTTTAAGTTCGGTGCAAATCCACCTTCATCTCCAACAGCTGTGTTTAAACCAGCTTCTTTTAACACTGCTTTCAAGCTGTGGAAAATTTCAGTACCCATACGAAGTGCGTGACGGAAAGTTTCTGCTCCAACTGGCATTACCATAAACTCTTGAATATCTACGTTGTTATCAGCATGTTCCCCACCATTTAAAATGTTCATCATTGGAACTGGTAGTTGTTTTGCATTAAATCCTCCTAAATATTGATAAAGAGGAATATCTAAATAATCTGCTGCTGCGTGTGCAACTGCGATGGAAACTCCTAGAATTGCGTTTGCACCTAGATTTGCTTTGTTTTCTGTACCATCTAATTCGATCATTGCTTGGTCAATGGATACTTGGTCTAAAACTGTGAAGTTTTCTTCCAATTCAGCTGCGATAATGTTATTAACATTTTCTACTGCTTTTAAAACACCTTTACCTAGGTATCTTGCTTTGTCACCATCACGAAGTTCTACTGCTTCATATTCACCAGTAGATGCACCAGATGGAACGATGGCACGACCATATGCACCGCTTTCTGTAAAAACCTCTACTTCTACTGTTGGGTTCCCACGTGAATCTAATACTTCACGAGCTTGAATTTGTGTAATAATTGGCATTTTTAACTCTCCGTTTCGATTAGTGTTTTACCTGTCATTTCAGGCGGTGCTTCTATCCCTAATAAGTGTAACATGGTTGGTGCCAAATCGGCTAAAATTCCGTTACTTCGGAGCGTAATATCTTTTTTCGTCACAATGACAGGCACAGGATTTGTTGTATGTGCAGTCATCGGCTGACCTTCAAGAGTAGTGACTTCATCCGAATTTCCATGGTCTGCAGTAATGATTGCTTGGCCACCTTTTGCTAAAATGGCATCCACTACTTTACCAAGACAAGTATCTACTGCTTCAATCGCTTTGATCGTTGGCTCTAACATACCACTATGTCCTACCATGTCTGGATTAGCGAAGTTTAAAATGATTGCATCAAAGTTATCATCTGCAATTTCAGCTAACAGTGCATCCGTAACTTCATACGCACTCATTTCCGGCTTTAAATCGTATGTAGCGACCTTTGGAGAACTTATTAAAATTCTTTTTTCTCCTGGAAACGTATCTTCACGTCCACCACTCATAAAGAATGTTACATGAGGATACTTTTCTGTCTCTGCAATTCGCAGCTGTGTTTTATCATAATTGGAAAGTACCTCTCCAACAGTATTAAATAAGTTTTCTTTTTCAAATACTACATCTGAAACAACATCATCACTATAATGTGTGAATGTCACAAACTTTAAGTTCGTCGGATGTTTTTCACTTAATTGTAAACTATCAAATGATGGCGTATTTAATGCCATAGAAAGTTGAATTGCTCTGTCTGGACGGAAATTAAAGAAGATTACCGCATCCCCAGAGTCGATCGTAGTAGCAGGCTTGGCATCCGCTTCAATAACAAATGGTACGACAAATTCATCTACGATATCTTCTTCATAAGATTTTAATATGCCTTCCGTTGCTGATTCAGCAGTTCTTCCGACACCATCTACAAGCACTCTATAAGCCAAGTCCACTCGTTCCCAGCGTCGATCTCTATCCATTGCATAATAACGACCACTTATTGAAGCAAACTTACCTACACCTATTTCTTTCATTTGTTTTTCGGCTTCCTCTACATAACCAATCGCTGTTCGAGGACCAACATCTCGTCCATCTAAGAACCCATGGACAAATACGTCTTGTAATCCTTGAGATTTAGCTAATTTCAATAAAGCAAATAAATGAGAGTAATGACTATGAACACCACCATCTGAAAGTAAACCCATCAAGTGTAGCTTCCCACCAGTTTGTTTAACATGTTCAATAGCACCAAGAAGTTTTGGTTCAACAAAGAACTCACCATCACGAATCGATTTATGAATTCGAGTCAAATTTTGGTATACAATTCTTCCTGCACCTATATTTAGATGCCCTACTTCTGAGTTTCCCATTTGCCCATCTGGTAATCCAACAGCTTCACCAGACGCAGTTAAAGTAGCATTAGGATAATCAGCCCAATAACGGTCAAAGTTTGGTTTACTTGCTTGCGCTACTGCGTTTCCGTATGATTCATGGCGCAATCCAAATCCATCTAAAATAAATAAAGCAACTGGACTCTTAGACATTTTCTCCAGCCTCCAAAAGTTTAACGAATGAGTCTACTTGTAAGCTCGCTCCGCCAACTAATGCTCCGTCGATATGTTCTTTGGATAGCAATTCTTCTATATTTTCTGGCTTCACACTTCCACCATATTGAATACGCAAGCTGCTGGCAACTTCCTCACCAAAACTATCAAGCACCGTTTCACGAATTGCTTGGCATACATCATTTGCATCATCAGCAGTAGCAGTTTTACCAGTCCCAATAGCCCAAATTGGTTCATATGCAATGATCGAATTTTTCACATTTTCTTCTGAAAGACCTTCTAATGCTGCCATTACTTGATTGGAAACAATAGTTTCCGTCTCATTTTGTTCACGTTGTTCTAACGTTTCTCCTACACAAATAATAGGAGTTAAATCATTTTCAAATGCGGCTTTTACTTTTTTATTAACAGAGTCATCTGTTTCATTAAAATATTGGCGTCTTTCAGAATGTCCAATGACCACATAGCTCACGCCTAAATCTTTTAGCTGAGGACCACTTACTTCCCCTGTAAAAGCTCCTTCTTTTTCCTCGTGCATATTTTGTGCTCCTATGGAAATAAAAGAATCTTTTGCATCATAGACAAGTTGGTCTAAAAACAAAGCAGGAGCGCAAATAATTGTTTCGACTTTGCTACTATCTACTTGTCTTACTTTTAACAGTTCTACGAAATCTTTTGCCTCCGTGAGGGTTTTATACATTTTCCAATTCCCTGCTATTACAGGTTTACGCATATGACTTCTCCTCCATTACTTATCGTTTAAAGCAGAAACTCCTGGCAAATCCTTACCTTCCATAAACTCTAAGGAAGCTCCGCCACCAGTCGAAATATGATCCATTTTATCCGCAACTTCGAATTTTTCTACTGCTGCTGCAGAATCTCCACCACCGATTATTGTGTACCCAGTAGTGTCAGCCATAGCATTAGCAACACCCTTTGTTCCTTCTGCAAAAGCATCCATTTCAAATACACCCATTGGTCCGTTCCAAATAATCAGCTTGCTATCCTTAATGACATCGGAATAAAGTGCTGCAGTTTTCGGTCCAATATCAAGCCCCATCCAATCAGAAGGGATTTGATCAATATCTACCACTTTCGTGTTCGCATCCTTTGAAAACTCATCTGCCACAACTGCATCAATTGGTAAATAGAAAGCTACACCTTTTTCTTTCGCTTTCTCAATAAAAGACTGTGCAAGTTCGATTTTATCTTCCTCTACAAGAGACTTCCCGATATCATGCCCTTGAGCTTTTGAGAAAGTATACGATAATCCACCACCGATTAAAATATTATCTACTTTGTCTAATAAATGGTCGATAACACCAATTTTATCTTTTACTTTTGCTCCACCAATGATTGCTGTAAATGGTCTTTCTGGATTCGATAAAGCTTTACCTAAAACATCTAGTTCTTTTTCCATTAATAATCCAGAAACAGCTGGTAAAAGCTTAGCAATACCTTCTGTTGTAGCATGAGCACGATGAGCTGCACCAAATGCATCATTAACATATACGTCTGCTAAAGATGCAAATGCTTTAGCAAGTTCAGCATCATTTTTTTCTTCCCCTGAATGGAAACGCACATTTTCAAGTAATAGTACATCTCCATTATTCATTTGGGAAACAGCTTGTTCTACGGAAGACCCGATCGATTCATCCAATTTTTTAACTTGCTTATTTAATACTTTAGATAAGTGCTCTCCCACTTTTGTCAAACGAAGTTCTTCTTTTACTTCCCCTTTTGGGCGTCCCATATGGCTCGCCAAAATTACTTTCGCACCTTGCTCGATTAAATAGTTTATCGTTGGTAGTGCTGCTCGAATACGTGTATCGTCCGTAATCTTTCCATCTTCCATAGGTACGTTAAAGTCTACTCGGCAAAATACTCTCTTACCTTGTAAAGAAACGTCTTTCATTGTTTGTTTTTCATTCATGAGAAAAGCCCCCTAATATAATGAGAAATGAGTAAGTCGCCCGCTTAGCCGCGACAAGCGGCTGGCGCCTGAAGTCTGGACAGTACTTTATAGAACTTATTACTGTCAATCTTTTATAAAAAAATAAGGAGCGAAGGGTAACCCTTGCTCCTTTTACCCTCTTCCATTATAGAGGTTATTAAACATAAACGCTATTTACAAATTCAATACAATTCGGCGTATTATAGTCCTTTTTTCATCATAAGAAGAGCTAGATCGATACAACGTGCTGAGTATCCTGATTCATTGTCATACCAAGAGATTACTTTAATAAGATTGTCTCCAAGTACCATCGTTGAGAGTCCATCAACTGTAGAGGAAGAAGTATTTCCATTATAGTCGATAGAAACAAGAGGTAGCTCGTTGTAAGCTAGTATTCCTTTTAACTCATTTTCCGAAGCTTCTTTTAATGCAGTATTAATTTGTTCTACTGTTACATCTTTTTCTAATTCTGCTACAAAGTCTACTAAGGAAACATTTGGAGTAGGCACACGAACAGCCATACCATCTAATTTACCTTTTAGTTCAGGAAGTACTTTTGCAACTGCTGATGCTGCCCCAGTAGTTGTAGGAATCATCGATTCTGCTGCTGCACGAGCACGACGATAATCACTATGTGGTAAATCCAAAATACGTTGATCATTTGTGTATGAGTGAACTGTCGTCATCATTCCACGTTTAATACCAAATTGATCTTGTAACACTTTTGCTACAGGAGCTAGACAGTTTGTCGTACAAGAAGCATTTGATACGACATGATCTGTTTCTGGGTTATATTTATCCGCGTTAACACCCATAACGAATGTAGGCATATTATCTTTTGCTGGTGCAGATAAAATAACTTTTTTAGCTCCAGCTTCAATATGCTTCCCAGCTTTTTCAGTAGTACTAAAAATACCTGTACATTCAATAACAATGTCCACTTGTTGCTCTTTCCAAGGAAGTGCAGAAGGATCTTTTTCTGCGAATACACGAATGTTTTTTCCATTAACGATTAAGTAATCGCCTTCAGAAGTAACTTCCGCATCAAAAATTCCATGTACAGAATCATATTTTAACAAATGTGCAAGCATTGCAGCATCTGTTAAATCATTGATTGCAACCACTTCAAGATCTTTCTCTTCTAACGCTTCTCTAAAAACTTTACGTCCAATTCGTCCAAACCCGTTAATAGCTATTTTTACTGTCATTTTATTTTCCTCCTAGTTTGTTTGTGAGATTATTTTCATCATTTCGTTTGCTGCACCCTCATCCGTCACTAACACAGTTTGTGACGGTGCTTGTTTAAAATAAGATAAAAGTGCTTTTGCTTTTTTGGCACCACCTGCAACTGCAAGCAAATACTCTATATTTATTAATTGTTTTAATTGGATTCCAATCGTTCTAATTCGATGTACAGCTTCGCCTTGTTCATTAAAATAATATCCAAATGCTTCACTGACAGAACCAATCTCTTTTAAACGCTCTATCTCAGCTTCAGTAGAATTTCTTCTTCGAGCCATTTCAGCTGCATCACCTATACCATGAATAATAATATTTGTTCTTTCATATAGGTCCATCATTTCTTGTATAAATGGTTCTTTCTTCATCGTAGTGTATGCCTCTTCACTTAAACTATCCGGCATATACAATGTACGATAATTTCCTTTCATTTTATCGGAGAAAAGAGAGGCAATCGTATTAGCTTGTAATGAGACATCTTTTCCAACACCGCCTCTTGCAGCTATAAACATCAAGTTTTTCCATCGGGATGTTTCATGTACGAAGTTGGAAATTGATGCAATGGTAGAACCGCCAGTAACAGCGATTATTTTGTCATCGTTTAAAATACTCTCCAAATACTTTGCTGCTTCTTGTGACAATAGCATTTCTGCATTTTTGTTAGTATCTACATTTCCAGGTACAATTATCACTTCTTTAATGTGTAAATATTTTAAAAGTGTTTGTTCAAGCGTTAATCTACCTGACCATTCTCGAACAACTTCTTTTAAATCTAGTAGTACTTGGGTTCCGGTTGGAGTAATTGCTGCTCCTTCTCGTGAAACCTCAATTAAGTTTTGCATCCTTAAAGCATCTAGTTCTTTTCGTGTATCTCTTTCTGATAAACCTAGTTGTTCTCCTAAAACACGACGTCCAATCCCTTTAGAGATTTGAATCATTTGCAGTATTTGATATCTCTTTTGTAACAAATCACTCATTTCAGGAATTAGCTTTAATTGAGCTGTGAGCAAAGGGTCCATATTTCACTTCCTAACCTAATGTGACATTTTTGTCCCACTACCACAAAAAATGTCCCAGTTACTTAAAAAAAAAGTGATTCAATAAATTAATCTTACAATATAATATTCAACTTGGCAATTATTTGTGCATTATTTCGGAAGACAAAGGGAGATTCAAAGAAATAGATGAGATTCTGCATATTAATGTGTAGCTTCCCTTCTTACGTGCGACAAATCAAAGTAAGTAGCGGGTAATCATATAAATGTAGCGAATAGTCATAGGAATGTTGCGATTAAAGAGAAAATATAGCTAATAACTATTATTTACTGTGGGAAGCAAAAGTACGGAAGCATACTTATAGTAATGCTTCCAGTATCGTAGCGTAATCTACCTTTCCATATTGAATAATTTCATCCTCAAATACAACTACTGGGATCATAAGCATATATTTTTCATGTAACTCATCGTCTTCTTCTATATTCACTTCACTCATTTCAAAAGAAACGTCCTCTTGTACAAGCTTTAACATTAATCTGGCATCATCGCACAAATGGCATCCTGGTCTTGTATATAAATAAACTTTCACTTACATTGCCTCCTTGAAAAAAGAGAACGCTCAAATATAATTGAGCGTTCGATTAATTATAATATTACTTACATAATTAGCATTTATCAACTAGACCATCACCATTTACGTCCTGCACCGCCGCCTCCAGCGCTTCCTCCTCCGAATCCACCGAAACCTCCACCAGAGCTTCTACCACCGCCAAAGCCACCTCCGAAGCTTCCAGGTCCGAACATTATGGATCGAGAACGACGACGTCCACCAGGACCACCTCTACCGCCTCCATTCATAATAGAGAAGATAATATAAATTACAATTATTATTGCAATAATCGTTGTAAAGGAAAACCCTTCATCTGTATTAGCCGGGTTCTTAGGTTCTACCAATTCTCCGTCCCAACCATATTCAGTTGCAACCTCATTGTAGAGAACTTGATAAGTTGAAAGTACCGCATCATCTACAGAACCTTGATTTAAATAAGGCATTGTATATTCATCAATAATCCGTCCTATTTTTCCATCGGGTAGTGCACCTTCAAGTCCTTGACCAACTGCAATATATACTTCTCTATCTCCAACCTTATCGGGATCTGTTTCAATTACAAGTAGAACACCATTGTTCTTTTCTTTATCACCAATACCGAATTCTCGAATCACATCTACACTAAATTGGTTCACATCTTGACCATTTAAGGAGTTGATAATCATCACAACAATTTGTGAGCCTGTAGCATTTTCTAAATTAACTCCTAACTCTTCAATCTGTTGCTCTGTCGTATCAGATAAATAATTTTCGTAGTCCTGAACATACAATTCACCTGGAATTGGTTCAGGAATATTAGATGCCGCTACAGTTACTATTGGTAAACTAAGACATAAAAGTAGCGCAACGATGAGCATTCGCGCAACTTTTACCATTACTCGCCATCTCCTTCAAAGTCAACGTTCGGAGCGTCCTGAGCTGCTGCGTCTGCTTCAAAGTACTCTTTCTCATCAAATCCAAATATTGAAGCAACGATACTTCCTGGCATTCTCTTTACTTTTTTATTGTAATCCGAAACTACTGCATTATAATCTTCACGTGCTACAGATAAACGATTTTCAGTTCCTGCAAGCTCATCCATTAGTTGACGGAAATTAGCATCCGCTTTTAGTTCCGGGTAATTTTCTACAACAACTAATAATCTACTCAAAGCACCTGATAACTCATTATTCGCTTCCGCTTGTTCTTCTGGAGTATTCGCTCCAGCCAATCTAGAACGTGCATCTGCTATATTGCCAAGCACTTCTTCTTCATGTGCAGCAAAACCTTTAACTGTGTTCACTAAGTTTGGTATCAAATCCATACGTCGTTGTAATTGATTCTCAATTTGCGCGTATGCTTTATTCACATCTTCTTCTCCGTTAACAAAACCGTTATAACTTGGTATTAAAATGGCTGCAAAAAGTGCAATAATCACCACAATTATAACAATTGGACCTAATAATTTTTTCATATTCATTCACCTCTAATTTGCGTATAGTCTTAATCTACCTTAAATTCTAAAATCTAAAACATCCCATGCTATTCGCTAGAAACAAGAATGTTAGTACTGCTTTTGTTTAATTTTATCCATGAGTGGTAATGATAAATAAAGTTTATTTAATGGGGTGATTCAGATGAATACATCTAATGAGCAACATAGCACTTTGCCAACTGAAGCAGTCGATGCACTAGAAAACATAGAAGGTAGGTTTCCCGGATCTCGTCGTGCCCATGCAAAAGGAATATATTACGAGGCCATTTTTAAACCAACAGGAAACGCAAAACCTTTTACGATTGCTGAGCATCTTCAAAACGAAGAAATCCCTGTGACTGTTCGGTTCTCAAATAGTCCTCCAAATCCATCAGCAGCTGATTTCCTTTCACCTGCTAAAGGTATGTCTGTCCACTTCCACTTACCAGATGGTAAAAAAAGTCATTTAGTCAGCACGACAGTCCCCATGTTTGTAACAAAGAGTCCTGAAACATTTTTAGACATGCTAAAAACACTAACTGCCGACAAAACAGGTCTAGATAAGGTAGATTTAGGATTAGGTATAGTAAATATCTTAAAAAAATATCCCGATAGAAAAAACATTTTCGCCGCGCTTAAAGAACAAATGAAGCAACCACCAACAAGTTATGCACTCTTGAACTATTACCCTATACATGCCTTTTACTTTGTTAATAAAGATGGTAAAAAGCAAGCAATCAAATACGAGTGGCAACCTGTAAAACTAGCAGAAAGCTCCTCTAATTTGGATGTGAGTAAATCTTCACCAAACTATCTTAGCGAGGATCTCAACGCTCGATTGGCAAATGGCCCAGTTTCATTTAATTTAGTTATTCGATTAGGATTAGATAGCGACCCTACCGATGATCCTACCGATCCATGGCCAGATGATAGAGAAAAAATTGTAGTTGGAAAACTTACATTATTAAAAGCCCTTCAACCGAAGGAAGAATTATTATTCGATCCGACGATTGTTGGAAAAGGCATTGAACTAACCAATGATCCAATCTTACACTTCCGTCATGAAGCTTACAGCGTTTCTTATAATAGACGGAACAATGAATAATAAGACACTCTACACATATAAAGCTATGTGTAGAGTGTTTTAAATGGTATCCTTTAAAAAGCCTATTGAACAATACAATGTTATCCAGAGTAACTTCTATCAGAAGTTGCTAACCACCGAATCCGTTAAAACTTGCACTTTCCACCGTTTTTGCATCTCTTTTCGCATTTTCTACATTTTGGTTTACTTCTGGTGTATTGAATTCACTAAAGTCTTTCCGAATGAAATAGTCGTATCCGAAACCGATTAGAATAAACAATCCAGCGATCCCTAAAACAAGTAGCCATAACATTTCTCCGACACCTCCTTTACGCCATTTATATTCTTGTATGCTATAAAAAAACTGCAAGAACTCTTTATTAAAACCCAAAGGTCGAAATTTACAAATCTTCTACTAATAACTAATACGGTTGAATTGTAAATAGGTTCCAAATAAAAATAAATAGATTGTTCCCACCTTCCGAACGGTTAATGTTTACTTAAGAGTTAGCATGAATTCCGATTGAAGCAGGAATTATTTGGATAGACTTTGTACGTAATACAAATAGTGAGTTGTACTAAAAGTGAGGAAAAAGTATTTAGCTTCTGAGGTTAGCATATCTTTAAAGAGTACTACTGTGGAATAGGAGCGGAAGGCGGTGGCTCTAGCAGGAAAAGTGGAACACCGATGATGCAATTATAATAAAAAAACACTCTAAAATGTTGTGTTACCAACGTCTTAGAGTGTTTTGAAAAAACTAAAATACGCCCTCGGAGGGAATCGAACCCCCATCCCAAGAACCGGAATCTTGTGTCATATCCATTAAACTACGAGGGCAAGCGACTTTTCTATTATACAAATGGAACGCAAATAATTCAAGCTATCATTTCAATGCTTAATATTTGACCTTCCTTGACCTTAATGTGTATGATAAAGTTACAGCTGAGGGAACTTTTCTCAGTAATCAAATAATCAAACCACCTTTGAAGGAGGCAATCAGGATGAATTTAATTCCTACAGTTATTGAACAAACAAATCGTGGAGAACGTGCATATGACATCTACTCCCGATTATTAAAAGACCGTATTATTATGCTTGGAAGCGGTATCGATGATAACGTGGCTAACTCCATTGTTGCCCAACTATTATTCTTAGAAGCAGAAGATCCAGATAAAGATATTTCCATCTATATTAATAGCCCAGGCGGAAGTATTACTGCTGGTATGGCCATCTATGATACAATGCAGTTCATCAAACCAGATGTACAAACAATCTGCATCGGTATGGCTGCTTCCATGGGTGCTTTCCTTCTTACAGCTGGAGCAAAAGGAAAACGCTATGCACTTCCTAACGCAGAAGTAATGATTCACCAACCACTTGGTGGCGCTCAAGGGCAAGCAACGGAAATTGAAATTGCTGCAAAACGTATTTTATTTTTACGTGATAAATTAAACAATATTATTTCTGAACGCACTGGTCAACCTATTGAAGTAATCGCTAGAGACACAGATCGTGATAATTTCATGACTGCTGAACGTGCAAAAGAATATGGTTTAATCGACCATATTATCGACCGTAGCGAAATGAAAAAAGCATAATCAGAAATTCTTAAGTGATTAAGAATCTTTAAAGAGTGGAGGGAAATGACTTTGGTCAACCCCTCCGCTCTTTTTTTAGATTACGATGTGTGAAACATCTCATTGGTCAGAAAACTTTTTATGTGGACAGAAAATATTTTATACGGTCAGTAATTCTTTTATCCAGACACATTTATAACTATCCGGTCAGAAATAACTTTATCCGGTCACAAACACAGTGAGCCCATGTAAAGGTCTCTTAGCATATCCACTATAATAAAGAGCCTAAATAAAAAGACCGCCTTTTCGTCTTAGCTGACTAGTTGGGCGCTCTTTTTTTTAATTTTCATGAGAAATAAATTTTGCTAATGCTTCTACTGCTTCTTCCTCGTCCGAACCATCTGCACTCAATGTTACGGTGATTCCTTTACTGATAGCTAGGCTCATAATTCCCATGATACTTTTTGCATTTACTTTCTTCGCATCTTTTTCTAAATAAACATCTGCAATATAACGATTAGCCTCTTGGACAAATAAAGCTGCCTGTCTCGCTTGTAGTCCGGCTGGTAATTTGACTTCGACTTGTTTTTCTGTCATTTTTCTACGCTCCATTTCCCTAAATTGTCTCGCCTCTACGAAGTGCGTCTGCAATTTCATCTATTTTACGCAAACGATGATTTATTCCTGATTTACTCACATTTCCAGTGGAAACCATTTCACCTAATTCTTTCAATGTAACATCTTGGTATTCAACACGCAACCTTGCAATCTCTCTTAATTTATCAGGTAATTGATCTAATCCAATTGTATTTTCAATAAATCGGATGTTTTCAACTTGTCTAATTGCAGCACTGATTGTTTTATTGAGGTTAGCTGTTTCGCAGTTAACTAAACGATTTACACTGTTTCGCATATCTCGGATGATGCGTACATCCTCAAATTTTAACAATGCATTATGTGCGCCAGCAATGCTAAAGAAATCAGAAATTTTTTCTGCTTCCTTTAAATAAGCAATATAGCCTTTTTTCCGTTCAATTGTTTTTGCATTTAGCTCAAATTCATTCATTAGTTCGACTAACGCATCACTATGTGTTTTATATAATGAATAAATCTCCAAATGATAAGAAGACGTTTCTGGATTGTTAACAGAACCACCCGCTAAGAAAGCTCCTCTAAGATAAGCTCGCTTACAGCAATTCTTTTTAACCAGTTCCTTTGAAATAGAATACTCAAATTGAAAATTCTCTTTCAAAATTTTTAAGTCCTCTAGTAAGTTCTTTGCCCCTTCACGGACACGACATATATATACATTGTTCTTTTTCAATCTCATTTTTTTACGAACAAGTAATTCTACTTGATAGGGATATAATGATTTTATCAATGTATATAGTCTTCTAGCAATTGCTGCGTTTTCAGTTTGGACGTCCAAACTTAGCATTTTATTGCTAAACGATAAAGAACCGTTCATTCGAATAAGCGCAGAAAGTTCAGCCTTTGAACAACAAGGCTTTGACTCTTCCTGGGTCATCTCTTTTTTTGTTTCAGAAGCAAACGACATAACCGTTTCCCCCTTTCTTGCTAGTGACTTATTGGTGGTGATTTTAGATTAACCAGCATATTCTACTAGCCATTTTGCTACTTCCATCGCATCATGACGAACTGCTCCATCATACACAACTGAAATATCTTTTTTTACGATGTCTATGTCTAATGTTTCTAACTTTTCTACATCTATTTTCACGGGTGATGCTTTTTCTTGCTTATATAAAAACTGTACATTTTCAGGAATTTCTTCCTTGCTAATTAATACAGTATCTAAAAAATTTTCTCCTACATGATCAATAAGTGCTTGCACGTGATCAGAAGCCGAATAATTACTCGTTTCCCCTGCCTGCGTCATCAAATTACAAATGTATACTTTCTTTGCTTTAGATTGAATAATTGCATTCTTTATATCCTTTACTAATAAATTAGGAAGAATACTTGTATATAAACTACCGGGTCCTATAGCAATGATATCTGCCTCTAAAATAGTTTTAATTGTTTCCGGTAACGGTTTCACCTCGGAAGGTGTAATAAATACTCTCTCAATCTTATGTCCATAATGTGGAATTTTAGATTCCCCACTAATGATGGTTTTATCTTCAAATTCTGCATGAAGTGTAACAATTTGATTGGCAGCTGGAAGAACCTTGCCGTGTACTTTTAAAACATGACTCATTTCTCGAATAGCATTTGCAAAGTCTCCTGTAATGGAAGTTAAGGCCGCAAGCATTAAGTTCCCTAACGAATGACCTTCTAATTCGCTTGAGTCGGAAAAACGATACTGAAACATTTCCTCTACTAATGGCTCTACATCTGAAAGTGCAGCTAATACATTTCGAACATCACCGGGTGGTGGAATATCATAATTATCCCGTAAGCGCCCAGAACTTCCTCCATCATCTGCCACAGTGACAATTGCAGTAATATCGAGCGGGAATTTCTTCAAACCACGAAGTAAAGTAGATAATCCCGTACCACCACCAATAATTACTATTTTCTTTTTATGGTGTTTCGTACGATCCATTACTTCATTCCTTTCTTATTGTAACATCTCTATGCGTTATGATTGTTTTGTCATCTGCTTTTAAAAGTTTCCCAAAATATTCAGCAAGTGTTACGGAGCGATGCTGGCCTCCAGTACATCCGAAAGCAATTACAAGCTGAGTTTTGCCTTCTCGTTTATATTGGGGAATCATGAATTGAAACAAATCTGTTAACTTTTCAATTAACGTTTTTGTATCTACCCACTTTAGTACGTAACCAGATACTTCTTCATCCAGTCCCGATTTTAAACGCAACTCTTCAATATAGTATGGATTTGGTAAAAAACGTACATCAAATACTAAATCCGCATCGATAGGAAGCCCATGTTTAAAGCCAAATGACATAACATTGACTGTAAAAACATTGCTTCCTTTTGGTGAGAATTCATCTTGTATTTTTTCACGTAGCTCTCGTGGTTTCATTTTTGAAGTATTATAAATGAATTGTGCTCTTCCTTTTAAATCAGAAAGTAATTCTCTTTCTTTTTTAATACCATCTAAAGGAAGCCCAGAGTTCGCTAGAGGATGAGATCTTCTCGTTTCTTTATATCTTCTAACTAATACTTCATCTTGCGCATCTAAAAATAATACTTTAGGAGTTACAGACGTTGCTTCTTGTAAGCTGTTAATCGAATCAGCTAAAGTATTAAACATTTCTCCCCCACGCAAATCCATCACGGCAGCAATATTGCGAGGCTGTTTATTCGAATCCATCATTAGATTAATGAATGTGCCTAAAAGTTCAGGAGGTAAATTATCGATACAATAATAGCCAAGATCCTCAAAGCTTTGAATTGCTACTGTCTTCCCCGCTCCAGACATACCGGTAATAATAACTACTTCTGTTTCAAGCTTTTGTTGACTATCCATTATTTACTTCTCCCTCCGATGATTGCTGAATCGTTTCTTTTAGTAGGGTAAATTCTGGCGTGTACACAAATGTTCCATATTGAACTCCGTGTTCTTTAACAGCAAAAAGTAGATTTGTACGATCTCCTTCCGCCATAGGCAATACTTGTAAATCTTCTACTGGATGCCATTCGAGAACACCTTCTTTTGTTTCTTTATAAGGTGTTCCTTCTAAGTCTCTTGCAATAAAGGTGAAGAGCATCCATTCATCGATTTGTTCTCCATCCTCTTCAATCACCATTGTATAAATACCTTTTAAATGCGGATGGATTGGAGTAGTATTCGTTTCTTCTGTATACTCTCGGACGGCGGCACTAAGAATGGATTCACCTGACTCCATTTTACCTCCCGGAGCAACATACCAGTTCCTTCTAGGCTTTTTTAATAAAAGAACTTGCCCATTTTTATATACGAGTAGATTTGCGATTCGTTGCACGTATTAATCACTCCAAACCAATAAATACTTAATTACTTTATATTATACATGAAAAACAAAAAAAGAGGCTGCTTCATCGATTAAAATCGAGAAACAGCCTGTCCAATAATTTCTATATAAAAAGGGGGTCAATTTATATTTCTTACTATACACTTGATGTGTTTCAAGAAGGTTACAAACGAATTAAAATAAGATTAATTTAAATTAAGCATTTGTAACATTCTTATCTTTTAGATTCTCGATATAATGTTGTGCGGACTGAGCAGCGATACTTCCATCTCCTGTTGCCGTGACAATTTGGCGAAGCATTTTTTCACGTACATCCCCTGCTCCGAAAATACCTGGAATAGATGTTTCCATCTTTTCATTTGTCACGATATAACCATTTTCATTTAAAACCCCTAGATTATTAAATGGTTTCGTTAATGGTAACATTCCTACATAAACAAAAACCCCATCGGTTTCAAATTCTCTTTCAGAACCATCAACAGTCGAAACTAAAGTTACACTTGCTACTTTGCCATCTTTTCCATGAATCTCTTTTAGAGTCGTATTCCAAATAAAATCAATCTTCTCATTTGCAAAAGCACGATCCTGTAAGATTTTTTGTGCACGTAGCTCATCGCGACGGTGAACTATTGTTACTTTTTCGGCAAATTTAGTTAAAAATGCCCCTTCTTCAACAGCAGAATCTCCACCGCCTACAACAACTAGGTTTTTCCCTTTAAAGAATGCGCCATCACATACTGCACAATAACTTACTCCACGTCCACCAAGTTCAGTTTCTCCTGGAATACCCATTTTCTTATATTCAGCACCAGAAGAAATAATTACTGCTAATGCTTTATATTCTTTTCCACTAACTTTAACAGTTTTGTATTCATTACCATCGATTATTTCTGCAACATCACCGTATGCATACTCTGCTCCGAATTTTTTTGCATGCTCAAACATTTTTGTCGAAAGCTCTGGTCCCAAAATAGTTTCAAAACCTGGATAGTTTTCGACTTCTTCTGTATTCGCCATTTGTCCACCTGGTATTCCACGTTCAATCATTAATGTCGACAGATTTGCGCGTGATGTATAAACTGCAGCAGTCATTCCGGCAGGTCCAGCTCCGATTATTATTACGTCATAAATTTTTTCTTCCGTCATTGCTAATTCCCCCTACAATTCTACTAACACTCAATCTAAAGGAATTCTCAACTTACTTCAACTTTTTTGCTTAAGCATCAAAAAGCGGTAGAAATTGCATTAATTCATTCACATACTTTGTTAGTGTGTTAGTTGTTATTCCATACTGATCAGCATAATACTTTTTTGTCACATTTTTAGAACGTGAAGATTCAAACATATATTCCGTTGCAGCTGCCAACGCTTTAGGGTTTTTAAACCCATAACCTTTTTCAAGAGCTCGTTCAACTAACACGAACCACATTTGAAATATGTACGTAGCAGTCTGAGTAAGAGGTTTATATTTTTCATACAATAAATCAGTTGCAGCAATCGCTCGCATAAATGCTTTTTCAGCAACCGATTTTTCATCAAAAGAATGTCCTAATGATTGTGCCAAGAACAATTTTTCCATCGTCGTCAATTCTTCTACTTTAATCCATTGGGGATGAGATATTATTTCTTGGCGATGCTTTGATTTTCCCAGTAGATAAAAACCAAAAATGCGTTCACTTACATGTTTATTTTGAAGTTTTTCCAAAATAAATTCTCTTTGATGTTCTGAACCATCACTATTTATATCCTTCATCTGAGGCAACCAAGGTTCAAATCCTGCTTTTTCTGGATCTAACTTTAGTAAGGCTTTCCATGCATTTCGGGCAACTTCCTCATGTCCAGCAAAATATGCAGAATGCGAAAGCCAAAAATAAAACCCTGGATCTCCTTCGAAACCCTTACGCTGTAAACTTCTTAACCATTTATAAGCTTCGTCATACTTTCCGATTAACGCAAAAGTAGCCCCTAGCTTATATCGATGCTCCACAAAATAAGGATTTATTTTCGAAAGAATACTTGTAATTCCTTCTAATTCCTCCGTATTTTTTTCATAATAATGGATAACTGCCAAGTTACAAAGCGCATGAATATTCCCTCTATTTTCAGTTAATACCTGATGGAGCAAAGCTTTTGCTTGTTCCTCTTCCCCAATATAAAAATAAGCTAATGCTAAATTATTATACGCTGCCCAAAACTCTGGATTATCGGTAATAATCGATTCAAGTAATTCTACCGCTTCATTAAACTTTCCTTCTTCCATCAATCGGCGGGATTTTTCTTGTTGAAAAAGTGCTTCACTAGAAGGACTGTCGACATCTAGTAGCTCTAAGTTATCTTGTTCCGTAAAATCCACAATCTCCATTGCTTCTTCTGTATATTCACCTTGAATATCCATTTCTAAATATTCTCTAGCAAAACGATTTGCATCCACAAAGTTTCCTAAATGGGCATTTACTTCTGCAAGGAGAAAGACAATTTCTGGCTCTGTTGGGTTAAGCACATTAGCTTCTCTTAAAAGTTCATGTGCCTTATCGAAATTGTCTAATTCCATTTGTAGTATTGCGTATTGCAATAATATAGATGCGTCATTTGGACTTAACTCAACTGCTCTTTTCAAATATTTATGTGCTTTATTATATTGTTCTTTTTGAAGTTCACCTAATGCTTTTTTATAGTAGTAATCGCCAGTTGGCAAAAACGAAATAATATTTTCTTTTAAATCCTTTTTACGTTTTTTATTCAAGATAATCCTCCGAAAAATAATAAGGAACGTATATAACGTCCCTTATTAGTATATCCCTCAGTATATCATAAACATCTATTATTTATGTGTTTTATATTAATTACAAAAACTACTACTTGATGAATTTCGTAGATATTATCATAAGCGTCATCCCGGTCATGATTTACCTCGTGTGAACCAGAACCTGCACTAGAAGCGAATGGAATGTTTAGTTAAATGAGCTAACATGTATGTGAACGTAACGAAGAATGTGAGCGTTTGTAAACATCTGGTTACTTTTGTTTCTTACTCTCATGTCTCTTTTGTAGCACTTGTAGTAAATCGTAGAAGCTCACTTTTTGATTTTGTAATAAAACAAGTAAGTGATAAAGAAGATCTGCAGCTTCCCACTTTAATTCCTCTGCATCATTGTTTTTGGACGCAATGATGACTTCCGAAGATTCTTCTCCAACCTTTTTACAAATTTTATCTACGCCTTTTTCAAATAAATAAGTAGTGTATGCACCCTCTGGCATCGTTTGTTCTCTTTCCGCAATGATATCAATTAAGGATGTAATGACATTGTATCCAACCGTATCGTCCGGTTTTTCTAAAGTATTATGGAAGCAAGTATTTTCTCCAGTATGACAAGCAGGACCATTAGGCAACACTTCTACTACTAAAGCATCTGAATCGCAATCCGAACGAATAGAAACAACTTGTTGCGTATTACCGGAAGTTTCCCCTTTATGCCATAATTCTTGTCTACTTCTACTAAAGAACCAAGTTTCCTTTGTTTCCACTGTTTTTGAATATGCCTCTTCATTCATATAAGCAAGGGTTAAAACTTCTCTTGTAATAGCATGTTGAACAATAACTGGAATAAGACCCTTTTCATCAAATGTTAAGTTTGTCATTTTACATCTACTCCTCTTTCACGAACGTAGTTTTTTACTTCTCGTACACTAGTTTCTTTAAAATGAAAGATGGAAGCTGCTAGTGCAGCATCAGCATTTGCTTCTTTAAACGCTGCTAATATATGTTCCACATTCCCAGCTCCACCGCTAGCAATGACAGGAATCGATACAGCATCCTTCACAAGCTTTGTGATGGCAATATCATATCCATCCTTTTCTCCATCACGATCCATACTCGTAAGTAAAATTTCTCCTGCTCCACGTTGTTCTACTTCTTTGGCCCAGTCTACTGCGTTCCAATCTGTTTTCTGTTGACCCCCGTGAGTGTATACAAACCACTCTTGATCGGCATCAGACCATTTTACATCGATCGCTACAATGATTTTATTGGAACCAAATGTTTTTGCCCCCTCTGTAATTACAGATGGATTGCTAATTGCGGCAGAGTTAATGGAAATTTTACTTGCTCCAGCCTCTACTAATTGCTTCATATTTTCTACCGTTCTTATTCCCCCTCCAACAATTAAGGGAATAGAAATTTGAGAAGCCGTTTTTTTCACGACATCAATCATTGTTTCGCGTCCTTCAACAGAAGCAGAAATATCTAGAAATACTAGCTCATCTGCCCCTTCCTTATCATAAAAAGCTGCTAGCTCTACAGGATCTCCTGCATCTCTTAATTGAACAAATTGAATGCCTTTGACAACTCGTCCATCTTTCACATCTAGACAAGGAATAATTTTCTTTACCACTTTGTAACCTCCTGCAATGCTTCCGTTAGAGTAAAGCGATTATTGTATAACGCTTTACCTGTAATGACCCCGCTCACGGTTGTATCTTTTGCAAGCATTGCGACTTCTCCAAGATCTTTAAGCGAACTTATACCTCCCGAAACAATTACTGAAAGACCTGTTGCCTGTGCAAGCTCTTTGTTTGCAGCTAAATTTGGTCCTAGAAGTGTTCCATCTGTTGCAATATCAGTGAAAATCACATGTTTAGCCCCTTTAGAAGCAAAATACTGTCCTACTTCCACAGCAGATTTAGAAGAGGTTTCTAGCCATCCGTGTGTTGCTACCATTCCATCTTTTGCATCTAAGCCTATTACAATTCTGTCTCCACCGAATTCTTCCAGTAATTCCGCTACTAGTTCAGGTTGTGCAATCGCTAGACTACCAATAATGACACGGTTAACCCCTTTTTCTAAATAAAATTGAACATCCTCTTTCGATCGAATCCCTCCGCCAATTTGAACACTCACAGGGAGTTCTTTTGCAATCCGAATGACTTCATTAGCATGTATCTTTTCGCCATCCTTCGCACCATCTAAATCTACCAGATGAATCCAGCTTGCTCCTTCGTCTGCAAAATTTTTAGCCATATCGAATGGAGAATCTCCATATATAGTTTCTTGCTCATAATCCCCTTGATATAAGCGGACACATTTTCCGCCTTTCATATCAATCGCTGGGTACACTTGAATGGATGTCATGCTCATATCTCCTTTTTAGGCGCCTTGCGCTATTCTTATGTAAGTAATCCTTTTGTGGAAGGAACGCCTTTTACACGCTCATCCTTTGTGATTGCGTCGTCAATGGCACGAGCTAGTGCTTTAAAGATTGCTTCAATTATATGATGAGTATTTGCACCATAGTGGACAATGACATGGACATTCATACGTGCTTCCAATGCAAACTTCCATAAGAACTCATGCACAAGCTCTGTATCAAAATTTCCGACTTTTTGTGTTGGGAATTGTGCACGGAATTCTAAATGCGGACGGTTGGAGATATCAATTACTACTTGTGCCAAAGCATCATCCATTGGAACAAAAGCATTTCCGTATCGTTTAATACTTTTTTTATCACCTAATGCTTCTTTTACCGCCTGGCCCAGTACAATTCCAATATCCTCTGTCGTATGGTGATCATCAATATGTGTATCGCCAATCGCTTTTATAGTTGTATTGAATAGCCCGTGTTTTGTAAACAAATCAAGCATATGATCCATAAAAGGAACACCAGTATCAATTACTGCTTTTCCTTCTCCATCTAAATCTATTTCAACAAAAACTTTTGTTTCATTCGTCATTCGCTCAATTTTAGCAATTCTATTATTCGTCAATTTGAATCCCCCTTTTTCCAACTTCTTGATTCTACCGATCGTGCATGACCTTCCAATTGCTCCAGTCTTGCTAAACGAGCAATTTTAGGGTATTGCTCCTGCCACATTTCCTCTGAATAATATACAACGCTTGTTTTCTTAATAAAATCATCTACGCATAGCCCACTAGAGAATCTCGCAGTACTATTAGTAGGAAGTACATGGTTCGTTCCGACAAAATAATCACCAACGGGCTCACTACTAAATCTTCCAACAAATATTGCACCAGCATGCTTAATTTGGTCACTTATAGCTTCTGGATGTTGCGTCATTATTTCTAAATGCTCCGGAGCAAGCTCGTTAACAGCATCTACCGCCTGAGCCAATGATTCTGCAATATATATACGACCAAAATTTTCGATAGACGCTCTTGCAATTTCTTCTCGAGGTAATTGTTTTAACTGTATTTCTACTTCATCCGCCACTTCTCTTGCAAGTTTTTCACTAGTTGTAACTAAAACCGCACTGGCAAATCGGTCATGCTCCGCTTGTGCTAACAAATCAGAAGCTACTTCATCTGCAAAAGCTGTCTCATCGGCAATAATCGCTATTTCACTCGGTCCTGCAATCATATCAATCGCTACTTTTCCGAATACTTCTCTTTTTGCAAGTGCAACATAACTGTTCCCTGGGCCAGTAATTTTATCTACCGCTTGGATGCTTTCCGTTCCATATGCAAGAGCAGCAATTGCTTGAGCTCCACCGACCTTATATATTTCCTTTATCCCAGCTATCTTTGCAGCAACTAGTACAGAAGCAGGAAGCTTCCCTTCTTTTGATGGCGGTGAAACGATTACCACTCGTTTGACTCCTGCAACAATCGCTGGTATCGCATTCATTAAAACAGATGATGGATAAGCAGCAGTTCCACCAGGTACATATAATCCAACTGCATCTAATGGTGTAATTTTATATTGTATATAAGATTTCTTCTCTAACGGAAAGTCAATATTTTGACGGACTTGTTGCAAATGGAAGGCACGAATATTTACTGCTGCTTCCTCTAAATCTGTTATTAACTGAGAATCAAAACTAGCAAACGCTTCCTCAACCTCTTCTTCAGTTACTCTTAGGTTCGTAAGCTTTGCCCCGTCCCATTTCTCGGTATAGTTAAATAGAGCTTTGTCTCCATTCTTCCGGACCTGTTCAATTACTTCACGAACTGTAGTTACATGATCTGCATTCGCCTGTTCCACTGATCGTTGTAGCGAAATTGTATTCGAAAGCTTTGCTATTTGCATAACATTCCCTACCTTTTATTTAATTCATTTTTTAATTGTGCAACGAACTCTTTAATTCTTTCCCGTTTTACTCGATAGCTAACGGGATTAACAATTAATCGAGAAGAGATGTCGACAATTTTTTCATATTCTACGAGCCCATTTTCTTTTAACGTTTGACCAGTAGATACTATATCCACAATTCGATCTGCTAAACCTATCATTGGAGCTAACTCAATAGAACCATTAAGCTCAATAATTTCCACTTGCTCCCCTTTTTCTTTATAAAAGTTCGTTGCTATTGTTGGGTATTTCGTGGCTACTCTCGGAGCAATCTCGTTCATATGAGTGCTAGGAAGTCCTGCAGTTGCTATATAGCAATTACTTATATATAAATCAAGCAATTCGTGGACATCTCGTTGTTGTTCTAATAGTACATCTTTTCCAGCAATTCCGATGTCTGCAACCCCATGCTCCACATAAACCGGGACATCCATTGGTTTTGCTAATATAAATTTTATATTTTCCTTAGGCGCTTCTACGATCAACTTTCTAGAATCATTTATTTCTTTCGGTAAATTGAATCCTGCTTCTACAAATAATTTATATGCTTCTTCAAATATGCGTCCTTTTGGCATTGCAATTGTTAAATCATTCACGTAAAGAACCACCTTCTGAGACAGTAATAACATCATCAAATGTCTTTTTATAGGCATCTATATCATTTACACTTGCCATATATTGAAGCGTTACTCTTTCTGCTTTTTTTCTTCTTTCTTCTGCAAGTTCACTAGCTTTTCTATAAAGTCCCTCTTGAAATAAGATCAACGTATGCTTTTCTTTAAGCTCATTTCTAGGCAGTACCTCTAAAAGTCTATCTACTCTAATCCCAAACCCAGTAGCACCAACTTTTTCATTAAAAAGATTAAATAATGCATCGTATCTTCCACCATTACCAATAGGAAAGCCACTTCCTGCAGCATGAATCTCAAAAAGCATACCCGTGTAATAACTCATGTGACTTGCTAGTGTAAAATCAAAGGATGCAATGGAAGTGTCGCATAATTGTAATTCTAGTAAATCTCGAAGTTGATCTACTTGATCCATCAAGTACTGTTGATCATTTGTTAAAAATTGTCGAAACTCCTCTAATGCTTTAGATTCGACCGTATACTCAATCAAGTTCGTAAGATTCACTTTTTGTATTTGTTGTAACTCTAGCTCCTCTAACTTTTGTTCAAAGCCTACAAAATTCTTTTCAACTAATAGTTGTCGCAAGGAATCTACTTGTTTGTCTGTATGAGTATTATTCCTTAAAATTGCAGTTAACAATCCTGCGTGTCCAATAGTAATACGAAAGCTCTCCACACCAAGTTCTTTCACAAGTTCAACTGCTGTATGTATGATTTCGCTATCTCCATATGCACTAAAATCACCGATTAACTCAAGCCCTAATTGTTCAAATTCTGCAGGTCTACCACCTTCTCTTTGTTGAGCGCGAAATACATTAGCATAGTAAGCCAATCGTAGTGGATTTTTTTCCTTTAATAGTTTAGCAGCCGCGATTCTCGCAATCGGAGTCGTCATATCTGGCCGTAATACAAGCATTTCCCCTTGATTGTCTACTAATTTAAAAAGAGAGGATTCATCAATGGCAGATGCTCTTCCTATCGTCTCAAAATACTCCACTGATGGCGTTTTTATAAAGTCATATCCTTTGTTTCGTATAAAATCTCTCGCAGTTGACCGTATATATTCTTTTTGTTCATTCACTTCAGGAAATGAATCTCTCATCCCTAAAGGTTTCTCAAACATTTGAATCTTACTCATGTAGTTCACTCCTAAATTCACTTTAATACACTAGAGTACTAATACGATAAATTATTTTAAATTTTATCTTATTTTTATCCTTTCGTCAACATACGAGAGCCTTTTTATATATAAAAAAAAGCCATTCAACTAGAGCTTACTGTCTAATTAGAATAGCTTTTCTATATCATCTATTGCGTTCCAACATTTCTTCTTTTGTATAAATAATCCGCATAGGATTTCCTCCAACAAAGCAACCTTCTGGCACATCACTATTTACAAGCGTCGCAGCCGATACGATGGCATCATCACCAATTGTCACACCAGGCAAAATCGTCGAATTGGCACCAATCAACACTCGATTGCCAATATTAACATCACCAATACGATATTCGTCTATTAAATATTCATGTGCTAAAATCGTCGTATTATACCCAATGATAGAGTTATCACCAACTTTAATTCGCTCCGGAAACATTACATCTACCATAACCATTAATGCAAAAGATGTTTCATTACCAACTTTCATCTTTAAAAAAGTGCGATAAAAGAAGTTTTTCCAACTTAAAAATGGTGAATACCTAGCTGCTTGGATAAAAATAAAATTTTTAACAACTTTCCAAAATGGGACAGTATCGTACACATGCCACAAGGAATTTGCTCCACTCACAGGATACCTTTCAGTCTTTCTCATACTGTTTGCCCCTTTGCAATTATAAGCAAATCATTTATATGATGTAACATATAGGTAGGTAGAAAAGTAGCTAAAAAGGCTTCTCCTTTTAAGGACCATGCAACTGCTGCAGTATCAACTCCAGCCCTCTGTCCTCCAACTATGTCATGTAAATTGTCACCAATCATCAGTGCATCCTCTTTTTTTACATTTAGTCTCTTAAGGGCCAGTTCAATTGGTTCAGGATCTGGTTTTGGCTGTTTAACATCATCTATACCTACAATTGTGTCGAATAGATTTTCACATTGCATCAGCTTAATGCCTTTATCTATCATAACTCGTCTTTTTGTCGACACGACAGCTAATTTGTAACCTTTCTCTTTCAACTTATATAGTGTATCTACAACTCCATCAAAAGGAACAGCCATTTGATCATGCATTTGTATATTCCATGATCTGTACGCTTCAACAAGTGCTTCCGTTAAATTAGGGTCAATTGTATTAAAAGTTTCTGCTAAAGGTGGCCCTAAAAAAGGCAAAACACTATCTCTATTATATTTCCCAGGAAATTTATCTCCTAAAACATGTAAAAAAGTTTCTATGATAAGTTCATTTGTATTTAGTAGTGTTCCATCAAAATCGAATAGTAAGGCTTTATAAGGACTTCTCATGATGGTGTTGCCACTTCCTTTTGTTTTGTCTGCTCCGCCTTATTCCATAAGTATGCAACAATGATCGTCAAGACAAATGCTGTCATAATTCGAAACAAAAATAATGGTAGTATCGGAATTCCTAAAGGAATAAAGATTAATGTATCCTCAATCACAGCATGACAAGCAACTAAGAAGATAAATGCAATTGTTGCATCTTTTTTACTTACACCATCTTCTTTTACAGCTTGAATCATTACACCTGCTCCAATTGCTAATCCCATAACTAATCCAATAACTAAAGTTAGTGAGGCATTTGGTTTTAAGCCAATTATTTTTGTGAAAGGACCTATCACTTCTGAGAATTTTTGTAAATAACCCTTTTCCTTTAAAAACTGAATAATAACCATTAACGGTATGACAATTATCGCCAATTGTAAGACACCAAAAGTCGCTTTTTGTATACCTAAAATCACTATTTCTAACCAGCCATCTGGTATTTGCTGAGTAGCAGTTGTTATGCCATATTTAGCGATTTCTCCGCCTCCCTGCCATACCAAATTAATAATGACAGCAGAGAGAATCGCTAATCCAAATCGAACAACTAATACAATCCACAGCTTTACTCCCACCCGAAGAGCTACACCCGTTTCGATAAAAATATTGTGGGAGAAAGAAAGCATTGTGGCTAATATAAATACTTCTTTTACAGTAAGTTCTAATGAAAGAATCCCACCAATTGCAGCATATAGATTAAGACCATTTCCCAAAACTAAAGGGATTGCTGCCTCTCCTCGTAAACCAATAAGCTCCATAAATGGAGAAATAACCTGGATAATCCAAGGGAAAATAGGTGTGTATTGCAATATGACTACAAATAATGTGATAGGAAATATTATTTTACTCAAAGTCCAAGTAGTTTTAAGCCCAGCTAAAAAACCCCTTTTTAAAGTTTCCAATCCTCTTCCTTCTTTCCTTACTTATCTAAATAATGCACCACAGGCTTAACAGTAATTCTTCTATAAACAAGTAAAATTAATGCTATGATAATACCTAGTAGTGAAACGACTTGAGCAGTTCTCAAATCTCCAATTAAATAAAGGCTATCCGTTCTCATACCCTCAATAAAGAAACGACCTACAGAATACCAGATGATATATAATAAGAATATTTCTCCACGACGTAAATTTACTTTGCGAAGTGAAATTAATATAATAACTCCTATAATGTTCCAGACGGATTCATATAAAAATGTCGGATGATAATATTTACCATCTATGTACATTTGCTCTATTATCCAGTTAGGTAGCATCAAGTTTTCTAAAAATGTTCTTGTTACTTCTCCTCCATGTGCCTCTTGATTCATAAAGTTACCCCAACGTCCAACTGCTTGACCTATTAATAAACTAGGAGCTACAACGTCTGTAAGCTTCCAAAAAGAGGTGCCTCTTTTTTTCGTAAAAAAATAAGCAGTTAAAAAAGAAGCAATTAAAGCGCCATGAATTGCTATACCACCATTCCAAATTTGAATGATTTTTTCTGGATTTTGACTATAAAAATCCCATTTAAATATTACATAGTATATTCTTGCCCCCACAATTGCTAAAGGTACAGCCCAAATCAATAAATCCGTTAAGTACTCTGGATGAAAACCACGCTTCACCATTTCACGCTGTGCTACTATAAACGCTAGTATAATTCCCAATGCAATAATCACTCCGTACCATCTTACTTCCAACGGTCCGAGTGAAAAAGCTACTGGATCAATAGCTTGTAATAAATTCATATGAAACTCCTTTCAATCGTTTAATTAATATTCATTTTCTCCATTTTGGCTAATTACATCATCTAATCGTTTCGCAAAATCTTCTGCAGCATTGACACCCATTCGTTTTAAACGGTGGTTCATCGCCGCTACTTCAATTATTACTGCCAAGTTTCGACCTGGTCGAACTGGTACGGTCAGCTTTGTAATAGCTGTATCAAATATTTCCATTTTGTCTTCTTCAAGTCCAAGTCGCTCATACGTTTTTTCAGCATCCCATAAATCTAATTCAATTACTAATGTAATACGTTTATATGTACGAATTGCACTAGCCCCGAACATAGTCATAATATCAATAATGCCTATACCTCGTATTTCTAGAAGATGCTCAATTAATTTTGGTGCACTACCAACTAGCGTATCTTCACTTTCTTGTCTAATTTCCACACAATCATCCGCAACTAATCGGTGCCCTCTCTTCACAAGCTCAAGTGCTGTCTCACTTTTCCCAACACCACTTTTACCAGTGATCAACACGCCGACTCCGTATATATCAACTAATACGCCGTGAACTGCTGTAGTTGGTGCAAGCATGCTTTCTAAGAAGTTAGTAAGTATACTCGAAAATCGAGTTGTCGCCATACTAGTCGTTAGTACAGGAACAGAATTTTTATTGGAAGCTACTATTAATTCTTCGGGAACTTCCATACCATGTGAAACGATGATTGCAGGTGTATCAGGAGCACAAAGTTTCCTCATACGCTCTTCTTTTTCATTTGGTTCTAATAACTGAAAAAAGGAAACTTCTGTTTTTCCTAATAGTTGAACGCGATTAGATGGGTAATGTGTAAAATAACCTGCTATTTCAATTCCAGGTCTTGATATATCACTTAATGCAATATGCCGCCCCATACCTTCTTCTCCACTAATTAATGTGAGGTTAAACTTTTCTTTTACGTCCTTTGTCGTCACATGTGGCATATATTGAGTCCCCTTTCTCGCTACTATTTCTCACATAGTTCTTATTTTAGCATGATTACTCTATTTAATAGTATCCATTTATCTTTTCATCTTCTATTTATTAAAAGAAGGGAGACATTTTAATGTTAAAAATCATGCTAGATGCAGGACATGGGCCAGAAACACTCGGAAAACGCACACCAGATGGGAAAATGAAGGAATTCGAATTTAATAATGCAGTTGTAGGGTTCTTAAAGGATGAATTAAAGAATTGTGGGGTGATTGTTTTAGTAAGTCATCCTGGTAATTTAGATATTCCCCTTTATGAAAGGACAACACTTGCCAATAAACTGGGAGTGGACGCATTTATTTCTATACATGCTAATGCGTTTGGATCTACATGGAATAACACAAGCGGCATTGAAACATTTACGTATTCAAAAGCTTCCGCACAATCTAAGTTACTCGCAAAGTCTATTCAGGAGGCTTTATGTTCTATTACAAAAGGTAAAAACCGTGGAGTAAAACAAGCTGATTTTGCAGTACTACGCGATACAAAAATGCCAGCAGTATTAATCGAATGTGGTTTTATGACAAATAAAATAGAAGCAGCCTTACTTCAATCTAGGACATATAGAATACTTTGCGCAAAAGCAATCGCCTATGCAATTCTTCGTTGGAAATAAAGTTCCTCAATGTGATTTCATAAAAGTATGTAAACGACAAGTTGTTCACATATTCGATTCTTATTTTGGACCCGTTCATATCCGTTCCAGGTGGACGCGTTCCGCCGGCATGGCTTCAGCCGCTTCCCTTGCTCCTGCGCAAGCTCGTCGCAAAAATTAATTTCGCTACGCTCAGTCCAGGGTCTTCAGCTCATGCACCTGACGCTTTGCTTTCGGTGCAGAATACATTTGCTATTCCGGCTGGAGTCGCCGCCTTCCACTCCAATTATCTATTATCCGCACTTCAATTAGAAAACCATCATGCCATTAATAGAGCAAGTTTTTATCACTTATGTTCTTTCAATTAGTATTTATAGAAAATCGTTGAAAAAGGCGACACTCCTGCGGCAACGATTGCATGACCAACATCGTGTTGGCCTTGGAGGCTAAGGTAACTCCCGCGGAAAGGGAGCCGTTTCAACTATATTCTTATTTATCGGACGACTAGTAACGTCAAATTCTATAGACTTTTTCAGTGCCATCGCTACGCTACTTCATGGTCTCGATTGACTCGCTTTTCCCGTAGGAGTTGAGCGGATGCTTCTCCAAACCAATAAAATGGACAAAAAATCAAAATACTAAACTATACCAATTAACCAACTACCTTTTGTCTACTTATATCACGGTACTAAAACAAGACAGATTATAAGCAAAAAAAAGCTGACGGAAGAAATGAATTCTTCTGTCAGCTTTTTCTTTTATTCACCTTCTACTGTATAGCGTACAAGGATTGTTCCTGTTTTTGCATCTCCATATACTCTGAGCGGATCTGCTTCGGAGTCTACTATTTTCGTAAAACCAACTTTCTTATTTAACAATTGCTCTGATTGGTTCAATTGCGTCACATCTAAAAGTTGGACATCTATTTTTCCTAATTGAGAAGTAACTTCTCCTTTTAAAGACACATCTTTTCTAACATATAATTCGACAGTACCTGCAACTGCAGAACCTTCGATTTTACGTGCATCCTTATCCTTCGTTGTTAAAATAACATGTCCACTGACAGAAGAACCTTCGAGCTCCTTCAATTTTCCGTCTACATAAATACGGCCATTTATTGTTTCGACCTCTACTGATTCACCCTCGATGTTTTGAACTTGTACGGAACCATTTACTGTTTCAATATCTGCTTTACCAATCTGTATAGCGTCAAGATTTACTTTTCCGTTAGTCGTTTTCACTTTAAGTGTTTTTACTTCAAGACTCTTCGCACTAAATTCTCCATTAAATAAACGTGCCGAAATATCATTGTAAGTTTTTTTAGGTACAAATAAGGAAATTTGAACAGAAGTCGTTTTCATATCACTATATATACGTAATTTATTTCCTTCTGTCTTAAACAGAAAATCGTTCTGAAAACGATTTTTGGCTTCTTCCTCTGAAGAGTTCTTATAAGACTTAACGGTCACGTCCGCATGTGTAGTTTCTTCTTCTGTTGGGTAAATATCGATTTTACCATTCGCAATATCAATGGATATATCATCGAACTGAGCTTGTTCAAGCACTAATTTTTCTTGAAATACAACAGGTTCACCGAAAGGCATTTCAAAATCAATATCTTTAATTTTTTCAACTGTTCCTTGCATGAACTGCATGAAACGTTCTCCCATTAAGTTAAAATCTCTCTTTAAATCTTCAAAGAAATCGGTATTTTGTTGTTTTTGCTGCGATCTACTATGTTCATAACCCTGATGTTGAGATTCTGCTTTTACTTCTGGAGCTGATTGTTTGCCAAGTACCTCTAAAAGCCCTAAAGCTTCCTGGGCAGTGATAGTACCATTTTCAACCATATCTAAAATACGTTTACGTTCTTCTTGCATTGTGAATGGCCTCCTTTTAAGTTAAAAGTCTGTACTCTACCTAATACGATTCAGGGAAAAAAAGGTTTCAATTGGATTTAACAGTCTCTTTTTTCTTTTTAGATGCCTTGGATACTACTTCATCCATTCTTTTTCGATCACGTTCCAAGATTGTCTTTAAATATTTACCTGTGTAGGATCCTTTAGTTTCCGCAATTTTTTCTGGAGTACCAACACCTATTATAGTCCCTCCTTTATCTCCACCTTCTGGTCCTATATCAATCATATAGTCTGCAGTTTTAATAACATCCAAATTATGTTCAATAAGAAGTACAGTATCACCATTTTCTACTAAACGTTGAAGGACCTCTAGAAGATGGGCGATATCATCGATATGTAACCCAGTCGTAGGTTCATCCAATATATAAAACGACTTTCCGTTGGACCGTTTATGCAATTCGGAAGCAAGCTTTACTCGTTGTGCTTCTCCACCGGATAATGTTGTTGCTGGTTGACCTAATTTCATATAACCAAGGCCTACGTCTACAATGGTACGTAGCTTACGGCTAATCTTTGGATGATTTTCAAAAAATGCTAAAGCATCTTCTACTGTCATTTCCAATACATCTGCTATATTTTTCCCTTTGTAATGTACTTCTAATGTTTCACGGTTATAGCGTTTTCCATGACATACCTCACAAGGTACATATACATCAGGTAAAAAGTGCATTTCAATCTTGATAATTCCGTCTCCACGACAGGCTTCACAACGTCCACCTTTTACGTTAAAACTAAATCTACCTTTTTTATATCCTCTAACTTTCGCTTCATTAGTAGCTGCATATAAATCTCGCATATCATCAAATACCCCAGTATAAGTAGCAGGATTTGACCTTGGTGTACGTCCGATTGGCGACTGATCAATATCAATCACTTTCTCCAATTGTTCAATTCCTTCTATACTCTTATTAGCCCCTGGCTTCACTTTGGAGCGATTAATCTTTTGCGCTAATGATTTATAAAGAATTTCATTCACTAGCGTACTTTTTCCTGAACCTGATACGCCTGTTACAGCTACAAATACGCCTAATGGAATATCCACATTTACATTTTTTAAGTTATTTTCAGAAGCGCCTTTAATTTTGATGTATCGTCCATCTGGCTTTCTTCTTTCTGTTGGTAAAGGGATAAATTTCTTCCCACTTAAATATTGACCTGTTAGTGATTTATTGTTTTTCATTACTTGTTCTGGTGTTCCTGCGGCTACTATTTCTCCACCATGGATTCCAGCGCCAGGACCAACATCGATTAAATAATCAGCAGCCATCATAGTATCTTCGTCATGCTCAACTACAATAAGCGTATTACCAATATCACGCATATTTTTTAATGTCTCTATTAAGCGGTCGTTATCTCGCTGATGCAAACCAATAGAAGGCTCATCCAATATATATAAAACTCCTGTTAGTCTAGATCCTATTTGTGTTGCAAGACGAATTCGTTGTGCTTCTCCACCAGATAATGTACCTGATGCGCGATTTAATGTTAAATAATCGAGTCCTACATTTTCTAGAAATCCTAGACGCTCATTAATTTCTCTTAAGACTAATTTCGCAATTTGCATATCCTTTTCAGATAAAGTTAACTCGTTGAAAAATTTGTTTGCTTCTTCAATAGAAAACTCTGTTAGTTGACCGATATGTAAGGAATTCACTTTTACAGCAAGCGTTTCTTCCTTTAAACGATATCCCTTACATGTAGGACAATCATGTTGTCCCATGTACTTTTCCATTTGCTCTCGAATATAGTCAGAAGATGTATCCTTGTAACGTCTTTCAATATTAGCCAAGACACCTTCAAATTGAATCGAACTGTCTCTCACTTGTCCAAATTCATTTTCATATCGAAAACGAATTTTATCTGTACCAGAGCCGTACATTATTTTATTCCACTGGTCTATCGGTAATTTTTCTACCGGTACATTCATTTTAATTTTGTAATGTTTACATACCGCTTCCAATAATTTTGGGTAGTACTGTGAACTCGTCGGCTGCCAAGCAACGATAGCCCCCTCGCTTAATGTGAGACTTTTATCGGGTACTACTAAATCAGGATCCACTTCCAATTTTGTCCCTAAACCATCACAGTCAGGACATGCCCCAAAAGGATTGTTGAATGAAAACATACGAGGCTCTAACTCGCCAATTGAAAATCCACAGATTGGACATGCATGGTGCTCACTAAATAATACTTCCTCGTGCTCCATCACATCAATCAGTACTCTACCGTCAGCCAATCGAAGGGCTGATTCAAGCGAATCACTCAAGCGAGCAGCAACGCCTTCTTTCATTACGATACGGTCGATTACAACTTCAATATTATGCTTTTTATTTTTATCTAAATTAATGTCATCATCTAAATCGATTAACTCTCCATCTATTCTCACCCGTACATAACCTTGTTTTTTCATATCCTCCAACAGTTTTACATGCGTACCTTTTCTGCCAGATACAATTGGAGCCAATACTTGCATACGTGTTTTTTCCGGGTATTCGCTCAGACGATCGACCATTTGTTCAATCGTTTGGGAACTAATTTCTATTCCATGGTTAGGACAGATTGGCTTTCCCACACGAGCATACAATAGTCGCATATAATCATATATTTCTGTAACAGTAGCAACGGTAGATCGTGGGTTTTTACTTGTTGTCTTCTGATCTATTGAAATAGCTGGTGATAGTCCCTCTATCACGTCTACATCTGGTTTATCCATTTGGCCTAAAAACTGGCGTGCATATGCAGATAGTGACTCTACATAACGTCTTTGACCTTCCGCATAAATCGTATCGAATGCTAAAGAGGACTTTCCGGAGCCAGACAAGCCTGTCATTACAACAAGCTTATCTCTCGGAATTTTTAGACTTATATTTTTTAAGTTATTTGCTCTGGCACCTTGTATAATAATTTCTTGGTTTCTCACACTCTTCATCCTTCCAGCTTTAGTTCGAGGATTGCATCACGTAATTCTGCGGCACGTTCGAAGTTAAGCGCTTTGGCTGCATCCTTCATTTCTTTTTCGAGATTTGCCAATAGTTTTTCTTTCTCTTCTTTTGTTAACGCTTTTCCACTTGTTAACTTTTGCGCATAAGTTCCCTCTTCTTCGGCAACTTGAGATGCTCGAATAACTTCGCGAACTTTTTTCTCAATCGTTTTCGGTGTAATGCCGTGTTTTTCATTGTATTCCATTTGAATTGTTCTACGGCGTTTTGTTTCATCGATTGCTTTTTTCATAGAATCTGTCATTTTATCCGCGTACATAATTACTTCACCATTTGAATTTCGGGCAGCTCTTCCAATCGTTTGAATTAAAGAACGTTCGGATCGCAAAAATCCTTCCTTATCAGCATCTAAAATTGCCACAAGAGATACTTCGGGAATATCAAGACCTTCTCGAAGCAAGTTTATTCCTATTAAAACATCATATGTCCCTAAACGAAGCTCACGTATAATTTCAATTCGCTCCAATGTTTTCACTTCTGAGTGTAGGTATTGTACTTTTATCCCTATCTCTTTCAAATAATCTGTTAAATCCTCTGACATTTTCTTTGTTAATGTAGTAATTAACACCCGTTCATTTTTCGCGGAACGCTCATGGATCTCATTGATTAAGTCATCTATTTGACCTTCTATTGGTTTAACGGTTATGACTGGATCTAGTAGTCCGGTTGGTCGAATAATTTGTTCAACCATTTCAGGGGTATGTTCAATTTCATATGGTCCAGGTGTTGCAGATACATATATAGCTTGATTTACATGATCTTCGAATTCTTTAAAAGTAAGAGGACGGTTGTCTAAAGCAGAAGGTAATCGGAAACCATAATTAACAAGCACCGATTTTCTTGCTTGGTCACCATTAAACATTCCTCTTACTTGAGGTAATGAAACATGACTTTCATCCACAACGAGTAAAAAATCTTTTGGAAAATAATCTAATAGCGTGTATGGGGTAGCTCCTGCTTCACGTAATGTAAGATGTCGTGAATAGTTTTCAATTCCAGAGCAAAATCCCATTTCTCTCATCATTTCCAAATCGTAATTAGTGCGTTGCTCTAATCTTTGTGCCTCCAATAATTTATCTTCACTACGTAATAGTTTAAGTTGTTCTTCTAATTCTTTTTCAATATTTTCAATGGCAAGACGCATTTTTTCCTCACGTGTAACGAAGTGAGATGCTGGAAATATAGCTACGTGATCTCGTTCTGCTAAAATTTCTCCCGTTAATGCATCTACTTCTCGAATTCGGTCTATTTCATCTCCAAAAAACTCTACTCTTAGACATCTTTCATCTCTTGAAGCTGGGAAGATTTCTACTACATCTCCACGAACACGGAATGTACCTCGCGTGAAATTAATATCGTTTCTTTCATATTGAATGTCCACTAACTTTCGAAGCAACTGATTTCGCTCAATTTCCATTCCTGATCGCAGTGATACGACCATTTCTTTATATTCTTCAGGATTACCGAGACCATAAATACATGAAACAGATGCAATAATGATGACATCTTTTCTTTCGAATAAGGAAGATGTTGCCGAGTGACGAAGCTTGTCAATTTCTTCGTTTATGCTCGAATCTTTTTCAATATACGTATCTGTTTGGGGCACATACGCCTCAGGTTGAAAATAATCATAATAACTAACGAAGTATTCCACTGCATTGTTAGGAAAGAACTCTTTAAACTCACTATAAAGCTGTCCGGCAAGGGTTTTATTATGTGCCATTACCAAAGTTGGTTTATTAATCTGTTGAATTACATTTGAAATAGTAAACGTCTTTCCTGTCCCTGTTGCACCAAGTAACGTTTGATGTTTATCTCCTTCCTGAACCCCTTCTACTAATTTTTTTATTGCTTCTATTTGATCCCCCGCTGGCTTATACGGAGCTTGCAAATCGAATATTTGATCCATATGATAGCCTCCCATAACTTGAATATTTTCAGTTTAACATACTATCTTTTTGAAAACGAATAAAACGAACGTATGTTTTTTCACAAATAAGAAAAACCGCTTAAAACAAGCGGTCTCACTAGGTTTGTGCTGTCATCTTTTTGATGCCTCTAAGGCTAGATACAAACCTACTTTATTATTTTGTCTCCAGATAGCTTCCCATTTTTCAAGCGGCACTGGCTTCTCTCCTATATACGGTGATATTTCTAATGTGATTCCAGGCATTTTGGTTTGTTGAATAAACCAATCAGCAGAAGATCCTGATCCCGGTAAATATTGTGGAGGCATCACTTACTTACTAAATAAGTTTACAAGAACTTTTTGTAGAAATAAATCGAATTTTAAAACAATTTTAAACATAAAGAAAGCCGCTCTGCATAAGCGGCTTTCAGTCTACTTTATACTTTGTAATTGTTGTAATGCATTCGTATACTCTATGAATGCATGCTTATCTTTTTGGTCTAAGGCATCATCAATTAACTGCAATAATCTATAACTACTTTGTTCCCGGTGAATTATGTTCAAAAACATATCAAGATAAATTTCGTTTAACAATTTTTCTGCAGAACTTTCTTTTCCTGTTTGCCCCATTGCTTTTAAGAAATCTGCGTATGAATATTGTTTGTCCATCTCTGATCACCCCGATGTCTTTTTTCCATTATATAAAAGTAAAAGAAGAGATGCAATCATTTTGCGAAAATTATGATTTTAAGATTAATTCAAAATTTTAGAAAATTCGTTATATTTGATTGCTTTATTTCCATATTTAACTATAATTGATGTATAAACTACTAAGGAGTGGAAAATACGATGAAAATAATAAAAGATAAATCCTTCCTCGTTTCATTTGAAACTGCAGTTCTACAGCCAGTCCGAATAAACAACAAAGTTTATACAAAAGTTACTAATATTTCAGGGGAAACTATGTTAGTAGGTAAAAAGCCTTACGATATAGTAAGGCAATCATGTGCCTACTATGGCTCCTCATTTCAACAAGCAAAAAACCTTTCCAGAGAAACACTCGGAAATTACCTTAAACTTCCTATAATTATCGCACATGACTATGGAAATCCATGTATATTAATACCTTTACTTTCACCAAAATCAGATTTAAATGTTTGGTTTTCACTTAAAGCGATTGATGGTTTCCATGCAAGTGAAGGGGTGTGTAAGGTTTTATTAACAAATGGGCAAACAATTACTGTTGAAACGTCGGCAAATACTTTAAGCAAACAATTCGGTTTCGCCAATTTGCTAAATACACATTTTTTAAAAAGAATGAGTCACCTCTCATATGAGGGATTTTTATCGACCAGAAACCAATCTTCTTCTAATAAATTTTAAAGTTCAACAAGATTTTTCTACAAGCTCAAAATAAATAGAAATGAGTTCTTCTACTCTATTTCGAAGGCGAACGTTTAAGTACCTACGATGTTCTTCATAACCACCATGAAAAAATACATACTCCGTGAACATATCATCACCTTCACCACGAAGAACTTTCATACTATGTCGTTTCATATAAATATGTGTCTCTTTTAATTCTTTTTGGGCTTGCTTTACGGCTTTCTCCACCATAGATATATAAGGTCGTTTTAGCTTAAAAGGGCCTTTTTCAAAAATGGTTCGATCCTTTTCCAAAATGGTTAAAACCATCGGAAGATAGATCATGTTTTCTAAGTATGGCAACGATTCATCCGGTATTAGTGGCATATCATATCCTCCTTCTAATAAGAACGTTTGTTCCTATATTATTGTACAACTTTTAATATAAAATGCAATAATCTATAAAAAATATTTTTTCCAATTTAATGAATAAAATACATTCGCTCAAAAAAACTACCATTCTCTAAGAATGGTAGTTAATTTAATATTTCAGCAGCCCAACGACGAGCTTCTATATAGATGTCATTCAAAGTATCGTGATCGATATTTAGAATCGTTACACCCTCTAACATATCGTCCCATCGAACCTCATCACAGGCAATTGCCACCTCTAAATATGGAGTCATTTCAGTGAGGTTACCTGAAAGTGTTGCCGCTACTTCATCAGAAAGTGGTAAATCCTGAAGCAATTGGTTCATCGATTGATGAAGTAAAGTATCGATTAAAGAGAACATGCCAACTAAAAAATACTCTGACGCATTTTTTTTGACTTTAGTTTTTGCAAGTAACTCACAAAACTTCGCACGGAATAAGGAAGCCTCGATTAGAGCCATTCCGTCACCCGAATAATTCGCTTTAGATTCATGAAGTAAAAGAACATATAACCAATGATTTAATTCCTCCAAGCCAAGCATAACTACACCTTGCTTTATCGAGCGAATCTTAGATTTTAATCGTACTGCAGGGGAATTGATCAACTTCAATACTTTAAACGAAAGTGAGACATCTCGTTCAATTTCTTCTGCTACCTCTTCAATAGAAGAAGATTTGTCACGTAGAAGACTAATAATCCGAAAGTACTGTACTAAATTGGCTGGAATTTCCGTACCTTTAATAATTTCAGGCTTAGCAAAGAAATAACCTTGAAATAACCCATAACCAGCAGCTTTTGCCTCATAAAACTGTTCGCGGGTCTCAACTTTTTCGGCAAGTAGAACAATATGTGGATAATTCTTTTTTACAATTCGTTCGATTGCTTGTCTTTCCGCCACGGTGCTTGAAAGAAAATCAACTTTAATGAAGTTAACGAGTGAAAATAACTCATCATATACCGTTATATTTTTTTGGAGAACAAAATCATCTAATGCAATTAAAAAGCCCAAAGACTTAATCTCTTTAATTTTTTGAATTAAAGCAGAGGTTATTGGTATATCCTCTAGAATTTCTACTACTATTCTATTCCCTGGAAATTTTGCGAAAATATCCTTTACTAGTAGGTTTTCAGTGAAATTAATAAAACATAGTTTTTCTCCAGCTAGTTCATTAATACCAATCGTCAAAAAGGAGTGCACGAGTACTTCTAAAGTAGCTGTTTCTCCATCTATTAGTGGAAAGGAATTATCATGTCCATTACGATACAACAATTCATATGCGAAAATATGTTCATTTTTATTAAAAATCGGTTGTCTTGCAACAAAAATGTCCATGTAAATTCCTCTAATCTTTCGAATTTCAATAACATAATTGTATCAAATCAAAAAAGGAAAATCGACCTATATTTGAAACTATCTACTAAAGATGACAGACCAATAGTAAAATGATATGTTTTGTATGGGAGAAAAAAATATTTTTGGGGGAGAGAAAATGGAATCTATTCATTATGAAGAACATGGAAATATTGCTTATGTGACACTTAATAGACCAGATGCTCTGAATGCATTTAATTACGATATGCTTCAAGAGCTTGGAGAAATCACTGAAACTATTCGTATAAATCCAGATGTGCGTGTAGTGATTTTTACAGGTGCTGGGGAGAAATCTTTTAGTGTTGGGGCGGATTTAAAAGAACGAAAAACATTGACTGACCAACAAGTAAAACGAAATATATTAAAAATTGGAGAAGTTTTTTCAGCAATTGAAAATCTTCCACAACCTACCATCGCAATGCTAAACGGCTATGCTTTTGGGGGTGGAACAGAGCTTGCTCTTGCATGTGATTTCCGGATAGCAGCGAATGACATTCAACTAGGATTAACGGAAACAAGCTTAGCCATTATTCCTGGCGCTGGTGGTACACAACGTCTACCACGTCTTATTGGAGAAGCGAAAGCGTTGGAACTTATCCTTACAGCAAAAAGAGTAAAAGCAGAAGAAGCATTAGCATACGGCTTAGTAACTAAAGTTACTTCACGTGAAACATTAATCGCAGAAACCGAAAGCTTCGCAACACTAATGCTAGTAAATGGCCCAATTGCGCTACAACAAGCCAAATTTGCTATCAAACACGGCATGAATGTCGATTTACATACTGGATTAAGTATCGAACGCAAAGCTTACGAAATTACCATTCCAACAGAAGATAGAATAGAAGCATTAAACGCATTCAGTGAAAAACGAAAACCTATTTTTAAAGGAAAGTAATACGATTGAGAGAAATGCCAATCATCTTGGTTTTTCTCTCCTTTTTATGTGGCAATTCCAAACCATTATAAAATGTATAGCTCGGTTTCACTTGATATAGGAGGAGAGAAAAATTTATAAGAGACAATATTTCGTAATTTTTTATATTTTGTTACTTGTTTGTTCCCTCATACTCTTTCAAGCAAAGCTTGCCGAACCAGTCGTGAAAGATCACGGACGTCTATTACCTGTCAAAATGAAGGCAATAAAATCAAGTGATAGGGAAGAAAATATTGTTAATATTATAGAAGAAGCAAATGAAAAAGATATTCCAATATCCATAGCAGGAATGCAACATAGTCAAGGCGGGCAAACGCTTTATCCCGATGGTATCCTACTCGATATGAAAAGCTATAATAAAATTCTTGACTTAGATACAAAGAATAAACTCATCACTGTACAAAGCGGGGTAACATGGGCCGATATCCAATCCTATATTAACCCTTATGGGCTTGCATTAAAGGTAAGCCAATCTCAAAATATTTTCACTGTCGGCGGTTCATTAAGTGTAAATGTCCACGGTCGTGACATTCAATATACTTCTTTAATTGAAACAGTAGAATCATTTAGATTACTCACTTCACAAGGAAAAATCATACAAGTAAGTCGAGAAGAAAATACAGAACTGTTCCAGTTAGTGAATGGTGGATATGGATTATTCGGTGTAATTCTCGATGTAACTTTGCAATTGACGGATGATAAACTCTATAAAGTTCAATCAAAATCACTAACCTATGATGAATACAGTACTTATTTCACAACCCATGTTAAAGGTGATTCAGTAAAAATGCATTTGGCGAGAATTTCAGTTGCACCTGATAGCTTTTTATCAGAAATGTATGTAACTAATTATTACTTAGCCGAAGACCAATCACTATTAAGCAATCATACTACCTTAAAACGCGAGAGAATCATTGCTATTCCAAAGTTACTTCTTGGTCTCTCTCGGATAAATACGCATGGAAAAAATATGTTTTGGAAGACTCAAAAAGAATATAATAATCGAATTGATGGTTCCTATATTTCAAGAAATAATGTCATGCGTTCGGAATCGACTTTTATGGAATATGACAGTGCTAGCAAAACGGAATTACTACAAGAATATTTTGTACCGGTAGATGAATTCACTTCCTATATTGATGACTTAAGAGAAATGCTTCAAAAGGAAAAGAATATCAACTTACTGAATATCACTATACGATATGTGAAGCAAAATGATGAGGCAATCATGTCTTATGCAAAAGAAGATATGTTTGCACTTGTATTACTTATCAATCAAGAGACGAACGAAGAAAGTATCGAAGAAGTGGATCAGGTCATACAGAAAATGATTGATATTACATTAGAACACGACGGAACCTATTATCTTCCATACTATAACTTCCCTACAAAATCACAATTAGAAATAGCCTACCCGAGAGCGGAAGAATTTTTTGAACTGAAAGAAAAATATGATCCTGAAAAACGATTTCTGAATCTTTTCTATGAGGAGTATTATAAATGAAATACAGAAGATTTATAATCTATCAAGGCGTAATAGGTATGTCTGCCAGTATGATATTTCCATTTTACGTGCTGCTATTAAAAAATGTTGGAAATAGTTATTCACAGTTTGGTTGGGCATACGGGTTATTTGCTCTTACGGCTGCATTGAGCTATTCAGTTATTGGTAAATTTGCAGATAGGACAGGAGACCAATCTCTCTTAGTCATTTATTCATGGGGAATGGCACTCCTATTACTCATTATTCCGCTTGCTTATGAAATTTGGCATGTATATATACTTCAAATTGTAATGGGTTTATTAGGTGCGATACAGAAAAACAGTGAAAAAACAGTACTAGCACGTACGGTTAAGAAGGAGACTGCTGGTAAGGAAATTGGTCTCTACCACATTTGGACTTCGGTTGGTGCAGCTTTTGCGGTTATTGTTACAGGATATTTAGTTGACTTTCTTACTATTGGAAGTATTTTTTACCTCGCATCTATAGTATTTGCGTGGAGTGGGTTTTATATAATGAAAATAGATAATCTAAAAATAAAAGAAGGATGAAAAAATACTTTCATCCTTTCTTAGCTATTAACGTATATAATCCGGGCATTTTGTTTTCTATTCCTTCTGGTGAACCAGATGGAAATGCCCAACTAACTCCAGGTTCTTCCTCTAGATAGCTGATGTTAAGACCTGCTTTCGAAATAGAAGTGACAATTTCCCCTAAAGTCCATCTTCGAATATTAACTTTCTTTAAAGAAAATCGTTCTTCTTCCGGTAGTAAAATACTATAGGCTACATCTTCTTCCACTACTCCCTTACTAAAATAATCGCCACTTGCAAGCATCTCTCCTTCTTCTACATGCACTAGCTTAGAAACGAAAGGATGATAATCCCTTAAAATAAATTGTCCACCTTGCTTAAGTGAATCGAAAACCACTTTAAATAATGGGGATAAATCCACAAAGTAATGAAGTACCCCTAATTCTAACAGAACAAAGTCAAACTCATTTAGTTCCGCCTCATCGGGAACTTCTAGAATATCCGAAACTATGTACTTTATCTTTACTTTTGCCTCTTCTGCTAATTCGATCGCATATTTCTTATTATCTTCTGAAATATCTACTACTAAAACCTCGGCTCCTAACAACGCAAAAGAAACTGCTTTATTTCCTTTTGATCCTAAAAAATTGGCAATCCTTTTACCTTTTACATTCCCCATGAAATTTAAATAGTGGGAAACAGCACTAGTGGGATTTTCCCTTAGCTTCTTTGCAAATTCTTTAGGTGATCCGTGGCGATTCGTCCATGCTTGATAAGCAGATTGGTTCCACCCCACCTGATTTTTGTGACTAACTATTTTTTGCTCCATCCATTCGCCTCCAAGATTCTATTTTTAAAAAAAGATCAAGTTTCTCTAATCACTACTTCTCCTTCAACATTCTTTTCATTATCCCAAGTCACCTGAATTTCAAATGTCCCTTCTTTAAAAAACAGAGGAATCCTTCTGCGAATCGATTTCTGTATTGGAAGTGAATCTATTTCTTTGATAGGTACCCAAATCGGTTTTCCTTCAGGCGATTCATTTAATAAATCTCCTTTAAATTCTTTCGTTAAGTAATTAAAAATAATATATCGATCGTTTTTTTCTGGATTTACATATTCATAGATACCTTTAAAAATAAGATTGCTAACCTCTAGGCCGGTTTCTTCTTTTACCTCTCTAATTGCTGATTCCACAAAACTCTCTGGAAAATCTACTTTACCACCAGGAGGAATAAAACCTTTAAAATGATCATGTTGCCTATAGGAGCACTTTATCGTTATCTTGTATCATACAAACAGTCCAAAATTTATAGTTAATAGTTTGATTCATTTTTACCCCCATTAATCCCTTTTGCTCTTCGTTTTGTTATTATCGAACTCCTTCAAATTCATAAAATGCAAGTGACTTATTATCATTTGATTCAATTCTTAAGCTTTCAAATAAAAATGGCATTAGTTCTTTTGCAGTTCCATAATCTACCCATCTAGCTTCAACAATGTCATTATCCGGGTCGTTGATATTTATTTGACCATCGATAATTTTTGCATTAAAAGTAATGATTAACGCGTGATGACCTCTATCCGAAAACAACACTTCTCGGATGGAATTTAAACCAGTAATTTTTATCTTATAACCCGTTTCCTCCCTTACTTCACGGATAACCGCTTTCTCGAGTGTTTAATTTTCTTCTACTGCCCCTCCTGGAAGCCCCCAATAAAACGAGTCACCTTTCCTATTCTTCACTAATAATATGTACCCATTCTCATCATGGATTAAGGCTGAAGCTACATCTACACGTTTCAAAATTATCCCTCCAACTTTCATATCTATTCTGCAATACTAGCGAAAAGTCCTTTATCTTATGATAAGCTTTATGGGAGGTGAATGAAATGAAGAGTAAACCAATTTATGTTGAAATACCTATTAATTCAGAGATGGAAAAGTTATGGAATGCTACACAGAAACCTGAGCTACACGAGCAATGGGATTTGCGATTTACCTCTATCACCTATTTACCAAAAGAAGAAAGTGAGCCTCAACATTTCCACTATAAAACAAATATTGGATTTGGTTTGAACATTGCTGGATGGGGAAAAAGTGTTGGCACTTTTCATGCAAGAGATGAATCACGTACATCCTCCTTACACTTTGGAACGGATCAAGCTATTTCTATTATTCGAGAGGGAAAAGGTTACTGGAAGTATGCTCCGGAACAAGATTCTATTCGATTTCTTACACAATACGATTATAAAACGAATTTTGGCATCTTCGGCCGCTATTTTGATTTTCTAATTTTCCGGCCCCTAATCGGATGGGCAACTGCACTAAGTTTCGATGTATTAAAAAGATGGCTTGAAAAAGGAGAGTCTCCATCCTCACAATACAAACATTTTTTTAGCCATTGGATGATTACATTTTTGTTCTCCTTTATATGGCTATATCAAGGTTTAGTACCAAAGTTAATATACAAGCACCCGGATGAAATCTTGATGACAAGTAGCCTACTTTCTTTTACAACAATCTCTGCCTCTTTTATCGTCTCATCAGTGGGGTTTTTGGAAGTTGTTTTCGGTCTTACTTGGTTACTCTACAAAAATAAAAGAAAATTACTAGGGTTACAGTTAGTCTTATTTCCTCTGTTAACGTTCTCAGCAATTCTCGCAGATCCAACTACTTTATATCATCCATTCAACCCGTTAACTTTTAACATGTCATTATTTATTCTTTCCTTAGTTGGATTTTTCATAAGCAAAGATATACCGTCAGCTAAAAATTGCAAACGAGTTAGATAAGGAGCATTTGAATGACTATCTATAAACACATACTTGGCGATCAATTTAATAAACTTCATCCAATGCTTCAAAAACGATATAAGCTACCCGTTGATAGTAAGTTTAAAGCAACTGGTGTTATGAAAAAAATCAGCCGTGGACCAAAATGGATGTACCCATTTTTCTTATTAGCGACAAGATGGAAGTTTTTATTCCCCGAACATGGATCGGATATTCCTTTTACTATTGTAAATACAAGTTTAATCGGACCGAACAAAGAGAATCAGGTGCACTGGGAGAGAATTTTTTATTTCAAAAATAAAAAAAGATATTTTAATGCGCTTATGAGCCTAGATCCTGCCAGTAATAGCGTAAAAGATTACTTAGGAGAACCAAGCATATTTTACTCCGATCTGGTTTTCTTTGTTACTGAAGAGGGACGGATGCTAATTGAATCACGAGAACAGCGAATTGTTATAGGGAATATAGAAGTACCACTGCCAAGAATTTTTCAAGGTGTGGTCCATGTAACTGAATATTATATAGAAGAAAGAGACGTTTATTCTATACATGTCCTAATAAAAAACCCGTTAATCGGCACTTTATTTGAATATGAAGGAGAATTTCAAACAAATGACTTTTAAGCGAATTGCTCTTTTACATACCATTGGATTTTTAGTAGTCGTCATTTTCAATGTAACTCCTTGGTATTTTTTAATGTTAACCGTTGCACAACTAATATTTGTACCAATCACTCTACAATTAATATTGAAAAAAGAAAATAGACTGTATTATTTTTTTGCAATACCAGCCTTTGCATCTATTTTCATCCTACAAACAACGACTACTACTGAATGGGACATACTTCTTGCAGGTATCTATTTATTATTTACTTTAGTCGTTGCTATATATGGGCTCCACCGATTTATTCAACGTGGATTTGACCATTTAGAAGAATTTTCAATCGATGCAGGAATGATGTATTTATTCATTGGTGGGATGTGGTTTTTTGCTTCTGTCGCAGAAATTGATACGGGATTCTCTCCTATTTTAACGTGGCTGACAGCAATTCACTTTCACTATTCTTCCTTCTTGCTACCTATTTTCGTAGGTTTTCTTGGTCGTTTATCTAAAAGAAAAACTTACAATATTATTTGTAGCGTTATTTTAATTTCTCCGATTGTCGTTGCACTTGGAATCACTTTCTCCCCTTGGTTAGAACTAGCTTCAGTACTCCTATATATTTTTGGAATATATGGGCTTATAGTTTTAGTCATTAAATCAGATTTTCCTAATAAACTGCAAAAAACATTGGTGCTAACATCATTCGGAGCATTAGGCATTACAATTATTTTTTCCTTATTATATGCTATCGGTAATGTATTTGGAGTTTTTGCTCTAAGTATCGATTTTATGTTGAAGTTTCATGGATTTTTCAATTCAATTTTGTTCGCATTATGTGGGGTTGTTGGCTGGTCAATACTTACCCCAAAAACCAAAGAGATTAAGTCGAAATTCCCTATCAGTAGTATTCGGGGGAAATATGTAATTGGAGAAAAGATTTTATATAAGCATTTAGGTAAGGAATCCTATAAAGGTCTTGTGGATGATATGGGAATATACTTAGAAAAGAGTTTTCTATCCGCAACAATAATCGATTTCTATGAAAATACAAACCAATTTCGACTATATTCAGAAGTAAACTGGCACAATTGGTTTAAGCCCTTTGCCGCTATATATAGATTTTTTAGTAGAAACGTTCAACAGCTAAATCTTCCATATACTAATACACAAATGGAAATGACTGGCGAAATTATAGCTGTAGAAGATGGTAGGAAAAATACGAGAGCATGGCTTCGAAAAATAGGTAAAGAAGTAATCTTTGTCGCACTCTACTCTTCTCATCAACGTAATGATAAATATTATATGAATATTGCCCTTCCTCTTCCTTGGTCATCGATGATTGGAATACTAGAATTGAACCAAAATGGAGAAAAACTAGTATTAACGAGTAAAGGAGCAAACGGTTCAGATGCAGGAATTTACTTAGCGTTTCGCCAAAACGTTTTTAGACTTCCTTTACAAGAGCAATTTATAATAGAAGAAAAAAAAGATCATCAGCTAACTGCTAAACATCATATGCGAATTTGTTCCATACCTTTTTTAACAATACAATATAATATAAATAAAAGGAGCCCATCTTAAAAAGGATGGGCTCTAACTCTATTACTTTTTAAAATGATAAGGAACAGTAGTAATTATAACATCTTTGCGATAAAGCAAAATTGATCTAATCAGCAAGCTGGACTGGTTATGAAGTATATTATGCCAGCCTTTTTTTGGTATAAACTGCGGAATTAAAACTGTCACTCGATAATTGTCCATTAATGCGGAGTACTGACATTGCGAAAAAAAACTGACGAGCCAATATAGGCCGTCAGTTTTTTAGCAGACAAAATAATGATGAAATGCCTCCAACGAAACAAGCTAAACTTGTTTGTTGTTACTGTTATTGTTATCCGAATTATTCTTATTGTATTCTCGAATATCTGTAAAGTCTGTCTCATCACTAAATTCTGTCTCGTACTTTAAATTATTATAGCCTGAAGTCCTACTTCGTTCTGCTCCTACTTCTTTGTGTGCTTCAAATAAAAGCGGGATACAAATTAGTCCACTTATACCTACAAGAGCATAAATTACTCGAGACATGGCTTCCGTTTGTCCACCAAAAATGGAAGCAACTAAATCGTATTCAAAAAATCCGATCAATCCCCAGTTAATTGCACCAATTATTACGAGCACTAAAGCAATTCGATGAATTGTTTTCACAGATTCACACCTCCTCAAAATTTAAATGAATGTTAGCCACGATAAATGATCGTTTATAGCTAAGATTCTTTCTTATCTTTCACTATTAACAAGCATTAATACAAAACAATATAAATTTGTTTAAAAAAAAAAGAAAAAAAAACGATTTCCAACATGTTAGAAATCGATTTAATGTTTCTTTTTATTTAACTATCTTATAAAAATGAACACCGCCAATCCACCAATCAATTCCTACAAGATCGATTCGATTTTGTTTTCCCACGTTATGTCAATCTTAGCATTTGAAATAGGATCAGAATAATTTGGTAAAGGTCGATTAGACGTAATTAAGGGTTTCTTTCCTTTCATTAATTCCATTAAAATGGCTGATAAATGCAAATCACTTAACCCATCATTTACTCTTTTCTTCGTTACCTCATTAAACAACTCGAAGAATTGGCAAATTCCATTATTAATTAAACTTAGTGATAAGTACTCAACTTCATTTAAACCTGTTTTTAACGAAGGAAAATAGCTTTTATGCCCTTGAAAAAATGGAAGTAGAAAAGGAAGAAAATGAGATGTGTTTTGTATCCATTTTTTATAATCGTCTTCATCTTTAGAATTATATGCAATCCATCCAGATATAGCTTCATGAATTTCATCGTTTGAAAGTTCCTTTTTATCATCTACTAAAGCTATTAATTGCTCCGAAGACAACTGACCTAATCCATGGAAAGGATGAATTCCAGTATACTGATTAATACTAACCATAGATAGATTTTTAATACCTAAGGAAGATAGTTCTGTTAATAAATACATAAGCATGGTTTGATCATATCTATCATGCTCGAACCACAGTACAACCTCATCCTTCGTTGATATATTATTCAATAAATTATTTTGTTTAATACAATTGGAAATAAACAGTTTTGCTGGAATCTCCAGTCTTTGTTCAAAAAAAGCAGCACGTCTCTTTAATTGCTCCTCTTTTGTCCATTCTAAACTTAATGGACCGAAATCATACATTTCTCTCCAAACGATAATTTCTCCTTCTATATCTTTAATCTTATTTCCTACTACATCCCCATTTACAATGTGAATCATGCACATTCGCCTTTCTTAGCTTTTAGAGTCTAATTATGTCTCTCTCTTCATGTTAATTCTTCAATTGTTGTTCATTCCCCTTTTATTCATTGAATGAGTAGCAATGTTGAAATATAATTTGTATGAAGAAGATTTAACGGGAGAAATTAAATTAAAGGAGGAGCTAAACCAATGCAATATCGTCTTGTGGAGAGAGAGGCTTTCCAAGTTATTGGAGTTAATAGAGAATTTCCGTACGATGTAGAAAACGGTGGAATAGAAGCGTTTCAAACATTTTGGAATGAGATTCAACAGGATGGAACCCTAAATCAATTATTAGATTTAAAAAGTGGAGACATAAATGGGTTATTAGGCATTTGGGCAGAGGTAAGTAGAGAGAAAAATAGGATGAATTATTATGTTGCAGCAGAATATGATGGTACTAATTCAACTGACTTTCAGCGCATTGACTTCCCTGCCTCAAAATGGGTTGTTTTTGAAGTTCAAGGACCTTTTCCATCTGCAATCGCAAATACATGGGAACGAATATTTTCGGAATGGTTTCCATCCAATCCATATGAACTGTCTTCCATAAAACCATTTGAAGTTTATTTGGATACAAATATCTATAAAACAGAAACATACAATGAAATTTGGGTTCCAGTTAAATAAGAAAGAATAAAAGTGCTCTATATTAATTAGAAACGCTTCAGACTGTAGTCAAACTCGAGTTATTTTTATATAGAATCGATCAGGTTTTCCAAAGCTTACCGCTCGTTTTCTGTGGGTGAGCGCCGAGGAGCTTGGACTACTAAATAATGTCTTCCGATAAATAAGAAAATCGTTGAAACGGCTCCCTTTCCGCTGGCGTTGCCTTAGCCTCCTCGCTGCGCTGCGGGGTCTTCGGCTAACGCTATTCCCGCAGGAGTGTCGCCTTTTTCAACGATTTTCTATAAATACTAATTGAAAAAACTTCAGTTATAAAAGCTTGCTCTATTAAATGGCATGTTTTTTGATTGAAAAGCGGATAATAGTTGATTAGAGTGGATGGCGGCGACTCCAGCCGGAATAGCAAATGTTTTCTGCATCGAAAGCGAAGCGGCAGATGCATGAGCTGAAGACCCTAGACTGAGCGTAGCGAAATTAATTTTTGCGACGAGCTTGCGCAGGAGCAACGTTTTTTTTGCGACGAGCTTGCGCAGGAGCAAGGGAAGCGGCTGAAGCCATGCCGGCGGAACGCGTCCGCCTGGAACGAAAATTATCGGGTCAAAAATAAAAATCTACAATTATGAGCGTCTCTATATTATAAAAACGCTTTTGTTTATTTTAAGTCAATTCTTCCACTTTCTTTTTTAGAAAGCTAAATTTTGTTTCAGATATGATAATAGCTAGAAGAATGAGAATAGCTCCAATTATCATTTTTAGGGTCATTACTTCACTTAAAATAATTACTGAAAATACCATGCCCCAAAAAGACTCTGTAGATAGTATTATGGCAGCCTTTGTTTCTGATATGTATTTCTGTGCAACTGTTTGCATTAAGTAAGCGATTGTTGTAGAAAAAACACCAAGGTAAAGAAGATTCATAACTCCTTCAGTTTCCAAAGAAAATGAAGTTTCTCCTCTAAAGATTACAACAATCCATCCAATGAGTGCAGCTACCATCATTTGTACAATCGTGATAACAACTGGATCTTCTGTTTTTACAAATCGAGCAGTATAAAAGATATGAAATGCAAATCCGACTGCACAGCATAAAGTGAGCAAATCTCCTATGTTAATCTCCGTTGATATTTTAAGAGACAGTACCGCCACTCCAATTACGGCCATAACTGCACCAATCAATTCAAACATATCGATTTTTCTCTTATAAAAGAGAAATCCTATGAAGGGTACAAATACAACATTTACTGCAGTTAAAAATGCATTTTTAGATGGGGTTGTATATTGAAGTCCTACCGTTTGAAGAGCAAATGCCAGGTACAGAAATACCCCCAATATTGCTCCCTTAATAAGTGAACTTTTATTTAGTTTCTTTAACTTTTTGTGAAAGAGAATAATTAATAAAATAGCGCCAATCATAAACCTTCCTGCTAAAATTTGATAAGGTGTGTAATATTCTAATGAAACAGCACTTGCAACAAATCCACTTCCCCAAATAATTGCTGTAATCACTAGCAATATTTCACCTAAATACCTTTGCATATAAATTCGCCTACCTTTTTTGTCAATATTGATAGTATATCGTATATTTATACAAAAAAAAGCGTATCTTTCTACAAAATTTCCATTTGTAAAAAGATACGCTTTTCAATTTCTTATGAAATAATCGCATTAATAACTAAAACACCGGCAAGGCCAACTAATGAAATAATTGTAACCATGATAGACCATGTTTTAATTGTTTTACCGATTGATAAATTAAAGTATTCTTTGTATATCCAGAATCCAGCATCATTAACATGAGAGAATGTAACACTTCCTGCACCGGCAGCTAATACCATTAACTCAGGGCTTACACCAGTCATTCCTACTAAAGGTGCTGCGATACCTGCTGCTGTCATACCAGCCACTGTAGCGGAACCAACTGCTACACGTAATATTGCTGCTATTAACCAAGTTAAAAGTAATGGAGAAAGAGTTGAATCCGCCATGATATCTGCAATGTATTGGTCGATATGACTATCAATCAGTACTTGTTTAAAAGCACCACCAGCAGCGATAATTAATAGAATCATTGCAATTCCGTTTACTGCTTCTCCAACAGAATTCATGACATCTTTCATTGTTTTACCTCGGTTTAGACCGAAAGTAAAGAATGCAAGAATGACAGAAAGCAATAAAGCTACATTTGCGTTACCAATGAAATCAAAGAACGGCATAACTGCTGAATCTGGAGCTACAATTTCAACAATTACTTGAGAAGCGATTAAAATTACCGGCATAAGTGATGTTAAAAGACTTGTTACAAAACCAGGCATTTCATCTTCCGTAAATTCCTTTGGATTAAATAATCCTTTTGGTATGTCTACTTCTAAGAAATCTTTCTTAAACAGTTTCGTATATAGTGGTCCAGCAATAATAATTGCAGGAATAGCAATTACGATACCATACAATAAGGTTTTCCCGATATTTGCATCGAATACACTAGCAACAGCTGTTGGTCCAGGATGAGGAGGTACAAATCCATGCATCGTGATGAGGGCAGCTATTACAGGCATACCAATGTATAACACTGGAACTCCTGCTGCAGTTGCAATGGTAAATACTAAAGGAATTAATACTACTACCCCTGTTTCGAAAAACAAGGCAATCCCAACTACAGAAGCTGTTAGAACAGCTGCTAATTGAACTCTCTTTTTCCCAAATGATTTTATAAGTGTTGTTGCAATACGTTGCGCTCCACCTGAATCTGTCATCAATTTACCAAGGATTGCTCCAAAAATGATGATCATCGTCAAACTACCAAGCGTACCACCTAATCCACCTTGAACAGATGTCATTGCATCAAGTGGCGACATTCCTTCTAAAATACCTACTACAAGAGCTACTAGAATTAACGAGATAAAAGCATTTAATTTAAAAACAATCATTAATAGAAGTAATAAGGCTACCCCTATACATATAGATACTATCGGCATTTTTAATCCTCTTTTCGTTTAGGAATTTTGTGTCTGTTTTAACTAATTTCTTTATTTGCAAATACTTGAACGAATTTAGTCATGACAGATTCCATCGCTTGTTGCATATCTGCCATAACAGTGGAAAGGTGAGCAATATGTTGCGTTTCAAAATAGTCTTTAAGTAATGAAACAGCAGCCATGGAAACTTCTGTATTCACGTTGACTTTGCAAATACCAAGTTGGATTGCTTGCTTAATAACTTCATTTGGAGTTCCTGAGCCACCATGTAATACTAGAGGAACTTCTACTGCCTGTTGAATTCTCTCTAAAAGGGGAAGATCGATTTTCGGCTCTCCTTTATACATACCATGTACGGTTCCAATAGCAGCAGCCAAAAAGTCAACTCCGGTTGCATCTACAAATTCTTTTGCAGCTTTAGGGTCAGTTAACGTTCCGTCTCCTTCTTCTTCATCGGAGAAATCACCTTTTGCCAACGAACCTATTTCTGCCTCTACTGATACACCTGCCATATGGGCTATTTCTACAATTTCTTTTGTGCGGCGTACATTTTCATCTATCTCATATGCTGAACCGTCAAACATGACAGAAGTAAAGCCACAACGTATTGCACGTATAATGGATTCTTTTTCATAGGCATGATCCAGATGTAGCGCAACTGGAATAGAAGATTTTTCAGCTATTGCTCTGACAAGTGCAGAAAATCCTTCTACATCTACAGTCGAAAAATAACGTTCTCCTAGTGCAATAATAACTGGTTGATTTTCTTGTTCTGCTACATGTATTGCAGCTTGAACCGTCTCTAGGTTGTATACATTAAAGGCAGCGACAGCGTATTTTCCACGCTGCGCGTCTTTTAATATCTTTTTTGTATTTACCAACATTATTAGATATCCCCTTTTTATAGATGAACACTACTTATTTGTTTAAGATGTCAACTGTATCTTTTAGAGTTGTAACTGCTCCTACATTACCTGGGAAAATAATGTATGCGATACCCGGGAATTTACTTTCTTCTCCAGTGATCCATACAGGAATTCCTGGTTGAATTTGCCCTGCTACAGTTGCTCTTTTTACTTCAAGACCTTTTGTTCCAATATCACTAGAAGTAATTCCACCTTTGGCAACAATGTAGTTTGGACGAACACTAAGTCTTTGAACAAAGCTTGTTACAGCATCTGATATTCTGACAGATAGTTTTAACTCTTCTTCTTTTTTGCCTTCACCAAGATCTAATCTTTCACGTCTAGTATAAATAGCAACTGTTTTACCTTCACGGATCAGACTTTCTGCCGTTTCAATTACACGGTCAATTTCCGTTTGGAACTGGTCCGGTTGTAAAACGAGATGACTATCGAATTCAATAAATTCAATAAAATCACTTGTTTTTAATTTTAATTGTTCTAGTTGTTCTGTTGTTTTCTTAACGTGTGAACCTACTAAGATCAACCCACCGTGATTTGTTTCTTCACGAATCAATTCTTTTCTCGTTAAAAGTGCTTTATCGCTCACTCCGCCAATTACTTTTGTAAGTGCAGCAGCGCTTCGGAACAAGAATTGTTTTCCTGCTTTCATCGCTTTCACAAGTGCAACAACAAAAATTTCTACATCCACGTAATCTACTGCATTGACGACAACTTTATTGAAATCACTCACTTGAAGCAATTGCTCTGTAATTCCATCTATATCAAGGGCACGTAGGCTATTTAATGATATATAGGTTGCATTAACAGACTTAAACCGACCTTCTGTTTTTTCTTCCACCCATTCTCCTAGATGAGATTTGGTATAGCCGAATGTTCTGTCTTTTGCAAACTCAGTTTCTCCAGCGGGCACTAAGCTCTCTTCATACTGTACGTAATGTATATTGTCTACTGTGAAACGTCCGCCTTCTTTAAAAAACGGTAGAATCACTTCCCCATCATAGTGAATGTCTGATGATGCCTCGATTGTCGATTTTAAGACTTCCGTTTCTAGCGGGTAATGACCTCTCAGTGTGGAATCTCCACGGCTGATTACGATAAACTCCTTGTCCACTTTCTTTGCTACTTGCACAATATTGTTAGCAATTTCTGTATGTGCTTTATCTGATTCAGCTGCAGTAAAACCTCTAGAATTAGTTAATAAGAAAAACATCGAATTTTCTTCTAGAAAACCTTTTTCAATACTTTCAACTGACCAATCGGTATATACTGAAATACCATGTACGGTTTGAACTCCTGTTGGATCATCATCTAACACAATAATTTTTTTATTTAAATCACGAAGTCCATTTATAAGCATTTCTTTAACTGCTGATGCATTTACTTCCTTTATGTTACCTAGGACCTCTTGAGCCAATCGCTTTTGAGTGCTATCGATTGTGGTCATTTCTTAAACTCTCCCTACTTGGATATTTGCAAGTTTTTCATAATATTGAACGATTCCACCGTGATCATCCGCAGCTTTTCCATCTGCTTTTAACGCATGGAAAATTTCAAGCAACTGGCTAGATAATGGCATTGGAACATCCAAATTATGCGCTGTTTCCATAACATTCGTTATATCCTTCATGTTAATGTCTATTCTTCCACCTGCAACAAAATTGCGATCTAAGATTAATGGAACTTTAGCATCTAGTACCGAACTTCCTGCAAGACCTCCACGAATCGCTTGGTACATTTTTTCAACATCTATTCCTGCTTTTGAAGCTAAAACTAAAGCTTCTGACATAGCAGCAATATTTAAGTTAACGATTACTTGGTTAGCCAATTTAGCAGTTGTCCCACTACCATTACTTCCAACTAAAGTCACTTCTGCACCCATAGCATGTAAAATATCTTTTACTTGTTCAAACACTTCTTCTTTACCACCGACCATAATTGCAAGCGTTCCGTCAATTGCTTTTGGTTCCCCACCACTAACAGGAGCGTCAATCATTTCTACTCCTTTTTGTTCTGCTTCAGCAGCAATTTCTTTAGATACAACTGGTGAAATAGAACTCATATCCATTATGACCGAACCTTTTTTCGCTCCACTAAGCACTCCATTTTCACCTAAAACTACTTGTTTCACATGATGTGAAGCAGGTAGCATAGTAATAATTACATCACTATTTTCTCCGATTACTTTCGCTGATTCTCCAAATGTCGCCCCAGCATTTACTAATGTCTGTACCGCTTCTTTATTTAAGTCGTTTACGATTAACTCGTATCCTTTTGCTAACAAGTTTAACGCCATAGGTTTACCCATTATTCCTAAACCAATAAAACCAACTTTTTTACCCATGTAAATTCCTCCTAATTCGATTAATATTCCCTTTATTGCTCTATCAATGCTATCAATTGTTGTAAAATGAAACCGTTTGCAAAAGAACTGCACAAAAGTTATTGTATACCATAATTTAATTTTTGTATACATTTTAATCATACTTGTATACAAATTAGGTGATACTAATAACTAACCTTTCTTTATTAATCACTTTTTGATAAGTTTATAGTATTAGGTTGAAACAATTAGGAGTGAAAAATATGAACCAACACAATACAAATTCTCGCTCTGCCTATCAACAAGCATACGAAGTTATTCGGGACCGAATCTTAAATGGTGATTTACCAGGTGGAACAAAAGTTGTAGAAGAAAAACTTGCAGCAGAATTAGGAATTAGCCGTACACCAATTCGAGAGTCTCTTCGTCAACTAAGCAATGAAGGCCTTATCGTGAATAAAAAAGTCGTACAACCGACGGAGAAAGACTTACGCAACTTATTTCAAGTAAGAATACTGCTCGAAGGATTCTCTGCAAAATCAGCAGCAATGTATTTACCAGAAGATGATCTACAAGCTCTTTCAAGCTGCATTAAAATTGGAAGAGAAGGAAAAACAGAAGAGATTATGGAGGCAAATGAGCTTTTTCACGAGATAATTGTAAGAGCAAGTGGTAACTCACTTATGATAGAAACAATCGACCGAATGAAATCAATTATTTATCTGTTTCGAAAAACGGTAGTTCTTTATAAAAGACCACATCTTATCGATGAACACGAGGAAATTTATGAAGCTATCAAATCAAGAGATGGAGAAAAAGCTAAAAAACTGATGGAAACACACTTACAAGCAGATTTAGACTTCTGTTTGCATATAATTAAATAGTTCAAGAAACTTAAATTACCAAAATAAAAAGTGTCTCTTTCTACACTATTTGTAGAAAAAGACACTTTTTATTTTTAAATTCAGTTGAAAATAGATTAGTAAAAAAAATCGTTCCTTTAGTATGAACGCTCTTTATTAATTGTCCAAGAATAATAGAGAAATTTTAATTTGTCATCTTGTTTTTCATGCTCTTCATTCACAAATTCCAGAAATCCATTTTTCTCTAAAACTCTTTGGGATGCTATGTTATTAGTAGTAGTCTTAGCTATAATTGTTTTGATGTTTTTTTCCTTCAAACTATCTATTAATAATTTCAATGCTTTGTTGGCAATACCTTTTCCAGTGTTTACTCGTCCCACTCGATAACCGAGATAAGCCTCTTTGAGTGATTTATCGATATCCACTAAATTTATCCTACCAAGAATAGAACCCTCCAGATTCTTTATTAAATAAAAATAAGAAACCCCTTGTTCCTGTTCTTCTAATAAATCTTTATGTCTTTCTTTAAATATCTGAGGATTATAATAATCATCGCCACGAGAAGGTACCATCTCTTCGAAAAAAGCTCTGTTTTCAAGTTCAAATTTTAATAAATCTTCAGCATCTTTCTCTTTTAATAACTCAATTAATATATCCATTTATACAAAAACAACCTTTCATTTACTACCAACCCAATAGTTACTATTTTCTTGGATAGGAATCGGAACTAATGTATCGTTCATTTAATATGTTTCCATGATGAAGTTCGTGCCCTGCGATAATGACAATAAGAGCCCGAACTGTTATTTCATGATTATTTGCTATCCCACGACGTTGTAACTCTGCATTAGATAGACTCTTAACAAGTTGGATAGTTGATTGGCGGACTACTATCAAATTTTCGATAAGATCATCGATTGACTGCTTATCAAAAAATGCATGTTGAACATATTCCATTTCACTAAAACCAGGTAGAGAGTTGGTTTCACCTCGTGCAAAGGAAAGAAGTCTATATGCCATTATTCGCTCTGTATCTGCCATATGTCCAATCACTTCTTTTATACTCCATTTCTCAGGAGCATATCGGAATAGAGCTTGTTGATCAGAAATATTTTTTAAAAAGGTACTAGTTTCTTCTATTTGTTTCTCTAAAATTTCAATAATATTCCCTTCTGAAACTAAATCCACATAAGGTGAATAATATGGTGCATACTCATTTTTTTCTATTAATTTTTTCATATGTTTTCTCCTTTAAATTATATATTTAAGAAATCGAATACTACTAATAAAAATTCTTCCATAATCTAAACATCACTCTAGGTAAGAAGGCGATTATGTTCCAAATTACTTCAAATAATATGGAATCTCTAATCTCAATCATAATGCTTTTAAATAAACCAACCTCACTCTTTTTTCTCTTTTCTCTCATATAAAAATATCACCATTCTTCGAACGTTTTTCGATACCCGTAGAAATTCCTAAAATCTTGACCCTCATAAAATGTGCGGGAGGAACTAGAAGCAAGTAACTCCATTCGTGTTTTTGGAAAAAGATTATGTACATATTTTAATAAATCTGTTCCAATTCCTAATCCACGGTAATTTTGATCAATTACTAATTCACAAACTAAAAGTGAAATATAACCATCTGTTATTCCTCTTATATAGCCAATTATACGACCATTGGCAGATGCAACAAATGCTACATTTGAATGACTCCATGCATTTTTTGTATCTTCCTTTTTAGCAACAAGATTATTCCATTCTTCCTGTATATTTAATAGATGAATACTTTCAAAATCATCTTCTACATATGCTCGAAAATCAATTTTCTCATTTAATTGTCTCATATAACTTCCCTTCCAAAAAAATATTTTTTATTTAGCATTTTCTCCCTTGTATCCAAACCCTTTCAACAAATATTCTACAAAACTAGTATTTTTCCCTTTTAAAATCCAATAAAAAGTAGAGAAGATAGAAGCAAAGTTGTTAAGTTCATTAAAAGCACATCAGTACCAGCTATACAGGTACTTAATAGATTGAAAGCATACACTAGATATATTAATAAATAGGAGGATGTCTTATGTCTAATGCTTATTTAGATTTATTAGCTTATTTTGGAATTGGTGGTGCGCATCCAGGAGGTTTTGCTTTAACCCAATCTATATTGGAAGATGAGAATATTCTTCCAACTGGATCTGTTCTTGATATAGGTTGTGGAACGGGACAAACTGCAGCTTATATAGCAAAAAAATTTGATTGTAACGTGACTGCGATAGATAATCACCCCATTATGATAGAAAAAGCTAGGGAGCGATTCATTTCAAACGAAAACAAATTAAAAGTAAGGAAAGGAGACGCACAAAACTTGGATTTTGTGGATGACTCCTTTGATTTAATTATAGCCGAATCTGTTATCGTTTTTACTGACATAACAAAGACGTTAAATGAAATTTCAAGAGTTTTAAAAAGTGAGGGGAAGTTGATTTTGATTGAAATGACAGCTGAGCAGTGTTTATCAGAAGAATTGCAAGAAAGAATATGCAGCCTATATGGCATCTATACAATTTTAAATGAAGCTGAGTGGATCGCTCATTTGCAGCAAGCTGGATTCACTCAAATTAATATTATCAATACCCCCTCGGGTCTGATTCAAAGTGAAATAGATGACATTAATCAATCAGCTAACATAAATACAGATTTCTTTGATTTATGGGATGAACATAACCAGTTTTTACTTCAAAACCCTCATATTCTCGGCTTTCGTGCATTTATATGTCAGCTTTCGTAATTTCTTGTTTAATTAGATTAGAAACATAACTTCCTATAACACCCTGTTAAATCGGAAATTTTGAACCAGCTATTATTTCTTTGGATGACTTTGTATATAACTCGTTTTTTTGAAAAGGACCTTGCATCTTTTGAAATGTATCGACAATTTGATAACCTAAATAATATCCAATCCATTTAGGAAATCGGCTTCTTGCTTTACCGTATAAGAAAAGCTGATGATTTTTTAGCCCTCTAACATTTAACGAAGGTACAAACTGGCTTTTCCATAAATCCATAACCTCTTCAGGTGAATACAGATTAGTCCAAGGAGCTAGCCACTGCTCACCATATAGATCTTTAACTGCATACTCCCCTAATCCCTCAATGATCAGAGAATCCTTCAAAGGAATTTTATCAGGAGTCAAATCTAAAAAGTTTAGTCTACAAGCATGGTTATACTCATGCGCAAATAATGCTTTTATTTCTTCTTTTGAAAGCTCAGTAGACATAAATAAAAACAATAATCCTTTATATGCTACACCATTTTTTTTAGGTATTTGTTCTCCTGATTTTAGACTTGCTCTTTTTATAGGAAAAATATAGATGGAAACCTTTGGACCATTCCATAATTTTTTTAGAAATTGATATTCTTGCTTTACAATTTCCCATACGTTCTGTGCTTCCAATTCTTTTACTGTGTTTTCAATGTTCATCCACTCATTAGGCTCAAACAATCCATGTCTTAAGAGTTCATATTGCCATACTTCTGGACTTATTGTAGGAAGTAATTTCATGATAGGATTACAAATTATCTCTTGTTGGATGTATGATGAACCTTTTCCAGACCGCTCCTCACATACATCCACAAATTTATTAAGCCAATTCTGTGTTTGAATAACCGGCATGTATATTATCTCATCCTTTTTATTTATTTGTCTTATATCATATGTTTTGAGTTCTCTTATTGTTTTATAGAACATGAAATTACTAAGCGATCTCTCTTCCTTCTATAGACACTTGTCTATTATGTAACATTATCAATGGCATAAATTATAGAACATACTTGTATGTAAATTTTGTTATGAGAGGAGGAGAAAAATGAACAATTCTGATGTTTTCAATCTTTGTTGTAGATATTATGGAAAAAGGGTGCGAATTACTTGCCGAGATGGTAGTGTTCATGTGGGAGAAGTAACGAGAGTAAGTAGAAATACGGTCTGGATACGACCTGATGACAATTTGGGTGGCTATGGATTAGGATTTTTTGGAGAAGGATTTGGGTTTGGATTTGGTATCGCTCTAGGTGCTATTACCGGAGTCGTACTTGCTTCAGCATTTTTTTGGTAAAACATGTTTAATTGCTGAATATCCATAAAAGTTTTTGATAGTAAAAGGGAATAGGTCATCATAGATACCTTATTTCCCTTTTTTTCGTTATTTCTATTTCCTGAGTTAAACTCATGAAAGTCCGATAGCAACGAAAAGCCAATATTTCTCTCAAAAATGAATATTTTCTCCATTCATTATGTTGTAATTTATCCATTCATCTACTTGTTGTTTAGTGAAATACTGTTCTCCATTCATTTGAATATAAGGAATAAAAGTATACGTATCGTAGCTCGAAAGTTGCGCTCTTTTCAAGTTTTGCTGCTTTATTAATTTCTTAAACTGCTCTACATCCATACTTAAATATACTGCTACTTCTTCTGATGTAAGTAATCCCCTCTCAGAAATTTCAATATTATGTACTGGTTCACTCACCTCGTTAGGAGTGTGGGTATTTCCAATTTGATATGCTAAGAAACAAATGGCTATACTCAATAAAACAATTGATACTGATAATAAATGCTTGCTCATGATTTCCACTCCTCTAACTATAATTTATTCTCTAAAATAGTATTTTTTCCTTTTCTATTTCAATAAAAAGAGAGCACCTAAATCGGTACTCATTTAAAATAAAGCTCTATCTCATTGGAAACTATAGATGTATCCCAAGGATGCCAAAACCAAACATTGCCGTCAAAAAATAATGAATAGTAATATCCAATTTCTTCCTCACCGTAAAGAACTATTTGATAGGTTGCTGGATCTCCGTGAGTTGTGTTTGGTGAAAATGAGGCACTTACTGTACCTTCATTTAGAATAGATAATAAATCATTTATTTCTGTCTCATCTTCTAAACTATTAATGAGTATTGGATTATTACCTTCGTATAATTCAATTTTATTGATGGATTCTAAATTTATATCTTTGTAATGATAATTAAAATTACTATCCTCTGAACGTGAATAATAAATCCTGTAACCATTTATACTATTTTTATCCTGAATAGCGATAAGGTCCTCTCTGTCTATCACACTAAATATTTCAGTTCCCTTATTCCAAAATGCAGCATCTCCATCTTTCGTACGATAACTAGGGTTCGAAATATTATCGGAAACTTTAAATTTTACTTCTCCTATTTTTTCCCCTATATTTTTTGGATCGGCAATAATTACACTATAAAGTGCTTCATATTCCTTGCCATTAATCTTTACAAAATCAACCCAGTCAATAATAGTATGCGAAAAAGGCTGTGAAATAGAATTACAAGATACCATAATAAGACTGCAGATAAGCAATATGCATATTTTTTTCATCTGATTCTCCTTGCCACCGTTTATCTATAAGTCGTTTTCAGAAATAAATTAGTTACAATACGATGCTAAAATATATGTTTTTCCAACTTGAACTCTCTATATTCCAACTAAATTGTTGTTTTTTCCAACTAACCCTTTAAATTTTCCAACTAAGTTGTTGTTTTTCCAACTATCTCATTACCAGGACATAAAAAAAGTACACCACTATTAAGTGGTGTACCAATACAATATAATCATTACGCTAATGCTTGTGTTAAATCTTCTAACAAGTCTTCTACATCTTCAATCCCTACAGAAATTCTAACGAGGCCGTCCGTAATGCCTAATTCTTGACGTCGTTCAGATGGAATCGATGCATGGGTCATTCTTGCTGGAACAGAAATCAGGCTTTCTACTGCTCCTAAGCTTTCTGCTAATGTAAAGTAACGAAGCTTCGCTAATAACTCATCTGCTTTTTCTCCACTACCCACATCAAAAGAAATCATCCCTCCGAAGCCAGTTGTTTGCTTCTTCATCAGTTCGTGCCCAGTATGGTTCACTAAACCAGGATAATATACCTTTTTAACACCATCGTGATTATTTAAAAACTCTGCAATTCGCTGAGCATTCAAGTGATGTTCTTCCATCCGAAGACCAAGCGTTTTAATACCACGCATTAATAACCAGGAGTCTTGTGGCCCTAGTACTGCCCCTACTGAATTTTGTACAAAGTGCAAATCAGTAGCAAGCTGCTCAGAATTTACTACAACTAGCCCAGCTACAACATCACTATGTCCACAAATATATTTCGTTGCACTATGCACAACAATGTCTGCACCAAGCTCAATTGGTTGTTGGAAATAAGGTGTCATAAATGTGTTATCCACAATAGTGAGCAATCCTTTGTCCTTTGCAAGCTTAGCAATTGCTTCAATATCTGTAATTTTCAATAAAGGATTAGTTGGTGTTTCTAGGAAAATAGCTTTTGTATTTTCTAAAATTGCTGCTTCCACTTTGGATATATCACTTGTATCTACAAAAGTTGCCTCGATTCCGAAACGGTTCAATACTTTAGAAATGACACGGTATGTACCACCGTATACATCATCTGTTAAAATAACGTGATCACCTTTACTGAAAAGCATCATAACAGAGCTTGTAGCAGCCATACCAGAAGCAAAAGCGAATCCTGCAACGCCACTCTCTAAATCACTGATTAAGACCTCTAGAGCATGTCGAGTAGGGTTACCTGTACGTGAATATTCATACCCTTTAAATTTTCCAACTGCCTCTTGTTTGTAGGTACTCACTTGGTAAATTGGTGTGGACACTGCTCCAGTTGCTTCGTCCCCAACAATTCCAGCATGAATAAGCTTCGTTTTTGCGCGCATCTATTATTTCTCCTCCTTGAACAATTCGTATACTCTCTGACTTAAATAGCGTTCACTAGAATCAGGAAAAATCGTGACAATATGACTTCCTTGTTTCGTAACTTCTGCTTCCTTAAGTGCAGCATAAAAAGCTGCTCCTGAAGAGCTCCCTACTAAAAGTCCCTCTTCTTTGGACAACGCCTGCAATTGGTTAAATGCATTTTGGTCACTAACCGTGTGTATTGCATCAAAAAACGAACGGTCCATAAAGTTCGGTAAAAATTCCATTCCGATTCCTTCGGTCAAATGGGTTCCTGCTTCTCCACCGTTTAATATGGAACCCTCCGGCTCCACAATTACTGTTTTAATGTCAGCTTTTTGCGACTTTAAAAAATTTGATGTTCCCATAAACGTTCCACCTGAACCTGCACCAGCGACAAATACATCAATTTGACCATCTAAATCACGCCATATTTCAGGACCAAGTGTTTTTGTATACGTAGCAGGATTAGCTGGGTTTGAAAATTGAGATGGTGAAAAAGCATTCGGAATCTTATTTACTAATTCGCTTGCTTTATCAATAGCACCTTTCATTCCAAGCGCAGTATCTGTATTTATAATCTCTGCACCAAGCGCACGCATCAGTGTTTGTTTTTCAACACTAAATTTTTCAGGGACAACAAAGATAACTTTGTACCCTTTTCCTACTGCAGCAAGTGCAATTCCAATTCCCGTATTTCCTGCAGTTGGCTCAATAATAGTTCCCCCTGGCAAAAGTTTTCCTGATTGCTCCGCATCTTCAATCAACGAAACACCGAGACGATCCTTTACACTTCCTCCTGGATTTAAATATTCAAGCTTTGCAAAAATCCGGCAATTATTTGGAATAGGAATATGTTTTATTTCTACAACCGGTGTATTGCCTATCAATTCATGAACACTACTAAATACTTTCATTACGCTTCCTCTTTATAAATTTGTCGCCATTCATCTTTTTTAGCAAGCATCTCAGAAGCAATTTCTTTTGCCCCTTCTAAACTATGGCTTGCTGCCCAACCACATTGAACTTCATTACATGCTGGGACTTCAGTCGCTTCCAATACATCCTTCAACGTCTTTTCAATAATTTCTAAAATTTCATCATAGTTATCATGATTAATAACAGATAAATAAAACCCAGTTTGACATCCCATTGGACTAATATCTACTACTTGTTCTGTATGATTTCGGATATTTTCTGCCATTAAATGCTCTAAGGAATGCAATCCTGGCATCTTCATATGTTCTTTATTTGGTTGTTTAAAACGAATATCGTATTTTAAAATTTCATCACCATGAACTCCCGTTTTAGTACCTGCTAAACGTACAAATGGTGCTGCTACTTTTGTGTGATCTAAATTAAAACTTTCTACATTCATTTTTTTCATATGAACTAGCTCCTTATCTTTTAGTCGCATCCATCAACCAAACATAATCATTCATTTTTGTGAAACTAACTTGAAATCCAGCTTCTTCAAACAATTTTGTTAGTATTGGAATCGTAGTATAATATTCTCGTTCTAAATCGTCTGCCACATTATTAAAACCACGGTTTCTTTCCTTTTCAATTTGGTCTTGTTTAGCTTCTTCAGTAATAAAAACAGTATCAGCAAAAACAATCTTTCCCTCTTTTGAAAGAAGCTCTGCATATTTCTTTAAAGCTACTCCCTTTTCCTCATCCGTTAAATGATGAAATACATACGTGCTGACAATTGCATCTATACGTTCACTTTCACTATTAAATTGAAGTAAATCTCCATCTATGACCTTAATAGAGGGAAATCGTTTTGCAGTTAATTCTCGCATCTTCGTATTAGGTTCGATACCAATAACCGAAATTCCTTCCTCTATTAGCTTTGCTGTTAAATTACCAGTACCGGTTCCAAATTCGACCACTGTCCCAGAAACACGATTTGCAACTTCTCTTAAAATAGTTTCATATCCTTCAAATACATCACGATATTCTGGATCTTCACCAGAAACCGAAGCGTCATAAGAGTGTGCCCATCCATCAAAGATATCGACAAATTCTCTTCCCATCATCTAGCCCCTTTATAAAATATATTATTCCTAGTTGATTACTTTGCTTTAGGCCTAACATTTATAGTTATATCATATTGAGTAAAAATGTCAAATAAAAAAGAGCCTCCCCTAAAACGAAAGACCCTTCATTATTTATCACAACGGGAAGAAAATTGGAATGACAATCATCATTACAATAAACATAACAATTTGTAGAGGAATACCAGCTTTCACAAAGTTCATAAACTTATATCCCCCCGCTGTCATTACTAAAGCATTTGTCGGAGATGCAACAGGTGTCGCAAAAGCCATGCTGGAAGAAACTGCAATTGCGATTAAGAACGTATATGGATTTGCATCCATCGTAATAGCTGCACTCATTGCAATCGGCGCAAATAAAACGGCCGTTGCGGTGTTACTAATAAATTGACCAAATAACATCGTAATAAAATAAATGCCTGCCAAAACTCCCATTGCTCCAAATCCACCTAGAAGATCGATAATTCCTTTTGAAAGTATAACCATTCCACCTGTTTTTTCAAGAGCTGTTGCCATTGGAAGCATTGCTGCAATCAAAACAATACTTTCCCAGTTCATTTTTCCATAAGCATCATCCATATTTCGAAGACAACCTGTAATAATCATAAGTACAGCACCAATCAATACAGAAATAACAGCTGGAAAAACTTCTAAAATCATTAATACGATCATGAACAACATAATTGCCCCTGCAATTGGAGCTTTACCACTTGCAGCAGCCGTACTAGCATGTTCTTTCGGTTGTCCAACAACTACAACATCCTGCATCGCTCTTGAGAGTAATTCAATTTCTTCCCATGCTCCTTGTACTAAAAGAGCATCTCCGAAACGAAGGCGAACGCCCGCCATATTACTTAGTACATACTCTCCTTTTCGATTAATACCTAAAATATTTAAATTATATTTTTCACGGAAGCCAATGCTGCCTACAGTCTCATTTATTAAACTAGAATGAGGAGTTAAGAGCACCTCAGCAATTCCTAATTGTTTTGTTACAAGTACATCTGCTTCAGATTCCTCTGCATCAATTATTAACAAATAATCTTCGGCGAGTTTCTCTATGCTATCAAAAGAGCCTTGAATATATAAAATATCCTTTGCCTGTATTATGCTCGTCGGTCCAGCCATTTCTTGATATGTAATAGGTAAAATATGAATACCTTCCGTCGATTTACGATCAATTTTCAAAATAACTAGATGATACTTAGCCGGAATCTTTAATTGTGCAAGTTGCTTCCCTATCATTGGTGAATCATCTGGTACTTTAAGGCGATGCAAATTACCACCGAGTTCATAATCAATCGCCAATTGCTTTGGTGAAAGCTTATGCTCATCTTTTATCGCTTTTTTATTTTTACCATTTGGAAGTACAATATTTCGTGCAACGACGAAATATAGAATCCCAACTATAATAGCAATAATGCCTACAGGAGTAATTTCAAAGAATCCTAGCTTCTCATAGCCATTGTCAACAAGTACTTGACTAATAAGCAAATTAGCAGGTGTCGCAATAAGAGTTAACAGACCAGACAGACTACTAATATAAGAAAGTGGAATTAAATACTTGGAAGGGCTGCTATTAATACTAATTGCTATACTAATAACAATCGGAAGCATTAAAGCAACCGTTCCTGTATTACTCATGAACGCCCCAACGCTACCTGTAATGATTAGTAATAATACGAATAACTTTTTTTCACTTTTTCCCGACAATCTTAGTAGCAAGTTTCCAGCTGTATTCGCAAGACCTGTACTTAGCAGCCCTGCCCCAACTACAAACAATCCAGCAATCATAATAACAACCGAATTAGAAAAACCGGCAAGGGCTTCTGTTGGTTCCAAAACGCCGGTTATGACAAATGCTAATAATGCCAGCAGTGCTACTAAATCTGCACGTACTCGATTACTAATAAATAAAACGATACTAATCGTTAAAATACTAAAAGTTATAACAAGCTGCATCTTATTCGGATTCCTTTCCATTAGAAAATCTACCTTCATTATATAAGAAGCCGTTAAAATGTCTTGCATCTATGCTTAACTATTATTATCGCATAATATTTGGAAATGTGAGATAATAAATACCTACTACGGAGGTGGATAGATGACATTTTGGAAAGCATTTTTTTCTTACATTCTTACTAAGATAATTGCAGATAATACAATTTTTAAAATGAATTTTTTTCAGTATAAATTAATGGACAATTTCAGTATGCTCACCTTACTTCGTTTTTTAGTAGAAGTAACTAGTTTTAGTTTGATTTACTTAAGTATTTATTATTTAGTTTCAAACTTCAGCACTTGGAAAATGCGCATAAAATATGAATTAGCACATAAAAAGAAGTAACCCCTCCGCTCTTAATAAACAGCATGCGGTGCAGTTACTTCTTTCTTTTTTATATATCTACCTTATATATTGAATTTATAGCATCCCAATCAAGTGGTCTTGCCATACTGTTTTCAGTTCGCTCTAAAGGCTTAAAACCAAATTGTGCATACAGGGAATGAGCATCTCTAGTGCCTAAGTGAAAATTCGTTCCTTTTAATTTTGTATTCTCCGTGATCACGGTCATCAACCATTTACTTAGACCCTTTCCTCTAAATTCAGGAAGAATAAATACATCTGCTAGCCAAGAGTATCTAACAAGGTCAGTTAAGACACGAGCGAAACCAATTTGCTTTGGTGTCCCCTTAGTAGGATCTCCATCATAAATACCATAACAGATAGTTGAATTTTCGATAGATGCTATAACCAATGCTTTTGACGTACCTTCAAGCCAATAAGATTCTTTACTAAGAAAATTATAGATGACTTCCACATCCAACAAAGTTTTATTGGTACTAATATAATATCCATCTTTACATAACAACTCTGTCTGTTCTTTTATCAACATTTTCTTGCCCCCAACTTTTTTCTATAATACTCTTCATCATAAATATAATCTTTCAGAATATTATATTTTCACTTTATCTTAATTAAGCTATAATTGTAAATACTTACCTCTTTACATTTTTCTTAACTATTACATAAATTAATCGAGGAGAATATATTTTATGACACTATTAAACCGACTAAAGCAAGGAGACAAGATTGGGATCTATTCACCATCTTCTCCTATCACTTATTCATCCCCTAAGAGATATAAAAGAGCAAAGTCTTTTTTAGAATCCAAAGGGTTACAGATTGTTGAAGGGAATCTAACTGGCAAGCGTGATTATTATCGTTCTGGAAGTATACTGGAACGGGCAAATGAATTGAATGAACTCATTCGCGACCCGAACGTCAAATGTATTATGTCAACAATTGGTGGAACTAATTCGAATGCAATTTTGCCTTATATCGACTATGAAGCATTTAAGAAGAATCCTAAAATAATGATTGGCTACTCCGATGCAACTGCTATTTTGTTAGGAATTTATGCACAAACTGGAGTTCCAACTTTTTACGGTCCAGCTTTGGTCCCTTCTTTTGGAGAATTTGAGCCTTTTGTGCACTATACATTCGATTATTTCAATGAAATGTTAATCGAACAACAGCAAACTCCGTTTACTATTCCAACTCCTCCTTATTGGACAGATGAGCCACTTAATTGGGAGGAGAAAACAGAAGAAAAAGAAAACAGAAGCAATGAGTGGGTTTGCTTAAATGGAGGTTCTGCACAAGGAAGATTAATTGGTGGTAATTTAAATGCTATGTATGGTTTTTGGGGAAGCCCCTATATGCCTGAGATTAAAGAAGGAGATATTCTCTTAATAGAGGACACGATGAAAACAGCTTCCGTTGTGGAAAAGAATTTTAACCTGTTAAAACTGAACGGTGTATTTGATCGTGTAGGTGGAATCATTTTAGGAAAACACGAGCTGTTTGATAATCAAGGAACGGGAAGAACACCATCTGATATCTTACTAGAAACAATTGGACAACCGTCCATCCCTATTCTTACTGAATTTGATTGTTGCCATACTCATCCCATGCTCACGATGCCCATTGGAAGAAATATAAAATTAGATGCAACTAATAAAAAAGTAACCATTATCGAACAATGGATCAAATAAAAAACATAGAAGCAATATTCATTGATCGAGATGGAACAATTGGTGGCACTGGTCATTTTATTCATCCAAAGCATTTTAAGCCTTATGAATTCAGTAACGATGCATTTAAACTACTGAAAGAGCGTGGCATTCGAATGTTTGCATTCACAAATCAACATAGAATTAGCAGAAAAGAAGCATCAATCACAGAGTTTCAAGAGGAGTTCCTTTCATTCGGCTTCCATGATGCATTTATTTGTCCACATAGTGAAGACGATGCTTGTATGTGTCATAAACCTAAACCTGGTATGTTAATAGAAGCCGCTAGGAAACATAATTTAGAGCTAAAAAATTGTGTCGTAATCGGGGATGTTGGATCAACAGATATGCTAGCTGCTCATGCTGTTGGTGCGTTGAAAATATTAGTCCTAACTGGTTGGGGAAAAAGCTCCTTACATCAACATCGAGAGATCTGGAAAGATATAGAACCAGATCATATTGCACAAAATTTGTTGGAAGCGGTCCAATGGCTGCTAAAAATCCCACAAAAAACCCCAGTGAGAAATTAATCTCTCTGGGGTTTTTGCGGGTTCTCCTGATAATCTAATCTTCAATGTACTTTAACAAAATAGGCCCTAAATAATCTTCCTTTAAAGATGGATCGTTCTGAATAAAGGACTGCACGCTCTCTTTATTTAAATTGATAAATAAAAACTCATCAAACTCTGGTTGCTCGCCTTTTTCTAGAAGACTTTCATTATGATGTTGAAATAAGGCTTGAAGCTCCTTCATAGAATAATCCACTTTCAACTCGAACATAATAGCCCAAAAATCATATGTCCCCTTATTCTTAATAAACTTAGGTTTGAATGATTTGGAAAATGGAGAATCAACACGTAATCCCATTTCTTCTTCTAACTCTTTTGCTATACTTCTCTCCAAATTAAATACAAAGCCATCTAAGTCAGTCTCGTCCAGTCCTCCACCTGTAAATTGTAATCTTCCCGGAGTCGATGTATGTTGATTCATTCGACCAAAAGCAATGTGATGATCATTCGTAATAACCGCCATACATGTAAAAATGACTCTACAAGGGTATGTACAATCTGCGTGATGAAGTGTATATAAAAAATGTTTGTAGTCTGTTTTTACAACTTTTATTTGAAGTTCATCACTAGTTTTATTTATATCAGTAATGGTGAATACTTCTCCATTCCGAAACTGTTTGTTATTCTTTTTTAGCTGTTCCCAAAATAACTGATGTCGCTCTTGGATGCTTTTCGGTAGATGAAAAGGCGTCGGATCATATTTAACTGTTACTCGAGTAGGAGCTTGTTCAATGACTATCGGCTTCACATTATTCTCTCCAATCCTTCAATTGCAAATCCTTTGTAAATAAATGTTTATAACAAAGCATACTTAACATCATACTCGTAATTGCAGAGGAGCTTGTAAAAACAAAGACTATCAATATCTGATATCGTACAGCCTCCACTGGGTCCGCACCTGCTATAATCATTCCTGTCATCATTCCAGGTAGCTGCACAAGCCCTACAGTTTTCATCGCATCAATTGTAGGAATCATACTAAATTTCACGGAACGTTTTAGTACTTCCTGTACAGCCTGTCGACTTGTGGCACCTAAGGAGAGAAGAGTTTCAATTTCACCTTTGGAGCTTTCTGTTTCTCGTTTTAATTGCGTTAAAAATAATCCACACGCAACCATAGCATTTCCAATTGTCATTCCACTAAGAGGAATAATGTACTGAGGGGTTGCTTCAATTATTTGCAATCCAAGTAATAGTCCCATCATTAAAACTTCCATCGTTGCTATGGAAATAATAATTCTCCAAAAGACCCCTGTCATACCTTTAGCACGTTTGGCGGCATTACTAGCTGCAACTATAATCATGATGCAAATAATTAATACAATAATGAGGATATTTTCTGATTGAAACACAAATTGCAGTACATACCCTACTGCTAGAAGCTGAATAGCCGCGCGAATAGTACCAACTGCAATATCTTTTTCAAGATCGAGCTTTTGCCAAACGGATAAGAGCATGGTAATAACAACGAATAATAACGTGAAGCTGAGTGCAACAAAACTCATAACATCACCTGATCAGGAATTACTTGAGTATGATGACTTTCAAAAAAGTCTTCTGTACGAGAGTCAATTGCCAATCTACCATTCTCCATATACCAAACTCGGTCACTGATTTTCTTAGCTTGTTCAAGATCATGCGTTATCCAAATAAATGATGTTCCTTTTTCTTTATGTATGTGTTCCAAAAGCAGCTCTACGTATTCTTTACTTTGCTGATCAAGTGAGGCAGTGATTTCATCCAATAGAAGGATTGGTGGATTTAATAATAATGTTCGCACCAAGGCTACCCTTTGTTTCTCTCCACCAGATAAATCCTTTGCTTTTTTGTTCCACATTAAATGCTCAAGTCCTATATCCTTCATGTATTTTTTTGCTAGTCCTTCATCAAATGGAATATTATGCAACTTGCTAACAGTTTTCAAATTATCCTCGATTGTTCCTGGGAGCATGATTGATTGCTGAGCAACATATGCTATATTCATACGCCATTGCCGTGTATCCAGTTCTTTTGCTGAATCACCTTTAAAATAAATTTCACCTTTATCAAGTGTTTCAAATAAAGCAAGTGTCCGTAGTAGTGTACTTTTCCCTTCTCCTGATTTACCTAGTAAAGCAATACGCTCCGCCTTTTGAAGAACTACGGTCATATTCTCAAATAAATGAAGGCGGCACTTTGTCTCTTTCATGTCCCAATAATTTTTAGTTATATTTTTAATTTCAAGCAAAGCTGTCATACTCTTTTTCCCATTCATCTCTTAATATTCCCATTCTAATAGAATCATAGTAAACTCCATTATAAAAACGGCATTTACGAAGACGTGCTTCCATTGTCATTCCTAGCTTCTCTCCAACTTTAATCATCCGCTCGTTGCCCGACCAAGTCGTATAGCCCACGCGCACGAGGGGTAATTCACGAAATAAATGGGTGGTCCACAATCGCAAAGCTTCTGTACCAATACCACCATTCCAGTAGATAGGGTCATAGATAACAATTCCCATTTCAAGCCAAAGAGATTCTTCATGCTCCCAATAGTAGCATAAAGATCCTACTAGTAAATCATCTACATAGATTCCCCAAAAGTCTTCCTGATTTATATAATGATGTTTTTTCTCTAAAAACTGTTCAAATGTTTTTGGTTCATATGGAAAGTAAGGAGCATCCCACTTTTTCCATTCTGGCGCCTCTTCTTTCGCACTTAGTTCCCATAATTTAGATAATTCATTCTCAACTATAGGTCGAATAGTCACCTGTTTCAATTTCATCACCTCATCCAATACATATACATAATTTTACCACATTTCAAATAATATAGACTGTTCTCTCTCAATGCTTTATTATGGTTAGTGTTATATAACATAAGTAATCTATTCAAAGGAGTGACATACCATTGGGTGACAATCAGAAATTACAACGTGGATTAGAACAACGTCATATCACCTTAATGTCGTTAGGTGCAGCAATTGGAGTAGGATTATTTTTAGGTTCGGCTACTGCTATCAAATTGGCAGGACCAGCAATTCTTATTTCATACATAGTTGGTGGAATCGCTATCTTAATAATTATGCGTGCCCTCGGTGAGATGGCTGTGCATAATCCGGTTGCAGGCTCTTTTAGTAGGTATGCAAAGGATTATTTAGGACCGCTTGCAGGTTATATTACCGGATGGAATTATTGGTTTTTATGGGTTGTAACATGTATGGCAGAGATTACTGCTGTTGGTGTTTATATGCAAATGTGGTATCCGGACACACCAAGCTGGATTTGGGCATTAGCAGCACTCGTTATCATGACGATGGTAAATTTAATCACCGTAAAAGCTTATGGTGAATTCGAGTTTTGGTTCGCCCTTATAAAAATTGTGGCAATCCTTGCTATGATTTTTGTGGGACTAGGTGTGATTATTTTTGGAATTGGTAATGGTGGAGTTGCTGTTGGTATTAGTAACTTATGGTCGCATGGTGGATTTGCACCGAATGGGATCACTGGTATCTTTATGTCTTTACAAATGGTCATGTTTGCATACTTAGGTGTGGAAATGATTGGGGTTACTGCTGGAGAAGCAAAAAATCCGAAAACAGTCATTCCTCGAGCGATTGATACGGTTTTTTGGCGTATTTTATTGTTCTATGTTGGTGCTTTATTTGTCATTATGTCCATTTATCCATGGGATGAAATAGGCAGTAATGGAAGTCCATTTGTGTTAATGTTTGAACAAATCGGCATAGGACCGGCAGCAGGCATTATAAATTTCGTTGTATTAACTGCCGCACTTTCTAGTTGTAATAGCGGAATCTTTAGTACAGGACGCATGTTGTTTAACTTAGCAGAACAAAGGCAAGCGTCAGCTTCATTTAAAAAGATTAGTAGGAATGGTGTTCCTTCTAAGGCAATCATATTCTCCGCAACCTTACTATTAGTAGGTGTCATACTGAACTACCTTGTGCCTGAGAAAGTGTTTATTTGGGTCACAAGTATTTCAACATTCGGAGCTGTTTGGACATGGGGAATTATTTTGTTATCCCAATTAAAATTCCGTAAAACCCTTTCTAAAGGAGAGGTTTCTAGATTAACGTATAAAGCAATATTCTTTCCTTTTGGTTCTTATATAGCGCTTGCATTTTTAGTGTTAGTGCTCGGACTGATGGCATACTTCCCAGAAACACGAATTGCATTAATTGTTGGACCTATATGGATTATAGGATTGGTGTTTATGTATTTTAAAAATGGATTTGATAAGAGATAACTTGAATGATAATTTATTTGATTGTTCTTATCTAGAATGGTCAAATTTCAGTCAGGGTATAAATATGGATTATCCGATTCTGAGTAGTTATTATCCGATTCTGAGTAGTTATTATCCGATTATCAAAAAGCCCTTCATTTTTCTACACAGTAAATGAAGGGCTTTTCTCTATTCTTATATATATTTCTTGAACCATCCTGTAATTTGTTCCAATCGAGTCAATCTTAAATTAGGCAAGCCAACTCTGGATAGATTATGATCCGCTTTTGGGAAGCGGACAAAGCTCGTTTCTTTTCCCATTGCCTTTAGTGTTATATACAATTGCTGTCCTTGTTCAATTGGGCAACGGTAGTCATTTTCACTGTGCAATATAAGTAATGGAGTTTCCACATTAGCGGCATATTTCAATGGAGATGCATCCCATAGCTTATCGATATCTGTCATATCTGCACCTATTTGCCATGGAGTAAAGTAATAACCGATATCTGATACCCCAAAAAAGCTTACCCAATTCGAAATGGAACGTTGAGTAACCGCAGCTTTAAAGCGATTCGTATGTCCTACTATCCAATTCGTCATAAATCCACCATAGCTTCCTCCGGTAACGCCAAGTCGTGAATCATCTATCCAGTCATTTTCCTTTAATACATAATCAAGTCCCGACATGATATCCTCATAGTCTCCACCACCATAGTCACCACGAACTGCGTCTACGAAGTTTTGACTATAACTATGACTTCCGCGAGGATTTACATATAACACTCCATATCCTTCTGCTGCTAACAACTGCAGCTCGTGAAAGAACGTGTTGCCATACATCGCATGAGGTCCACCATGTATTTCTACAATAAGTGGATACTTATTGCCTTCTTCATATCCTACTGGCTTCATCAACCATCCGTGCACATCCCAATCTTTTGCTCCCTTAAAGACAATAGCCTCTGGTTCGACAAGTTCCACGTCATTTAGATAATCCTTGTTAAATTGTGTAAGTACTTTTCTTTCACCAGTCGCCAAATTCTGTCTAAATAATTCCCCGGGAAATATTGGGTTGCTAACTGTAACTAGCGCAAACGTCCCTGTTGTATCTACATCATACCCATACACATGCTCATCTTCTCCTGTAGCAGGATACAATTCACCTTCTAAAGATGCAAAATAAAGACGTATATCTCCCATTGTGGACACTTGGAAGTACAAGTGATTGTCATCTGTCCATACTACATCTGGTGCACTTGCCCCTTGTTGGAAGTCTGCAGCCGCATAGTCGCCAACTGGTGCATCAAAGCCTTCAGTTATTATTTGTCGTATGCCAGAATTTACTTCATATACATATACTTCTGCATGGGTTGCATTTTGGTAAGTACGAGGCATACCAACAAATGCAATATACTGGTCATCCTTTGAAAATGAGGCACCTCCAAAATAACCATCCTCATTTATTATTTCTGTTTCTTCCTTCGTATCAATATCGACAAGATACATTGGTTGGGTAAATGAAAAATCTTGATTTTCCTCCCGATTCACACCTATAACAAGCTTCTTCCCATCATGAGAAAGCGCCTGCAAATTATATTGATAGTTGCCTTCCGTGAATGGAGTAATTTCAGCAGTCTCTATGTCGATTGAGCCAATTTGTTTGTAAACATCTACTGGCAATAGTCCAGCACCATCTGCATGGTATTTCATTTTATCTACTACATACGCCTCTGGTAGCTTTTTTTCATCCTTTTCTGGTTCATCTGTCCATGATTTCCCTTCTTTTAAAGGAGCTGTGAACCATATTTTCTTTCCACATGGTGACCATAGATAGCTAGAAATTCCTTTTTCCATAGTTGTAAGTTGCTTCGCTTCTCCTCCAGAAGAAGGTAGAATATAAATTTGACTCTTTTCTTCCCGATTAGATAAGAAAGCAATATACTTTCCGTCCCTAGACCACTTAGGGGAGGATACTCGTTCTTTCTTATGTGTCCACTGAGTAATTTCTTCTGTGTTTAAATTTAAATGATATAAATGAGCATAATATTTATTGTCCTTTTCATCCATTTGTGTCCGTATAAATACCGCTTCTTTCCCACTAGGTGATAGTACTGGACTTGTTATAGAATGAAGTTTAAATAAATCCTTTGCTTCTAACTTTCTTTTTGCCATCTCTATATCCCCACTTTCAATTTCTTACTCTTCTCATTTATTTCGACACTCGAAATCATTTCCCTTCTTAATCATATAAAAAAACTGCACCTTATAAAAGGAGCAGTTAATTATTCTATTGAACAGTTTGTTCTTTTAATGAACGACGTAATATTTTACCTGTCGTATTTTTTGGAAGTTCCTCTAAAAACTCAAACTTCTTAGGTATTTTGTACTTCGCAAGCTTTTCAGTACAATATTCATATAGCTGCTCTTCAGTTAAAGACGTATCTTTTTTCACAACAAATGCCAATACCTCTTCCCCAAAGTTAAGGTCAGGAATACCAACTACAGCAGCTTCCACAATACCTGGATGTCCAAACAAAACTTCCTCCACTTCACGTGGGTAAACATTGTATCCTCCTACTATAATCATATCTTTCTTACGATCGACAATGTAGAAGTAACCTTCCTCGTCTTGTCTTGCAAGGTCTCCTGTATACAACCAACCATTTCGAATAGCGTTTTCCGTTTCTTCAGGCATTTTATAATAGCCCTTCATAACGTTTGGACCTCTAACGATTAGTTCACCTACTTCTCCAACAGGTACCTCTTCTCCAAGCTCGTTTACTACTTTATTCTCCACATTGACAATATTTGTTCCAATGGATCCTGGTTTACGTTCACGGTCAATCGGATTGAAGCATGTTACTGGGGAAGCCTCCGATAATCCGTAGCCTTCTGAAATACGTACGTTAAATTTTTCCTCGAAGTTGTGTAGTAATGCAACTGGTAATGAAGAACCACCAGAAATTGCTAAACGAATCGTTGAAAAATCTTCTACATCTCCTTCTGGATATTGATACAAGAAATTGAACATTGTCGGAACTCCAGCAAAGATTGTTGCCTTATGCTCTTTGGCAATTTTAAATACATCTTGTGGACTAAATTTAGGTACTAATAATAATGTTGCTCCAACTAATAATGGAGCATTAACGACAACTGTAAGCGCAAATACATGGAATACAGGAAGAGTTGTAATGACACGGTCATCCGTATTAATACTTAAATACTCCGCTACATCTCGTGCATTAGAATAAATATTTTTATATGTAAGCATTGCCCCTTTTGGATGACCAGTTGTCCCTGAAGTATATAAAATTACAGCAGTATCCTCTTCTGAAACTTCTACAGGTGTAACATAAGGTGTAGTAGACTTAATTAAAAATGAAAACGATTTCACTTTTGCTTTTAAAGAATCCGGTAATGTAGCTAGTTTCTCTACTGTGTCCGCTTGAGTCTCACAAATAACATAATTTTCAACAGAAGTAAAAATACCTGCTGCTCTTTCAACTAAAGGGAGTAATGCATCTAATGCAATAATTGCTTTTGCATCACTATTTTTGACAATATAACTGATTTCATCAGGCGTATAAATAGGATTGATTGGTACCGCAGTTGCCCCTAACCGCATCGTAGCATAAAGAGAAATGAGAAAATGTGGTGAGTTTCCAAGTAAAAAACCAACATGATCTCCTTTTTCAATTCCTAGTGAGCGGAGTGCAGTAGCAAATCGTTCTATCGAATGTTCAAATTCCGCATAAGTCGTATCAGACCCCATAAAATGATACGCAATTTTTTCAGGATGCTGTGTAGCAATTTGTTGAACACGTGAAACTAAACTCATATTCTCGTCCCCCTCATTAATTTGAATGAATATTCATTCATTATCCCTTAATTTATTATATAAAAAAAGTTTTGATAATTCAATAAAAATTAAAGAACAACAAATATAAAAAAAGCATCATAGTAGCATGATGCTTTCTGGTCAATATGCTTGAATATGGGCAATATATCTCCATCGAATTAAGTAAAAATAAGCTACTTGGATCACAGTGAATGCGACTAAAACGAAAAGCATTTCTTTCGCGATAGAAACTGCTGCTAAATCTACCCAAACTGCCTGTAGGTAAATAAACGAAAATGTACTATGCACCATGGCGAGTCCCCAAGGTAAAAAGAATTGTGGAATCAACTGTCTATTAACGATTTTTACTAGTTCATGATCGGTTACACCCATTCTTCGAAGGACTTCATACTGTTTCTTATCTCTCTCTAAATCGGTATATAATTTAAAATACACAAAGCTTCCTGCTGCAAGTAACAATACTGCTGCTACAAGTAATCCCGTAAACAGTAACAATGAAAATGTTGCACGAATGATGGAATAATTTAAACCTGGATTAACAAAATAAAATGGATTTGGATTTACCTTTGAAGTACCCATTGACTCCACCATTATTCTATCAATATCTGCTCCTACTTCCTTTGTTCTTAGCCATTCTGGAACATGAAAGGCATAAAAGGTTGTCCTAGATTCTTTCAGTCCATAGCCGGACAGAGGCTCTGTCACTAACTGAAAATCTTCATCGCTGATAATTATTGTTCGCTGATTGATTGCTAATGAAGGGAATATATAATGTTCGAATTCCCCTATTATATGAATAGGTACACTGCTCTCTTCTAACACAGTTTGTTCCTCTTGGGGGCTAAGATTTCCTATGTCCTCCTGAGTGTTTGGTACTAATATCGCTTCCCCTTGAGTCAAATCAACTAAAGGTATTTTTAATGAAAGCGCCAAGCTATTTACTTCTGATTCTTTTATCACATTCACTACTTCTTGTGAACTGGAAGAAGTTTGCTCTTTTACATTAAATTTCACTAGCTCATACGATAAATTTTCTCTTTGAAGCTCTTGGGATAGCTTCATAATATGTTCTTTCTCAAAAGGATTATCCCAATCACTGGAGTAAAAAATACTAATCGGATTTAATTCACGATATTGTGCAGTAAAGGAAGTAAAAGATGTAACAACTCCCACTGACAAAAAAGCGATAGTTGATACGATTGTTACGACAAAAAACATACGTGCATTTTCTCGAATTTTAATCGATCCATCCGCAAAAACAATTAAATGAAAAGGACGCCAGTAAAAGGATTTTCTTTTGCGAATTTGGTTTATTATATACAACATACTATCAGTGAAAAACAAGTAAGTACCTACAATTGCAAGGATAATGATGACAAACGTAATCCAAAAGGTCATCTTAAAGAGAGAAAGTAGAACTAGACTATAGGCAGTAAGCAGCAAAACTAATCCCAAAATCGCTTTCCACTTTGCATACGCTACTTGCTCATCAGCTTTCCAATATCCTTTAAGCAATTGAATAATTTCTTTTTTACGAATGAAAACAACACCGCTGATCGAAATAATGATAAATAAGGATAAAAAAACAACGATTGTTAGCGTAAATGGCTTCCAAGATAAATAAAGAGGTAGACTATCTAAAAGAAACAATTCTCGAATAACCATAAAGAAAAACTTAGAAAAGGCAAAACCCCAAAAAATCCCCACCGTTATAGATATAGCTCCTAGAATCATTGTTTCTAAGAAAACCAAACGATTTAATTGTGATTTTTCCATACCTAAATTTAATAATAGCCCGAACTCTTTAGATCTAGCCTGTAGGAAGGCACTCATCGAATAAAACAAAAAGAACAATGTAAAAATAATGAGGATAATTTCTGCAATAAGCATTCCACCAAATGCAATATCTCTTAAGAATTTATCCTCAATATTCGGATGAAACATCAACATGGAATAAATAAAAAACACCATTACGGAGAAAATACTTGCCATAAAGAAGGCAGCATACACACGACTATTTCGAATTACATTATGATAAGCGAATTGTTGAAAGGTCATTTACATTTCCACCCAATAAAGACAAAATATTTAGTATGCGCTGGAAAAATGTTTGTCTTCGGTCATCTTTATATATTTCGTTAAAATATTCTCCGTCTTTTATAAATAAAACACGATCACAATAACTTGCTGCTATTGGATCATGTGTTACCATGATAATCGTTGTTTTACTTTTTTTATTTACTTGTGTGAGTATTTCCAGTACGTCCTTTGCTGATTTTGAATCTAAATTTCCAGTCGGCTCATCTGCTAGGATGATGCCAGGTTCATGTATGAGAGCACGTCCAATAGCAGTTCTCTGAGCTTGTCCTCCTGAAATTTCGGTTGGTCTTTTTTCTAATATCGCTGATAAGTCTAAATGCTTCGCAATTTCCTCTACCCTCTGTTTCATCACTTCAACAGGTTGTCCGTCAAGCGTTAAAGGTAAAACCATATTTTCTTCCACTGTTAATGCTGGAAGCAAATTAAAGTCTTGAAATACAAAACCAAGCTGTCTTCTTCTAAATAGTGATAAATCATTCTTTGCAAGTTGAAGAGGATCTGTTCCATCGATTAAAATGTTTCCTGAAGTTGGACGGTCGATTGTAGAGATAATATTCAGCAATGTAGTTTTCCCACTACCAGAAGGGCCCATTACGGCAAGGAATTCTCCTTTTTCTACTTCAAAACTCAATTGATTGATAGCAAGATGGGCTACCTTTCCTTCATAGACTTTCGTCACTTCTTCCAGTAATAATATCGACATCATTCTCGCTCCGTTCTTCTTGTTCCTGCTGTTTAAACATGATAGAGACAGTCGTTCCTTCTCCTACTGCAGTAGATATTATCATTTCATGCCCTAAACGATTGCAAATTTCTTGGGCCAAGTATAAGCCCATTCCAGTAGATTCGCCTGTTTTTCTCCCATTTTCTCCAGTAAAAAATGCTTTTGTCACCCTTTTTATATCTGAAGCCGGTATTCCAATCCCTTCATCCCGAACGGAGAATATAATCTTATGGTCTTTTTTGGTCGTTTCAAAATATACCTTCTTATTTTTCTCAAATGTATACTTCACTGCGTTCGTCAAAAACTGAGCAATAACAAAATGAATCCATTTTCTATCCGTCGTAATCATACAATTTTCCTCAATTGAAATGACAGGAAACACATGATTACCAATGAATAAGCGTTTATTCTCTGTCACAACTTGCGTAACTAATTGTTTTAAATCAACTTGTTCTATTTGCATATCCTCTTCGAAAGTATCAAGCCTTGCATTCATCAAAACAGCCTCTAACCCTCTTTTTAGTCGATCTGTTTCTTCCGACACACTTAATGAATCTATCACTTCTTTTTCCTGTATCATAAGTTCTAAAACAGAAATAGGAGTTTTCATCTGATGAACCCAACTATTCATAAATTGCAAATGCCTATTTTGCCTTGCATATAATAGTTGCACTTCTTTTTGATACAATCGGTAAATATGCTGCAAATACAATTCCACCTGTTTAATCTCTGGGGATTGGGCTTCTTTTTGGAGTACAACCTCAATCTTTGTTGGTACAGAAAGAATCTTTTTATAAAAAGAATATTTTTTAACAAATAATGTCCCTAAAAAGGTAATCGTCAATATACTACTAATAACAATTGAATAGATTGCTGTATCTACGTTACGAAAGCCATCTAGCCAATATAAGAGCATAATAAATAATACTAATAAAAACTGAAAGATTAGAAAGATTAAATGTTCACGCATAAATAAACGAAACATCTTAAGATTCCTCCGGACTAACTATCAATCGATAGCCCGCTCCTCGAACCGTTTCAATTGTCGATGTTACCTTGTAATCAGCAAGCTTTTTCCGAACTCGAGTCATATTAACATTTAAGGTGTTTTCATCAACAAACGATTGGTCATCCCATAAATCCTCAAGCAATTTTTCTCTTGTTACAAGTTTTGGATAACTTCTCATAAGCAAATCTAATATCGTACATTCCTTCTTTTGCAAAGGTATTTCTTCAGAAGGAGTATGCAATTCCATTCTTTCTAAAAATAGCTGCAACTTTCCTACTTTTACAATTCGCTCTTCCTGCTTCGCTGCATATTCACCATAAGTTCTTCTTAAATGACTACGTATTTTCGCAAGGACGATTTCATAATGAAAAGGTTTCGTTATAAAATCATCTCCTCCATTTTCAAGTGCAAACACTTGATCCATTTCCCCTGATCTTGCGGAAACAAAAATTATCGGGCAAGTTGTATATTGGCGAAGCTGTCGGCACCAATAATACCCATCATATGAAGGTAAATTTACGTCTAATAATATAAGATGAGGATCAAAAATTTGAAACTCCTCGATAATGTTGTCGAAATCTTGAATGGTATGTACCTCATAATGATATTTACGTAAAGTATCTGCAAGTAATGCAGCGATTTTACGATCATCCTCTACTACTAAAACACGATGTTCCGTCACTTGAATCCTCCTCAACAAGCAATCTCCCTCTATCATATCATAAAGAAAAGCGACAGCGAGCTTGAAGACTAGACTGTAATTAAATTGTATAAATTCCAATTTAAAATGTATGCTCTGATAACTAAAAATGATGGTTTTTAACAGTTATAGAATTTGACTTTACTAAATAATGTTGTCCGATAAATAAGAAAATCATTGAAACGGCTCCCTTTCCGCGGGCGTTGCCTTAGCCTCCTTGGCCAACACGATGTTGGTCATGCAATCGTTGCCGCAAAAGTTCTTTTGCGACGAGCTTTGCGCAGGAGCAGGATGCTGCGAACTTAGATTGCCTTCCCCTCAATTGCGGGGTCTTCGGCTAACGCTATTCCCGCAGGAGTGTCGCCTTTTTCAACGACTTTCAATAAATACTAATTAAAAAAATTAATGCGTTTGCGTTGCCAGTGCGAATGCCATAGATTAGTGTAGTTATCTTTCATATGATGAAGTAAGCCAATTTTAAAATGTAAAAAAGCCTAACATACTTAATATGTTAGACTCTTCAAATATTATTAATAGATAAGCTGTACTAATTCTTCTTTTGAAATACCGCCAAAGTACTTTGGAACGTCGATTGGTTCAAGTGCCTCTTCTATAGCTTGTTTACTATATAGTTTACCGACTAATAGTTTTTCTACTTCTTCCATATCACCGACACCAAAGAAATCACCATAGATTTTCACTTCTTCCATAATACCTTTATTTACTTCTAATCGAACGTCGACTCCTCCTGTTGGGAAACGGTGGGAGTGTTTTATATTAAATTTAGGTGATTTACCGTAATTCCAATCCCATTGTTGATAGCGTTCTTCTGAAAGCTTATGAATGTTTTTCCAATCTTCTTCTGTAAGTTCCCAATATTGTACATTCTCTGCTCCACCAAAAATAGAGGCAAGAATTTCTGAGCGAAACTGTTCAATTGTCATCGTGTTTTCCATTAAATCAGAAATGTTTGTTACGCGGCTACGAATTGATTTGATTCCTTTAGACTCAATTTTTTCTTTACTTACCTTTAACGCAGATACAACTGCATCAATTTCTGTATCGAACATTAAAGTACCATGGCTGAACATTCTTCCACGCGTAGAATATTGTGCATTACCAGATATTTTTTTTCCTTCTGCCAAAATATCATTTCTTCCAGAAAGCTCAGCAGTCACACCCATTTTACCAAGTGCATCTATAACTGGTTGTGTAAATTTTTTAAAATTGCGGAAGCTATCCCCGTCATCTTTTGTTAAAAAACTATAGTTTAGATTCCCTAGGTCATGATACACTGCACCTCCACCCGAAAGTCTGCGAACAGGTATAATTCCATTTTTCTCTACAAAGTCTGTATTAATTTCTTCCACTGTATTTTGATTTCTCCCAATGATAATGGAAGGCTGATTTATGTAAAACAGAAGAAAAGAATCCTTTTCAACATCCATTGTTTTTAAAGCATACTCTTCAATTGCAAGGTTAATTCGTGGGTCTGTTATTCCTTTATTATCAATAAAATACATGATCATCTCTCCTTTAGACCTATTTTAACAAAAAACTGCAGAATGTGTTGACAAATGATTCCGTGTTATATTACAATCAATTTAACTTAAACAGTTATATAACAGATGGAGGTGGAACAACTATGTTAGAAAACGTAATTGAATTTTTCCGTAACCTGCCTGAGAAAAAATGTGCTACATGCGGTGAAACAATTGAAGAGCAGCATGAGTGCTATGGTAATCAATGTGATAATTGTAATTCCATTTAATTTTTTTGAAATGCCAGCTAGATTATTCCCCATTCTAGCTGGCTTTTTTTCGTGCAAAAAATAAGAAAATCGTTGAAACGGCTTCCTTTCCGCGGGCGTTGTCTTAGCCTCCTAGGCCAACACGATGTTGGTCATGCAATCGTTGCCGCAAAAGTTCTTTTGCGACGAGCTTTGCGCAGGAGCAGGATGTGGCGAACTTTGCGCAGGAGCAGGATGCGGCGAACTTAGATTGCCTTCCCCTCAATGCGGGGTCTTCGACAAACGCTATTCCCGCAAGATTGTCGCCTTTTCCAACGATTTTCTATAAATACTAATTGTAAAAATCTAAGTGATAAAAACTCAATTAATGGCATAATGTTTTTTTATTGAAAAGCGGATAATAGTTGATTGAAGTGGAAGGCGGCTACTCCAGCCGGAATAACATGAGCTGAAGACCCTGGACTGAGCTTAGCGAGGGAAGCGGCTGAAGCCATGCCGGCGGAAAGCGTCTGTCTGGAACGGAAATCAATGGGGTTCGGTCAAAAAGCGAGGGGTAAGCTTCAGATATTTATCATATATAAAAAATACCTATCCTTATGTTGGATAGGCATTGAATATTATGCTTTAGCTGTTTGTTTGGAATGTCGTTTTGAAAACAATAACATGAAATAACCAAATGTTAATGCCAAGCAAGCAACCATGAAACCAATTAACACACTATTATTAAACCAAATTTGACTAACATCGCCTGAAGAAATAGACGCTTTAAATGCTTGAACTGAATAAGTCATTGGTAATAATTTGTTGAAAAATTGTAATGGCTCAGGAAGTAACTCTAATGGGAATGTTCCAGCGCTTGTTGTTAACTGAAGAATTAACACAATTATCGCTAAAAATCTTCCTGGATCACTGAATACAGAAACGAACAATTGAATCATCGCTAAGAAAGTAAAGCTAGTGATGATTGCAGTTAAAATGAACATCCCTATGCTTTGAGTTTCTAGTTTTAATGCAAATAATGCAATTAGAACAACAATAAGCGATTGGATAATTCCAACAGCGGCAAGAACGGTAACCTTACTTGTAAACCATTTCGCTCCACTAGAAGGCGTAATAGCAGGTTGTACGAATGGGAATACAATGGAGATTAGTAACGCACCAACAAATAAACCAAGTGATAAGAAATATGGTGTAAATCCTGTTCCATAGTTTGGAACTGCATTCACTTCTTCTGTTTTTACTTCAACAGGAGCGGCAACCATATTGAATGTATCATCTGTGGCACTTACGTCTCCCACTTCTTTACTAGCGTCTTTAAGGCTAGATTGCAGTGTATTTGTACCATCTACCAAAGCTTTTGTTCCATCTGCTAGTTTTGTAGAGCCAGCTGCTAGTTCACCAGATTTTTCTGCAAGTGTTCCGGTTCCAGTTTGTAGTTGTGTGGACCCAGCTGCTAATTGATTTAAGCCACTAACCAAACTATTTGAACCAGTATAAGCTTGTTGTATTCCGGATTGAAGCTCTTTCATTTTTGCTGCTAACGTACTTGTACCTGTGGATAGACTAGTTGAGCCTTCTACTAATGCAGAAGAAGAATCATTTAGTTTTGATATACCTTGTTGTGCCTGTGAATAACCAGCACTTAGTTGTTCAGCTCCATCATGCACTTTAGCTGTTCCACTCTCCAAAGCGGCTGTACCACTAGTTAATTTTTCTAACCCTGCTGATACAGTTGAACTACCAGTCTCCAGCTGTTTCAGTGATTCCTTTAATGCAGTTGCCTGTTCTTCTGGTAATGCGGCACTTAGTTGTTCCAGTTGTTTGGATAATGCTTGTATCCCAGCTGTTACATTTGTCGACCCTTGTGCTAATTGGGTAGCACTATCATTTAAATTTGCAGAACTATTTTGTAGTTGGGCTAATGATGCTAACAAAGTTTTGTCTTTCTCACTTAATAATTGATAACTTTCATTTAGCTTTGCTACTCCTTCTGTGTACTGCTGAATACCTGTTTGTAATGACCCAGCTCCTGTTGCAGCTTGACTTGCCCCATCTGTAAGTTGTGTTGAGCCATCAGACAATTGAGAGAGACCAGTATTTAATTGGGTAGAACCTTCGGCAGCAGTTTGTATTCCTGAATTAACTGTAGTAGTTCCGTCACGAAGCTCTATTGTACTGCTTGCAAGTTGCTCTAAATAACCTTTTAAATCACTTGCTCCATCGTTAAGTTCAGATGCACCGTCTTTTATTTGACCTGCACCGTCTGATGCTTCAGCGAATCCATCACCAAGTTTGTTAATAGAAGAAAAAAGTTGCTCCGCATAAGTAGTCGTAACTTCTTCATTCACTTGTGCACGAATTTGTTCCATTGCAGAGTTACCAATTTGTGATGCTAAAAAGTTATATCCTTCATTCGCTTTATACGTAATAACCATTTTTTCTGGTTGTTCCTCTAATAATGTTGTTGCATGCTGTGAAAAATTACTTGGTATTTCAATTAGTAAATAATAATCTTGATCTAATAATCCTTGTTCTGCTTCCTTCTTGGAGACAGATTCAAAATTAAATTGTTCACTATCTATCAGTTTATCCGTTAATGTTTCTCCTAGAGCCAGTTTCGTCCCGTTATAATCTACCCCTTCATCGCTATTGATAATAGCCACTGGTAGATCGCTCAATTTTGCATAAGGATCCCAAAATGCCCATAAAAACATGCCCGCATACAAAACTGGTATAAATAACACCGCAATAATTGAAACCAATACTTTCCGGTTTTTAAAGATTGCTTTCCATTCTGCTTTTATCATTTTTTTCCCTCCAAAACTAATTGACTAAAATGTTCATTCAGTCATTTTTCTTCAAAAAAAGGAGTCTCAATTTAAGAGACTACGAAAGAAAGTATCTTGAATAATAGTTGAAATTTCATCTTCCGATAAAGATTGGTCATGAGTTATGTTCCAATCATTCACTAGAGCAAGATACGTTTTTAATAGTAAATATGCTACAAGTTCACTATTAACTTGTCGAATTTCTCCTCTTTCTATATATTTATCAATCTTTTCTTTCACAAACGAAACTATTGCTTGTTCCACTTGTTGGACTACTTGTTGAACGGTAGGTGTTCGTAATTCTTTTTCTTCATCTATTATTTTTACAAATAGCTGATGTGTTTCTCTAAACTCCAACATCTTCATCAATGCCGCGTGAGCATTTTTCTGAAACGAACCATCCTCTTTAATCGCTTTCGTAGCCTCATGTTTCATTTCAGCTATCATTTGAAGGACAATTTCTTGAAAAAGGACTTCTTTGTTTTCGAAAAATGTATAAATAGTTCCTTTCCCAACGTTTGCAATTTTGGCGATTTGATCCATTGTTGTAGCTTTATAACCGAAAAGCGAAAAAGATTTCGTTGCTGCTGTTAGTATTTCCTGCTTCCGATCCATCGATTTCACCCCTAAAGAAAAAAATGACTAGAAAACCAAATCGGTCATCTAGTCAATATAATACACTCATTTTGTTTTTTTAGCAAGTATTTATTCGTGATGCATAGAATCATCACTGTCGTCTGGTTTCACTTTACTCATGTCAGGATTTCCGACCTTTAATTCTTGTTTCGGCATAACATGAAGGCCACGTGCTGTTGTATGGGCAAACATATAATAGACACCATCATGATCAAAAGTATAATTAGCTTCGTAAACACCGTCTTTCGTGAAAGTACCTTCTAACATTTCACTTTGGTCGCGCATCCCAGACTCCCATACTTCAAACTCCACTTTATCCGCATCGTTAACAGCTTCCTCGCCTTGAGTAACTTTTGCTGAAAGTGTGATTTCCTCTCCAACAGGTAATGTCTCTTCTGTTTGAATATCTACTACAACCTCTTCTAAAGTACCTTCATTATGTGAACCTTCGTCATGTGTTGTATCTTTAGAAGAACAACCTACTAACGTTAAAGTTACTAATGCAAGTATAGCTAAAATATTTTTCATTCGAATGAATCCTCCCAAATAGGTAATGTAATGTATACAGTCGTTCCTTTTCCAACTTCACTAGTAAATTCTAGCTTTCCTTTTTGAATAGCAACTAATTGGGAGGCAATGGAAAGTCCTAATCCTGTGCCCCCGTCTGAACGACTTCTTGCTTTATTCACGCGGTAAAAACGCTCCGTAATATGAGCTAAATGCTCTTTTTCCATACCACATCCTTCATCCTTTATTTCAATTGTCGTATCCTTTTTTGTCGTTTTATTGCTAATGCTTATACTGGACCGGTTTGGCGAATAGTGAATCGCATTTTCCAAAACATTTATCAATATTTGCTTTGTTTTCGGTTCATCCACATTTAATATGGTATCTTCATCAACCGTTACAATAAATGATATTTCTTTTTCATAAGCGTTAGATTGTACGAGCTGAATTACTTCACGAATGGCTTCCGCTAAAACAATCGGTCCAGTCTCGACATCTTCATCGTTTTCTGCTCTAGCAACGGTTAGCAAATCATTCGTTAACTTTTGCATGCGATCTGCCTCTCGAACGATTAGTTTATAAATTTCTTCTTGTTTCTCTTCTGGTATAAGCTTTTGTTCAAAAGCCTCTCCATAACCTTTTATATAACTAATTGGTGTTCTTAATTCATGCGAAACAATTGAAAGGAAATCTCGTTTTTTTTCATCTTCCTCCTGTATAGAAGCTGCCATTTGGTTAAAGGTTTGAGCGAGCTCACCAATCTCATCTTGAGACTCCACATTCACTCGAGTAGTATAATTTCCGCCTGCCATCGAAAGAGCTGCTTCTTTTAACCTTGCCAATGGTGTTAACACTTTCTGTAGACTTTTTAGGCTAATATAAGCCATTCCTATTAACAGTAAAGAAACAATCCCAATTAAAAAGACAACATCTTTAGAAGCCATTTCGGTTATTTTTGTTAATGGTACATATAAATAAATAATTCCTTCTAACCGATTTTCATCGACAAGAGGGTAAATAACCGATACAACTTCTCGATCAAATCTACTTTCAAACCCTCTTTTCGTAACTGAATTACCGGCAAGCAGTTCTGCTCTTTCCTCTGCTCCTATTAAACTTTCATAATCGATATCGAAAGGAACGCATGCACTCAATTCCCTCGGATTTCGAACAGTAAAAGCTTCTATATTCGAAAAACGATTATACTCTTCTGTTTGTTTAATAAATTCGTCTGAGACAACTCCACCATCATATGTACGATGTAAATTTTCTGCAACCTCTTTCATAGAGTTCTCCGTATATTGCACATACAGCTCCTCATATAAAAAATTTGTAAATACGACTAAGAAAACAATGGTAGTAGCAATAAAGACAAGCAACAGCATCCAAATTTTAAAGGATAACTTTTTCATTCTTTAACCTCAAAACGATATCCTATTCCCCAAACTGTATCAATGTATTTCCCAGCAACTTCACCGAGTTTCAGACGAAGCGTTTTTATATGCGTATCAACAGTGCGTGTACCACCTTCATACTGTATACCCCAAAGCAATTCTAGCAACTGCTCCCTAGAGAAAACTTTTCCTTCATTCTCCATGAATAAATAGATGAGTTCATATTCTTTCAAAGTAAGGACAATTTTAAAACCATCTCTCTTGAGTTGTCTCCCCACAATGTCATTTACTAATATTCCCTTTGTTATAATATCATTATTCGAGGAATATCCAGTTCTTCTAAGTATTGCATTGATTCTAGCAGTTAACTCCATTGCCGTGAATGGCTTTACAACATAATCATCTCCACCAAGCTGTAGTCCTTTTACTAAATCGCTCTTTGCATCAAGCGCTGTTAAGAAAATAATAGGAACTTCAGAAAACTGACGAATCTCTTCACAAACAGCAAACCCATCCTTTTCAGGCATCATAACATCTAAGAGAATAAGATCGATTTCTGTACTTTGTAGAAGTTCGATTGCTTGATTCCCGTTTTCAGCTTGGATTACTTGGAGGCCAGCCTTTTGTAAATGCATTTCAACTAGTTTTCGCATATCCTGTTCGTCATCTACAACTAATATAGTCGTCATTTACTTGCCTCCCTCTTAATCAGTTGAAAAGGCCCTTTACCAACTGAAACCTTCTTTATTACTTCTCCATTTTGTAAGAAGTAAACTTGATGATCGTCATAACCTGCTACTACAAGGCTTTCGCCAAAAGATGTAATGGAGAAAGGATTGGCTCCAACTTTAATTGAAGAAACCAGTTCTCCTCCTTTAGTGAATTTATAAACATAATTATTACCATGACTAACAGCATAAACGAATCCATCAGACGCATCCGCAAAATCTATAGGCATCATTGGTGCTTCCATTTCTCCCTGCAGTTCTCCGCTCTGTATATTGTACTTGCTAATAACTTTATTTGCCTGGCTTCCTGCACCATGTCCACCAACCCAAAGCTCGTTATCAACCAAATGTAGACCGTGGGAGGATGTAGGTATTTCCCAAGTAGTAACTAATTTTAAATCATTTATATTGTAGACAGACAATATCGTGTCTTTGAAATTAATAACGTACAAATTGTTATGATCTGCAATCATCGACATCGGATATCGACCAGTATCAGCTTTAGCAATTTCACTCCCTTTTACATCATATGAAGTAACCGTATTTTCCTTCCCATTTGCAACATATATAGTTTCTTTAACTGCATATGCAAAGGTAGCTCCTTCATGGACAGGGTAAGTTGCAATAAGTTTTCCCGTAGAAATTTGAAAAAGTTCTGCTTCTTCTAATGTGTAACCATACAAAAATATGTAATCATCTGAGACATGTGTAAATCCCGTATATGGCTTATCCAACTCCCAAGTTTCTATTAATTTTAGATTTTTTGAAATAAATTGAATGGATGGCTCCAATGTGTTTAAGCTTGCTACAAAATCCGTAGACGAATCAATGGGTGGAAATGTTTTATCTGAACAGGCTGACAGCATTCCACATAAAAAGAATAAACCTATTATTTTTCTCAAGAATTCGCCTCCTTTTTAACCATTCTAGCCGAAATCTGTGAAAAAAGATTGAAATACATCGAAAAATCAATCAAAAATGGAATAGTCGCAATTAGGAGATAATTTATCCCTCTGTTAGAATTATGAAAAGGGGCTGATAACAATTATTTCTCGAAATCCTCCGCAATCCCACATAGCATCAAATCGACTTCTCATTAGACTTCACACCTCACATCCAAAGACAAATGAAATATGTGAACAATTAAATAAAATAGAAGCAGGTTTTGCTGGAGAACAACTAGTAGACCGCAGTATTTTGGAAGTAAGTTTCCCAAAAGACCTGTACATTTTTACTGACCTTCAGTTGAAAATCCATGATTATCTTTACATTCAGTTAGATACGCTTATTGTTACCAAAAAATACTTACTCATTATTGAAGTGAAAAATATGGTTGGAACGATTACTTTTCAACCACATAAAGGACAGGTTATACGGAACCTGGATGGAGTAAGAACACCCTTCGAATGCCCAATCACGCAAATCAATAGACATATACACGCTATTGGGCAAATGCAATTGCCTCTCCCTATATTTAAAGCAATTGTTTATTCTTCTAATCGTGTCATATTAGAAAATGTACCCCCAGACGAGCCGATTTTCTTTCGTAAAAATCTTCCTCTTTATATTCAAAATCTTAATAATAAAGAGGACCACATAAACACTTCTCGATTTGAGGAAATGATAAAGACAATTCAATTGAGACGCAGTAGTACCTTTCAACAAAAACCTCTTTGTGAAAGATGGAATATACATCCTGGAACTCTCATTAGAGGATTGCTATGCAAAAACTGTGGGAAATCCTTATGTAAAATAACTAATAAAACATGGAAATGCACCAATTGTAAAGCTGTTGATCGTAATCCTATTGCACATAATATGGATGATTATTTTTTATTAATCAAAGATTCTATCACCACTGCCGAATGCAAAGACTTTTTCGGTTTATCTTCTTCACATGAAGCATACTATATGTTGAAGAAGTGCAATTTACAGAGCATCAATCAAGGAAGAAAAACAGTATATCGGAAGAAAATTGGGATTTTCTGAGATACCCCAAGATTTTCTGAGATACTCATAGATTTTCTGAGATACTCACGCGATTTTCTGAGATCCCTCGAGATTTTCTGAAATACACCCGGGATTTTCTGAGATTCCCAGAGATTTTCTGAGATACTCGAGGTTTTCTGAGATACTCCGAGATTTTCTGAGATACTCCAAGATTTTCTGAGATACTCCAGGAATTTTCTGAGATTCCTAGAGATTTTCTGAGATACTTTTTTTCGAACAATAAAAAAACCTCTAGCGAGAACTATGCTAGAGGTTTGCTTTCTATGATTAAGCTTTTAAGTGTTTTAATACGACGTCTGCCATTGCATCGATGAAAAGAGGTTGTGCATTTGGCATAGCTGGACGAACATAGGTTGCGCCGATTTCGTCACAAACTACTTTACATTCGTAGTCATTATCGTATAGCACTTCTAAGTGCTCTGCTACAAATCCAACTGGAGTGTAAACGAATGTTGTGAAGCCTTTTTCTTCATGTAATTCACGTGTTAAGTCTTGTACATCTGGACCAATCCATGGTTCTGGAGTTTGTCCCGCACTTTGCCAGCCAACAGCATAGTTTTTCACGCCAGCTGCTTTTGCGATTAAGTCAGCAGTTTCTTTCAATTGTTCTGGGTATGGATCGCCTAGCTCTTTAATTTTTTCTGGTAGAGAATGCGCTGAAACGATTAAGCAAGCTTTCTCACGTTGCTCTTCAGACATCGCCGCAAATGCTTCGCCAACTTTTTCGGTCCAATATTGAATGAATTTAGGCTCGTCATACCAGCTTTCAACGGATGTAATTTTTAAGTTGCCAAGTTTTTCTGCCTCTTCTTTAATTCGACCGTTATACGATTTAATCGAGAATGTTGAGAAGTGAGGAGCCAATACCATGGAAACTGCTTCTGTAATACCGTCTTTGTGCATTTCAGCCACTGCATCTTCTAAGTAAGGTTCAATATGCTTTAATCCAATGTATAATTTAAATTCAATTTCATCTTGAATTTCATTTAAACGTTTACAAAGACCTTTCGCTTGGTTTTCTGTAATTTTAGCAAGTGGAGAAATTCCTCCGATTGCTTTGTAGCGACCAGTTAAATCGGCCAATTGCTCTTCACTTGGTTTACGTCCATGACGGATATGTGTATAGTAGCGTTCTATATCTGCTTCCTCATATGGTGTTCCATATGCCATTACTAGTAATCCCATTGTTTTTTTCATTCGTATCACCTCAAGATAGTTTAGTTAGATTTTGCTGCAATCAATTCTTTACTATATTCATGTACTAAAGTCGTTAAGCGCTTCAGCGTGTCCGGATCTACCTCTGGAAATACACCATGTCCAAGATTAAAGATATGTCCTGGATTTGCTACTCCTTGTTCTACAATAACTTTTGCACGTTTTTCGATTTCTTCCCAATTACCAATCAGATAAGAAGGATCTAGGTTCCCCATAAGCGTTTTTGTTAATCCTTTAGCACGCGCTTCCTCAATAGATAAACGCCAGTCGATTCCGACTACATCCACCGACAAATCATGCCATTCCATTGCTAAGTGACTAGCTCCAACACCAAACGTTATTAAAGGAACACCTGTCTCACGAAGCTCATTGAAAATACGTGTCATTACTGGTTTAATGAAAATACGATAATCTGCTACGTTTAAAGCTCCAACCCAAGAGTCAAAAATTTGTATCATTTTAGCTCCGGCTTTGACTTGTGCTTTTATATAAACAATGATCATATCAGCTAGCTTGTCCATTAGAGCAAACCATGCTTGAGATTCAGAAACCATAAATGCTTTCGTTTTGTTATAACTTTTCGAAGGGCCACCTTCAATCATGTAACTTGCCAATGTAAAAGGTGCACCTGCAAATCCGATTAGTGGAACATTCAATTGTTCCGTTGTTAGAAGTTTAATCGTTTCTAAAACAAAAGGTACATCATCTTCTGGTGATAGGTCCCCAAGATTATACACATCTTGCACAGTTCGAATCGGATTCGAAATGACAGGGCCAACACCCGCTTTTATTTTTACATCTACTCCAATTCCAGTTAGAGGAGTTACGATATCTTTATATAGTATAGCTGCATCCACATTGTAATTTTCTACTGGAAGACGTGTTACATAGGCACATAACTCAGGCTCATGCGTAATCTGTTCTAACGAGTATTTTTCTTTAATTTTTCTATACTCTGGTTGTGAACGGCCAGCCTGCCTCATATACCATACTGGTGTGTGATCTACTGCTTCTCCACGAGCTGCACGTAGTATTGTATCATTAAAAGTTGACATTCCCTTTTCCTACCTTTCTTCTATATAACTGTACCCTGTTCAATATACGTCTCAACTATAGACGTTCTCTTGCTTATTGTATATAAATATAATGTAATTGTCATAAATTTGTCCTGCATTTCCAGTCTTTATTTTGAAATAGAGTTTTTAATTTGACTTTAAGGGGAAAAGTATTACCAATAAAGAAAGTGGAGGTTAATTATATGAACTTTTATATAACATCTGGAACACCCGAATTTATGGATTCAATTAAAAAGAAGCATCCAAAAGAAGATTTGTTTCTTTTACATGGTGTCGGTAACTCTGTTCTGATTCATGAAACTTCTGGCAAGTCTGTTTTCCAAGTACCACGTAAATATGAAATTCTAGAGTCTTATGGTAGGTTTTCCGAAAAAGGGTATTTCGTTTTGCAACACATACCTCTTTCCGATGAAGGACGTCCTATATTTGAATATCAGTATACCAAATTAACTGAAACAGTTGAAAAAGAGCCTGGTTTTATCGCTCTTCGTGTACTGAAGCCCTTGAAGTCTGACACGTATATTATTTTAACAGAATGGTCTGGATCAAATAGTTTTGAAGTATGGAAAAAATCAAATCCATTAAATTTTGACCATGTAGCAGATAAGCAAAAGATTTTCACAAGTGCCCCTTATGTATCTACTTATAAATCATTGCCTAAAGAAGCTTGAGATGAAAGCTTCTTTTTTTCTGTTATAATATAACTAAAAGAAATTAACGGGGGCGAGGATTTTGACAGAAGAATTATTAAACAAATTAGAGAACTCTTTTAACGATATGGTTTCAATTCGCCGTTACTTACATATGCATCCTGAGGTATCCTTTCAAGAAACAAAAACAGCAAAATATATTCAAGACTTTTACACAGAATTAGGAATTCCTTTTCAAGCAAATGTTGGTGGGAATGGAGTTGTAGCAAGAGTTAAATGTGCACTTCCTGGTAAAACAGTTGCACTACGCGCTGACTTTGATGCACTTCCAATACAAGATGAAAAGGATGTCCCATACAAATCAATAGTTGCCGGAGTTATGCATGCTTGCGGGCATGATGGACATACTGCCACACTACTTATTCTCGCTCGATCAATCAATGAATTGAAGGACCAATTATCTGGTGAATATGTTTTTATTCATCAACATGCGGAAGAATATGCGCCTGGTGGAGCTAAACCGATGATTGATGCAGGCTGTTTAGAAGGTGTCGACGTTATTTTCGGTACGCATTTGTGGTCATTAACCCCCCTTGGCACAATTGAATATAAATCCGGACCTATTATGGCAGCTGCCGACCGTTTTCATATAACTATTCAAGGTAGAGGTGGTCATGGTGCCAATCCTCATCAAGCGAAGGATGCAATCTTAGTTGCTTCTCAATTAGTTGTAAACTTGCAACAGCTAGTTTCTAGAAGAGTAAATCCAACAGAAGCTGCTGTTCTATCAGTTGGTTCTTTTGTAGCCGAAAATGCATTCAATATTATTGCAGATTCTGTTAAACTTGCTGGTACAGTGCGTACTTTTAATGCAGAAGTTCGTGATTTGATGGAAAATGAACTAGAACGTGTTATTAAGGGAACATGTCTGACAGCCGACTGTACATACTCATTTAACTTCGATAGAGGGTATCCGCCAGTTATTAACCATAAATCAGAAACAGAATTTCTAGCATCTGTAGCAAATGAAATTCCCGGAGTTGAAAAGGTTCAAGAATCTGAACTCCTCATGATTGGCGAAGATTTTGGCTATTATTTAGAAAACATTCCTGGAACATTTTTCTTCACGGGGGCTATGCCTCAAGGTGAAGTCTTCCCACACCATAGTCCAAAGTTTGACTTTGATGAACGTGCCATGCTAATCGCAGCTAAAACGTTAGGAACCGCTGCAATAAATTATCAAAAATAAAAAGAAGGCTGTCCGTGACGACAGCCTTCTTTTTATTGCTTACTCATTCGAAGTGTTATTTCAGATATTACATATATCGCTAGTGGCACTAATAGCATGAGGTTAGTGTATTCTGAAAAAATTAAGATCGCTAACAAGACAAATAATGCCTGTACAAATTGTATAATGCGAAGCAACTTATTTACAGCTATTTTTCTAGCATTCGAATCTATTGGAAATAGTAAATCCATTCGAAATTCATGTCCTGAAAGAAGTGCATGTTTTAACTGAATGACCGAGGCAAATGCTAAAGCACCAGTGAAAATAATCGCAACGATTGGGAAAGGAATAAAAATAGCGCCTACTACAGATAAAAAGGTCAATCGAACCCATAAATAAAAATAATCATCTGTTCGAATAAACGTACGCAACACTAAATATAACTGAGCATTTTTTTGTGCAAATGGTGCAAGTTTATAAAAGCCATCCAGCCATTTTCTTCTTTTCTTTTTACCTCTAATATGTGGGACATCAGTAAACATATTGGCAAATCGATAAAAACGCATCATTCGGGATTGTTCCACTTCTATAAAATGATCAAATGGATATGCAATCTCTTTCTTTTTCTTTTGCCAAACTATGAGGTATATCACCCCAATTACAACTGCTCCAATAGAAACTATATAATAACCACTCATGAGAAAGTAAAATACGGAGAATATTAAAAGAAATCTTACAAAACGATCTATCCAAACGTACTTACCATTTGAAGCCCATCGGTAATTAAATTCCACTTGAATGCTCCAGTTTTTTAGTACAAGTAAAATTAAAAATAAAATGAAAATCTCATTTTTAGATAAACCGCCTATTTTAGTTAGCAAAGGAATTGAAACAACATAAATTGCGATAGAAACAAAGACACTTGAAAAGTATGTCCATCTTAAAGCAAGCTTTAAATAATCGGGTAGTTTTGTCTCCAAAGGAAGAAAATAAACACCATCGGCATGTTTCATTAATGTGACAGGGGGACTTATCACTAAAAACAAACTCAATACAAAAGCTACGAGTAAAAAAGCCGGGAAATCGGTTGGGGCTGTTTTTAACCATTCACTATAGGCATATCCTGCTGCTCCAATTGCAAAAACAAAGACAACCGCAATATGACCAGTTGCTATAAACTTTAAGTATTTCTGCAACTCATTTATATAAAAAACAAACCGTTTATTCCATACTTCACGCAAGTTTTTCATCGTTTTGTTCCTTCGTCATTTCGATATATAAATCATCTAATGTCGCATATGGCATATTAAAAACAGCCCGCAAATCATCCATTGTCCCCTGTGCTCTAATTTTCCCGTTGTGTAAAAGTAAAATTCGATCACAATATCTTTCTGCAGTAGATAATATATGCGTCGACATAAGTACGGATGCTCCCTCATCTTTTCTTGCTTTCATTTGATCTAGGAGTGATTGTATTCCTAATGGGTCTAGTCCCACAAATGGTTCATCGATAATATATAATGATGGACTCACTAAAAAAGCACACATTATCATAACTTTTTGACGCATTCCTTTAGAGAAATGGGAAGGAAACCAGTTAAGCCTTTTTTCCATACGAAACTCTTTTAACAAAGATTCCTTTCGTGCCTCAAATACAGATGGTTCTAAGTTGTAAGCCATAGCTGTCAATTGCAAATGCTCCATTAATGTTAGTTCATCGTATAGCACAGGTGTTTCTGGAATATAAGAAAAAGAAGAACGGTATATTTCTGGGTCTTCTTTCATCATTTTTCCGTTTAATCGAATCTCACCTTGTGCAGCGTTCATTGTTCCAATGATATGCTTAATAGTTGTACTCTTCCCTGCTCCATTCAATCCAATTAATCCAACTAATTCTCCTTTACCAATCGAAAAAGTTAGATCATGTAAAACCGGCTTCCTTGTATAGCCGCCTGTCACATTATTTACTTCTAATACTGTCATTTCTGCACCTCATCTCTAATAAATAGTTTACCAAAGCTAATAGGAAAAATCTTCTTTCATCCACCCCAATCTATATATTATATGGTAAACTCATCGTAAGAATGAATAGGAGGTTTTTTCATGAGTGAATGTATTTTTTGCAAAATAATTGATGGTTCTATTCCTAGCGCAAAAATTTATGAAGATGAGCATGTTTACGCCTTTATGGATATTATGCCTTTGACAAAAGGCCATGCACTTGTAATACCAAAAAACCATAAAGAAAATGTGTATGATTTATCAGAAGAAGAAGCAAGTAATCTATTTAAAGTAGTTCCTAAAATCGCTTCTGCTTTAAAAGATGCATATGGCCCAGTAGGAATGAACCTACTAAACAATAACGGTGCACCTGCAGGACAAAGTGTATTTCATTTCCATTTACACTTCATTCCTAGATACGACCAAACAGACGGGTTCCGTGCAACATGGAATACAAAAGAAAAAACATATTCACCTGAAATTATCCAAGATTTAGCGAAAGAGGTATATGAAAAGCTAAACAATTAGTTGTTGCATTTAGATTCGAAAAGAATTACAATCTAGGTAAGTTTCTTGCTAGCGGTCAAGAGGATACGTTAGAGGAATCTTACAAATAGAGCTTAGAAAAGCTGAGGAGAGATGAGAATTGAATACAAAAAATTTAGTATTAATGTCCCTATTAGTAGGTGTAGGTGCAGTTCTTTATATTGTTATCCCAGGATTTAATGGTGGGATGAAACCAGATTTCATGTTAACAATGATGTTTATCAGTATATTATTATTTCCAGAGGTTAAAAGCGTTTTCTTACTTGGAATTTCTACTGGAATCATTTCGGGATTGTTTTCTACATTCCCAGGAGGATTTATTCCAAACGTGATTGATAAAAGCGTAACAGCGTTTGTTTTCTTCGGTTTAGTACTATTACTTAGTAAATATGCAAAAAAATTACCTGTTGCAATTGTGCTAACATGTGTAGGAACGCTAGTATCTGGAACAGTATTTTTATCAAGTGCAATTTTCGTTTTTGGAGCTAGTGCATTATTTGGAGAATTATTTGTATTAGTTGTACTCCCTGCAGTGGCTATAAATGCGGTTGCATTCTTCATTATTTATCCGATAATTGGAAAGTTAATAAAACGCTCAAAATTTGAAACTGCCTTAACAGCTTAAATTACTAGCTTTCCTTTTCATAGGAAAGCTTTTTTTGTACAGTAAATTATGTTTTAATTATTGTAAGGAGAGGAATAATACATATAAAGGGGTGATGAAATGAAAGTTTCACAATTTTTAATAGGGATTGCTACTGGTGCAATCGCAGGTTCGGTTTCCGTGCTTCTTTCGACTCCACAATCAGGTAGTCAGCTTCGATCTTCCATTAAAACAACTTCACTGGATTATAAGGACAAGCTTGCGGAAGTTAAAATAAAATTACAAGATTTAAAAAGTTCAATAAGCCGGTTAAGTAAAGAGTCAAAGGAAGTAGTGCCTGAAACAATCCAAGGGCTTAAAAAGGATATCACTGAATGGAAGCGCGAAACCACTCCACTTCAGCATCAACTCCAAGCAGAAATTAGTTCCATCCAACAAGCAATCGAAGAACTAGAAAGAACACTTCCAAAACCGAAAGAGAAGGTAGTAAATTAAAAAAAGAGGAATGCATTTAGTCAACTTCATGATTAAACGCATTTCTCTTTTTTTATAAAATTATTATATTTTGAATAATATTATATTTCCACATACATACTTTCTTGCTATAATGTTCGAAAGAAAAGAATCGAGAAAGAAGGGTTGGACATGACAGAACAGTTTTATACGATGAAAGAAGCAATGCTTTATAGTCAACGAATTGCTCAGCTTTCCAAAGCACTTTGGAAAGCTGTAGAAAAAGATTGGCAAATATGGATAAAACCCTATGACTTAAACATTAATGAACATCATATTCTATGGATATCGTATCATTTAGAAGGAGCGACTATTTCGGACGTAGCAAAATTTGGAGTAATGCATGTTTCTACCGCTTTTAACTTCTCAAAAAAACTAGAAGAACGAGGACTTCTTTCCTTTTCTAAGAGAGATACAGACAAACGAAACACATATGTAGATGTGACTCCAAAAGGAAAAACATTATTAGAAGAAATGTATCACAATTATCATGATACACCCCACTCTGTAATCGAAGGTTCTATACCGATGAAGGAGCTGTATGGCAAATTCCCTGAATTTATGGATGTGATGGCTGTCATTCGTAATATATATGGGGATGACTTTATGGAAATATTCGAGCGTTCTATTAAAAATATTGATGAAACATTCACAAACAATGTAATTGCATCAAGGGATGAAAGCGCTATATAAATTTTAATATATTCCCTATTGCTTTTTACAAGGAAACATCGTATTGTATGTATCTGAAAGATATTCACTTACGTATAGGAGATGCATACACTTGCATTGCTGGAAAACAATTAATGTGAAAAAACAATACGGCTTAGATCGTCTTTTTCTTTTATCTTCTTTGCTCGTTATAACTGTTTTTTCTGTCGCATATGTTTTGTTAGGAATTATTAATGATTCCACCAAATCCGATGATTACTTTTGGATATTCTTACTTACATTTTTAAGTATCTATCCAATTCATAAACTTTTACACTATATTCCTCTTTTTCGTTATAGAGAAAAAGTAAAATTTTTAATTATTAAGCAATATGGCTTTTTGCCAATCGTTAATTTGCGTGTGATTGAACCAATTAATAAGAATAGATTTATTTTTTCATTGTTAGCACCGTTTATATTTCTTAATCTATCCTTAGTCATCGCTGCTTTATTAGTTCCTATGTTTGCTCATTACTTTACTATGTTATTAGCTTATCACTGTGGAATTTGTTTAATAGATTTAATTTATGTAAAAAATTTAAGTAAGTCACCTAAAACAGCACTTATTGAAGAAACAGATGCTGGTTATGAGATATTAGTGGCTCCAGCCCAACCTTAACAATATCTACTACTTGTAAACTATGTTCCTTCTTTGATATGCTTACTAGTATATGAAGGGAGACTAGACATGATTATATTTACGTTGATTCTATTCTCAGCATTTTACTTAATACAAATCAATCGAATGACATTCGCTTTAGTAATGTCAAAAGAAATTCCAGAAGAAAAACACCCAAAGATTTTTCGTACCATTAATATATTGATTACGATACTTCTTGTAAGCTTCTATGTGGAATTAGTTTATACAGTATAAGAAAAGTGAAAGAAGCCAGCGACAATCAAATGACTGTTTTCTGCGACGAGCTTTCTGCAGGAGCAAACTGGCATTTGACATCGAGCTAACGGCGACTGCAACTGGACATTTACTTTGTAAAACATTTAATACTTTCTTATTTGAAAAAGAAAAAATTGACCCAAATCATGTAAATGATGCTGGGTCATTTCTTTTAATAAAAAAAAAAGGATGAAAAGAAGAACCAAGATCGTTTTAAACGATCTTAGTCCGCCCTTTCATTAGTAGATGAACGCTGCGCCTACAATGATTAAAAGAATAAATAACACAACAATCAAAGCAAAGCCAGAGCCATTGTTGTAACCACCATTATATTGTCCTCCCATTTTGAACACCTCCTTTTCAATGTATCCTATGCGATTTTGAAAAAAATCGGTAGGCAAATGAATGGGAACTATTTTTGTTTTTATTTCGTTTATGTTATAGTAACTACTGCAACACGAAGAAGTTAGGAGAGAAAACAATGAAAAAAACAGTATTGTCATTTACACTTGCAGCATCAGTCCTTGCATTAGGAGCATGTAGCAATGATTCTGCAGATAACAGTGAAGTAATTGCTACTTCAAAAGTTGGAGATATCACGCAAAACGATCTATATGAAGAAATGAAATCATCTATTGGAGACCAAGCATTTCAACTTCTTATGATTGAAAAAGTACTTGATTCTAAGTATGATGTGACTAAAAAAGAAGTAGACGCTCAATTGAAAGCTGACAAAGAGCAATTAGGCGAAAACTTCGAAGCTATGATCGCACAACAAGGTTATACAGAAGAATCATATAAAAAGTACTTAGAACTTAACTTACTGCAAGAAAAAGCTTTAATTGAAGATGTAGACGTTACAGAAGAAGAAGTTAAGGCAAAATATGAAAATATTAAAAACGAAATTAACGCTCGCCACGTTTTAGTTGCAGATGAAGCAACTGCTAAAAAAGTAAAAAGTGAACTAGAATCAGGCAAAGACTTTGCTGAAGTAGCAAAAGAATATTCTACTGAACCGGCAGCTCAACAATCTGGTGGAGAATTAGGTTGGTTTGGTAAAGGTGCAATGGTACCAGAATTTGAAGAAGCTGCTTTTGCATTAGAAAAAAATGTAATTAGTGATCCAGTTCAATCACAACATGGTTTCCACATTATTGAAGTAACGGACAAGCGTACAATCGAAGAATCATATGAAGATAAAAAAGCAGAACTTGAGAAACAATTAAAGCTTGAAAAAGCAGATACTTCTACATTGTTGACTAAAGTTTCGAAGATGATGAAAGACGCTGATATCAAAATTAAAGATGAAGACTTAAAAACTGCGTTAGATCAATTTTTAAATGCTTCAGACGCACCTGCTGAAGAAGGTACAACTGAAGAAGAAGCAGATACAACTACTGATAGTGAAAAATAATTAGATAAGCCCAATGTCTTTTTATGGACACTTTGGACTAAACCTCGTCTACACTATTATCTAGAATATTATTGAAAAGGGGAAAGTGACTGAGTCACTCTCCCCTTTTTTTCTCATCTGATCAGAAAAAAACGTAAAAGCATAGAGCTTTTACGTTTTTTTATTATTCAAATGTAGGTTTATAGAATGAACGGTTTTCAAGTGGGAATAAGCGCTCTGTAAATTCACCTGGATTCGTTTTATCTAAAGCCCGATTTAACATGTTCATCTTCGCATCAATATTGTCAATATAATGCAAGATTTCGGCTTCGCGAACCATTGGACGTTTTGGGCTTCCCCATTCTTCTTTACCGTGATGACTAAGTACCATATGTTGAAGGAGCATTACCTCTTCTCCTTCAATTTGAAGCTCTTCTGCAGCCTTCGATATCTCGTTCACCATAATTGTAATGTGACCAAGTAAATTACCTTCAATTGTATACGTAGTTGCTACAGGTCCAGACAGCTCTAGTACCTTTCCTATATCGTGCAAAATAATTCCCGCGAATAGTAAGTCTTTGTTAAGTGTTGGATAAAGATCACATAAAGCTTTTCCTAGCTTCAACATGGATACGATATGATCAATCAAACCAGATGCATAATCATGATGATTTTTTGTAGCTGCTGGAAATGTCATAAACTCATTTTGATGCTTTTTTAATAAATGTCGAGTAATTCTCTGTATTAACGGATTTTTCATCTCAAAGAAAAATTGCATGAGCTCTTCCATCAATTCTTCTTTAGATTTTGCAGCAGATGGAACCAAATCATTTATTGTAATCGGTTCATCTGCTTTTGCAGGTCGAATACTTTTTACACGAAGTTGAAATTTCCCACGGTAATCTTGTATTTCACCACCGACACGAACTATTTGACTTGCTGCAAATAGCTTTTCATGCTCTTCGTTTGTATCCCATAATTTAGCTTCTATATCGCCACTTTTATCTTGCAATAAAAGCGACATAAATGGTTTCCCAACAGTTGTAATTCCTTTTGTCGATTGTTTGATTAGTAAGAAATGATCTACTGGATCCCCTACTCGTAATTGTGTAATACCTTTCATTTCACAATCCCTCCACTTCCAGCTAATAATGTCGCTACTCGTATGACATTTACATCCTTCCAGACATATTGCATATTTTCATGACATGTAAAATACAGTAGTTGATGCTCTTTTTGTAGCTCCTCCATTAATTGTACCACTTGTTGTAATCGGAAACGATCGAAATGTACAAAAGGATCATCCATAATAATTGGAAAAGGTGCTTTCGTTTTTAATGATATAGCTAATGCAATACGTAGTGAGATATACGCCTGCTCTTTTGTTGCTTGACTTAGTTCTGCAATTTTAAAACGCTGTCCGTTATATTTCACAGCCTCAAAGATTCCTTCTGGTGTTAATATCAATTGTTCGTATGATTGACTAGTAAGCCTTTGAAAATAGCTTTGAGCCAAGTCTAGCACTTCGGGTAGACGTTCCTCTTTTAGTTGCACCATCATTTGTTTTATAGCTACAACAACAGCTTTTAATGCTGCCCATTGCTTCACATATTCTTGCAGCTCTGCTTTTTTTTGTTCTAGTTTTTGTAACATATCACTTTGCTTTTCATCGTGGAGCAGTATGTTAGTCTTATAATCTAAAGATGCTCTCTCTTGAATCAATTCATTACGATTCTTCTGGATATTAGTTAATTGTTCCTTGGTTTCCCGTTCAAACTCTTCTTCAAAGTCTTCTATGTCTATTTCTAGATTCCCTAATTGCATTTGTAACTGATGTAATTCTTTTTCTAAAAATACTTTTTGTTCAAATAATCGATGAGCCTCATAAAAATCACTTTCGGACTTTGCATTTGCTTCTTGAAATAGCGTTTGAATGCTTTCTGCATACACATCAAGCAATGAAGTATTTTCTTTTTGCTTAGTTACAATCTCAGTTATTTTATCTCGAATAGATTCATTTTCTTCAAATTTCTTTTTCTCTGAAAGATAGTGCTCACGAAGCTGATGGAATAACATGTCATCAATTAAGAAAATATCTGCTACTATTTTGGACTGCTCCAATAGTTCTTTCATTCTTATGTTTATTTCATTTAATTTTATTTCCATTTGATCGAGGTGGATTTGTTGCTCTTGAATTAAACGTAATCTATTAAATAGCTCTTTTAATAAACTCGGTGAAAGTTGGTTATTTAAATAATAATTATTTAGAAATAATTGTACATGCTGATTAATAGAATGCTCACGTTGCTCTAAATCATTTATTTTATTCTCCAGCTGATTAATTTGCTGAAATAGAGCGTCCTCTTCTTTTAATAATAGTTTTTCATATGTTTGTACATCTTCTGTTTGCGTCATCATTTTTTTCAAATAATTAAAACCAACAAAAACAATGACACTGACTATTAGTGAAGCTAATCCAAACATCCAATTGGATAGGACAAAACTAAAAATAATTCCCAAAAGAAGGATGGCACCGCTAAGTGTTAAGCTAATTCCATCTGCTTTACTTTCCTCTTTTTTAGTATGCCTCACTTCTGAAATACGTGTTTTCTGATGGTGAAGATCTTCCTTTTTCATTTGTAAAATACGTTTTTCCTGAAGCAGTTCACTTTCTAACTTTTCTCGTTCTTTTAAAAGAGTTATTAGCTTTTCTTCTTGTTGAATAGATACATCTGCTTCTGTAATGTTGCTTAAGTTCTTCTCCCAATCTATTCCTACAAGAGATAATTGCTGCATTTGATTTTGTAAGGTTTTCGTTTGTTCTTCTTCTATTTGTATTCGTTTTGCTTTGAGCTGATGCCATTCTGTTTCGTATGCTAAGAAGGATTTCAATCTTTCCAATTCTTCTACTGACAATATTTCATTATTATTCTTTAACTCTTTGAGATTGTCTCTTAACTGTTCATTCGCAATATTAAGGCTCATTCTTTTGTCTTTTATGATTTCATATCGTCTAATACCATCTGCAGGAAAAATCTGATCTTTGACTTTTTCAAAAGATTCTTCAAGCTCCAACTGCTTTTCTTTTAATGGTTTTAATTGCTTCCATTGCATATAAAGTTGTAATTGCGATTGGGCTTGTTTTTCTTGTTCAGATGATTGGACTAGAAGGGAGTCTATTTCCCTCAAACGATTAATAGATGGCTCGTACTCATTTACTTTTTCTAGATATAGCTTCCACTCTTCTTCTAATACACGTAGTTCATCTATTTTTTGATTTATGAGAGGTTTTTTGCCACTTGGTTTAAATAACTCACCCATTTCTTTGACAAATTGAGCTTCCACCTTTGATAATGTGTCCATACCAGTCGTTCCGGAAGCAAGCAAAGTTCGGGTTAACTCTTCTTCAGTCAATTTTTCAAAGCCCTGTAATTGAAGAAGTGAAAATGAAAAAATCGCCTCAAAATCAGAACGATTATATGAATGTAAGAGGGATGCTAATTCTTTTTCTCCTCCACGGTCTCCATTCTCAAAGTAAACTATGACGTCACCGCTTGCTTTTCCTTTAATCCTTTCAATTACCACACTTCCCTTTTGTTCATCGTAAAATTGAATCTTTCCACCATACATTGCGCCACTTTTCGGTTCATATCTTAATAGTTGTGCATTTTTTTGTGGAAAGCCAAAAAGTATATGCAAAATGAATTGCTGAATGGACGATTTTCCAGCTTCATTTTCACCATATAGTACGTTTAATCCAGATTGAAAGTTTATTTGTACATTTTCGTGCTTTCCAAAGCCATAAATATGGAGTTTTTCAATTTTCATCGTTATTCACTCCTCTTTGCTAAAACGTTTGAAAGCAGCTGTTCAACTTCATTTATCGTTTCCTTCACAAACTCTGAACTAATTGTCTCCAGATATCTACTACCTTTTGGGTGCTGATATAATTCCTTTAATGCATATTTCCAGTCGGCATTGTTCCATTGTTCTATAGACTGAACAATAGCAGAGGATTCACTCCATATCTCCTTAGGCATTTGTATTCGGAGCTTTTGAACAACGATAAAATTTTCCTCTCCACGTATACTTTCTTGTATTATTTGGAGCCATTCTTCATTTGTAGAAGATTGTAAAAGTTCTTCCGTATCTTCCGTAATATCAGTTAACATTACATCAACAATTGCACTTCCATTTGATTCTATATAATCACGAAGGGTTACTTCTATGAGGGCAATCAATTCATTTGCATGAATTATTCCATCACAAGACACTGCTACCTCGTCATAAATAAATGCAGAAGAATGGATAAATTGAAGGTTAGCTTGTCCTTTTGTTAAGGAAACCTCATAGAATCCTTTCAAACCCTTTTCGTTTCGGTGTCTACTTTGTGTATTACCAGGGTAGACGATAGGAGGGTCATCAGATAAAATTTGCCGCTTGTGAATATGACCTAGTGCCCAATAATCATATCCTTTACTTATTAAATCCGCTTGTCGAAAAGGCGCATATACATCATGTTCTTCGTTTCCTTCGATACTTCCATGTAGCATTCCAATGTGGAAATCTAATCCATTCGCTATTGGATAATGGACATGCATGGCATCACGAATATGCCTCTCCTTATAACTAAATCCTGATATATGGACTTTATTACCTTCCACTTCAAGTGTTTTTGTGTCTACTTCTTCCCCAAACACGTCTACATTGTCAGGTAGTTGGAATCTCACCCAATTGCCACTCAAATGATCATGGTTTCCATAGCAAATAAAAACAGGGATACCTACAGAAGAAAGCTCTTCCATCCCTTTTTGAAATAGATGCTGAGCACGTAAACTTCTATTTTCTCCATCATAAATATCACCAACAATTAAAATAAAATCAGGCTTACTTGCTTTTGCATAATTAATAATATTTGTAAAAGCTTTAAATGTACTTTCACGTATATCCTGCAATTTATTTTGCGGTATAGAGGTAAGCCCTTTAAATGGACTATCTAAGTGTAAATCAGCTATATGTAGAAAACGAACTCCAGTCATTTACCACACCTCACAAAATCGAATATTTGTTCTTATTTTATCATAAAGAAAAGATTGTATACAGTGAAATGTGTACAATCTTTAATAAAAGTTTACAAACTTTTTCGTTCTTTTTTTATTTGTTGAACATTGATTATTAGTCCGGTAAATCCAGCTGCAAAGGAAGGAAAAATACTATATAAAAAATAATTCCGTTCATTTGTTAGTAGTGAGATCAAAAGAAAAAATAGAGGGATTCCGATTAGTACAAATAAGGAAACGAGTAGAGCAAATTTAGTATTTTTTTTCATAAAAATCCCCTCCGATTTTTAGTTATCCTTACTAGCTATTACAGCACCTATTAAGTAAGAAGTCATATGAATTACCCAAATAGCAGTCATTAAGAAAAAGTAAAGACCTGGACCTTCAATAGTCAGGATAATCATCCATACGATTAATATAACAACAGTAGTTGTCATCCAAGAAATGGATCTTGCCTTTTCATGTATTCTCGTATATCTTTCATCGAACCACCGTTTTTTCTTACCTATTTTTCTATTGATTAATAAAACAATAGCCATTACTACAATTGCAAGAGGCAAACCTAACATAAATGACACTAAATCAAATTTCTCATACATACTAATCTTCCTCCTCATAAATAAATATGTCTTCGATCGTACAATTGAACAATTTTGAAAGCTTAAAAGCTAATGTGATGGATGGATTATATCTTCCCTTTTCTAACGAAATAATTGTTTGTCTGGAAACATTAAGCATTTCCGATAGTTCATCCTGTGTCACCCCTAATGCCATTCGTTTATCTCTAACTAAATTTTCCATGTATACTCCTACCTTTATTGTAAAGCTAACTTTACGTAAAGTGTACTTTACTTCTCTTTCATTTGTCAAGCTAACTTTACATTTTTCTTTTAATGTTTTTGTTGTATAATATTAGGTATAAGAAGAACAAAGGGGTGTTGATTCTTGAAAACATATAAATTTACTGCATTTGAACCAACAGGAAAGCTTATTGTAGAAGAAACATGGAATTTCGATAACGACGAAGACGCGAAGAAAAAAGGCGAGCAATTTATTGAAGAAAAAGGCTTTACTAAAACGACTCATCGTTTAGTGAACAACGCTGGAAAACTTGTTTTATTTCACGTGTAATTTAAAAAGGACATAACCCCCAAAGGGGTTATGTCCTTTTTTTATACCCATTGAAGCTTCTGCAATTTTTAGGTTATCGAGGTTAGTCAGGCTTCATCCTCATGAAAAGTATGTGCCCATGATTTAACAACCTCTATTTTTACTTCCATTCTTTTATTCCCCTTTGAAAGTAGGCTTGCGTTTTTCAACAAAAGCTTGAATGCCTTCTAGATGGTCAGCCGTTTTACGCAAAGCAGTCTGAGCTATAGCTTCTTTTTCTACTACTGCTGCTAGTTCATCTACTTTTGTAGCGTGTAATATTTCTTTCGACGCAATCATAGCCGCTATTGGCGACTGGAGAAGTTTCTGTGCATAGGAATTTGCTGTTGTATAACCTAAACCATCAGAAGCCACTTCATCCACTATGCCGATTTTTTGCGCTTCCTTTCCTGAAAACAGTTGCCCACTCCACATAAGTTGTTTCGCCTTTGGGATTCCCACTCTTTCTTTTAAGAAGAAATGCCCGCCTCCATCTGGTATTAGCCCTATGCCAATAAAGTTCATAGCGAGCTTACTATTTTCTTCCGCGATAATAATATCGCAGCCCAGTACCATACTGAAGCCTAAACCTGCTGCGGCACCGTGAACAGAGGCAATTGTAATTTGAGGTAATGTATATAATGTTTTTGCGAGTCTCCCAAGATACACCATGACTTCTTCAATATTAAAAGGATTCTCTGTATCCAGCATTGCCTTAATGTCTCCTCCAGCAGAAAAAGCACGCCCCTCTCCTTTAATAATCAACACTTGTACGGAGCGATCTTCTTTAAGAGACTCTAAACATTCCGCTAGCTCTTTCATCATCACATCATCCATTGAATTCATGGCTTGTGGTCTATTTAATGTTAGCGTAGCAATTCTTCCTTCTTTTTCTAACAATAAAGTCTTATACATAGCAATTCCCCTTTATAAGTGAATGGTTATTCATTTATTAATAATTCGACATCTAATAAATTATTCCTTCTATTATTTTCAGCTCTGTTAAACTTCATTTTTATGTGTTTAAACATCAGGGGCAGTTATTGCTCCTGCCTAGACTCATGTGTATCTTGTGGCAAGCGTATATCGTAGTCTTAAAATAGCAAATAAATTAGGCTTTAGTTTCCAGGGAATACTACTTATCTATATGCATTCGCGCTGGCCGCACGTCCGCATGAGCCGCTGTATGCGCTAGACGCATCCATCTGTCTCATACGGCACGTCATGCGGCTGGGAAGGCGCAAATGAAGGTGTCAGCCATTACAAATAATAGGTTTTCTATTAACATGCGTTTATATAGAATTGGTAATTCTAAATACGTTAGCATTGATTTATAATCTACTCTTTAAAGTGCTGATTAATTTGGCTTTAGGTTATAGAGTCTACTTATCTATATGCATTCGCGCTGGCCGCACGTCCGCATGAGCCGCTGTATGCGCTAGACGCATCCATCTGTCTCATACGGCACGTCATGCGGCTGGGAAGGCGCAAATGCCAGTGTACTCTCTTGATAAGGTAAGTAGATGCTATTATATGATTGTTAATAAACAATCCTGAATACAGGATGTTCATTTACTTATTTATCAAATTGTTTCTATTTCATCGAATGTTTCCAGGATTGACGCCTTGCCTCTCACTCCGCAAAAGCGTTAAGAAGGAGCGACTCATCTTTCGGTGGCTCATGCTTAGCTTGCGGCAAGCGCGGATCATTGTTTCTAGTATTCTATGTTGTTTAAAATATATTTAAGATATAAAATACTATATCCCACGTTGACTTAATAATGGTCTTTAAATTAAAAAAGGATCTCCTATTTTAGGAGATCCTTAGCATTAAATACCTTCGTATAATTCTTGTACTGGTTTAATTAAAACTCTGTTTACTTCTTCAATTAACTGACTTAAACTCATTTCTGCTTGGAGCATTTGAAAGATTTTTTCATTTCCTTGAGCAAGCTGTGCAGTTTTTTGTGCATATTCTAACTCTTCACCAGAAATTTCTTCCCCCTTCATTTGCTTTTCTTGAAGGGAAAGTTGAATCTTACGAAAGCTTTGGAATAATGCAAGTGCCTCAGGATCTGCTTTAACAGATTCCACCGCTGCTTTTACCTTAGCAAATTCATCGGTTTTACGTAGTGTTGCTTCCAATTTATTAATATCATCGTAAATATTGACCATTTTTATTAGCTCCTTTTATTTAGCTTGTAATAAAGACGATTAGTCCCTGTATGATCCCTATAAGACCACCTAAGACTCCACCAAGTACTGTAATCATTTTAAACTCACGTTTCGATATACCTAAAACGATTTCCTCTAAACGTGCTACTGGGAAAGAATCGACTTGCTCTTTTACCATATCTTCTAATTTCATTTTACGCAATACTTCTTCTAGCTTAGCTTCCGCTTCCATGAATGCAAAGGAAGTCAATTTTGGGACAAGCGTAGTTTGCGTCCATTCTGTCGCCTCTGGGAAATAATGAACTAAACTATGACTTAAACGCTCTTCGATTGCTAGTTCCTTCTTCAAATAACTTTTTACATTTTTTACGACTGGTTCAAAATCAAAGCCGTCCATTATTTCCACAATTGGTCGGTCTTTAAGCTTTTCCCACTCATTACGAACAATATTTTCTAGCATATTTTTGGTACCTGGTGCTTTTAAAAACTTTAATATTTCTGGTTGCACTTTTCCTGCAAGAGAGGAAGATTCACCAACAAACATTTGAATCATGCTTCCAAGCGTTCCTTTAGTAGATAGGAAATCATCAATTAAATTTTTTACAGTACGTTTACCTTCTTCAGACTGAAAAAATTCTTCTCCTTTAAAAAGGATGTATGACACAATTTCTCTTATTTTACTATCTGCTTTAAACTGCCAATCTTCCGGAGCTAACTGTCTAATCGTCTCCTTTTCAAAACGGTTTTTTAAACGATTAAATTGTATATCCACTTGCTCATCTATTTTCGTATTAGCTATCGTTACAATATTTTCAATGCCACTTAGCTTTAACCAATCTTCAATCGTTTTATCAGAAAGTAGAATTTTCTCATTTAATTGTCGAACGATTAACTTCGTAGTCTTGTCTTGCATTTCTTCATTAAAATATTTTCTTTTGAAAATATCTGGGGTCAATAAGTGATTGATTACTGTATTTCCTAGTTGTTTGGCAAGTTCATCTCGTCTCTTTGGAATTAAACCAGGTGTGAACGGGATTCGCCAAGATCCAATATATTTTGCCTCATGTGGTCGAAAAAGCATTTGAATAGCAAAGTGATTTGTTACTGCCCCTATCGCTGCTCCGACTGCTGCCATGAATAAAATCGTCCAAAATAAATCCATCTATTTCACCTTTTTCCTCTAGCATATAATTTATTATAGCAGAGGAAGGACAAACACTAAAAGAATTACAATGCGTTGAACATTGTCGAAAAACGTATAGCATGCTCCGTTTCATCATGCATTGCCACAAATAGTGGCGCATATGCTTGCTGAACAGGTATTTGGAGCAGCATTTCTTTATACATTTCAGCTCCTTCTAACTCATCTTTAATCGCATTCTTTGCACAAGTTTTTAAGTCTATGCAAGGTGGCTTTTTTTTCAGACTTTGAACATAAGTCCCTGTCAGCATATAATAGAGTTGTTGAAACATTTCATAGTGGCTTTTTTCATCTTCATAAGCATGTTGAATAAACCCTTGCCAATATGGATCGTTCGTCAATTTATACATATCTTTATAGAAATGGTAATCTGCGTATTCATTTTGAATCGCAAGTTGTAATTTTTCAATAAACAAGTAGATGCTCCTTCACTAGTCATTTCTACTAGTGTATGCATGGAAATTATGTCACATGAAAGGATGATTATTTTGTTACAGCATTTTAGCTTTAAACCACTATATGAAAATAAGCAATTACCGGGCTGGTCTATCTCATTCTTCTATAAACAAGTACGATATACAGGTGAATACGAACCGGATGGCACAATCAATTGGAATGGAATCGTACCAGCTGATGAAGAAACTATAAAAAAAATGATTCATGAGCTAATGCTGTTTCACGTTTACGATTAACAACATAAAAACTGCATGTGCTAAAAAAAACACATGCAGTTTAGTATTTTATTTGTCTTCTAAATAATCAAATACAGATCCTAGAAACACTTTTCCTGTTGTCTTTCATCAAACACATCTCATTGGTTCTCCCTCTACTTAACTTCATTCTCATCTTAAACTCGGCACGTGTAATAGTTTTATAGATTATGATAATCACTTCGTTTTACATTGTACCAATTTTTTTCCGGCCAAATAAAACATAAAAATAAGTGGAAGCTATGATATAAAGAACTCCTGTTATTGTGAAGGTATAAGCATACCCCCAATATGCTCCATATGTCATTACCAATCCTGTAGAGATAGCTCCAGTGCTAGCCCACCCAATATTGAATACCATCTGGTTTACTGAATTGGCAAGCCCCTTATATTTATCATGAACTAAATCCATTGCAATAGCACTTTGTATTGGATTTCCAGCATTCATAAGTGCTTGACGTAGCAAAAATCCCATTGATGCTACTAGCAAGGAATTGGTATAACCAGTGATAAATAAAAAAGGGATTGATAGTAATTGAAAAATTACAAGTGCACGAACCTGCCCTACTCTTTTTACAAGTGCTGGGCCAATAAGCATTGCAATAGCCGTCATTCCTGAGCCTAATGATAATATCAAACCAATATATGAATTAGATGCATCAAAACGGTTAGCAAAGTATAAGTTCAAATAAGGAATAACTAAACCTGATCCTGTACCGATTAACAAGTTGGAAAAACCAAACAATACAATGATTATGCTATTTCTTTTGAAAGAACTTGGTAATTCCTTCTCACTTGTTTTAGCAGTTTTATTTTCTTGTCTTGCTATTGGTTTTAATTTAAATAAAGGGATTAAGCCTAGTGCGAATACAATGGTACCTACTATTAAAACCCATTTTATCGATTCCTGAATAGGCATAGAAGCATACAAGTGTAGTGCATCAGCTAATACACCTCCACCGAAACTTCCAATGACACTTGCAATGGTCACTAAAGAGAAATGGATACTAAACAAATGCATACGTTCACTAGCATTCGAGTTTTCTGCTAAGAAAGGGACACCTGAAACTTGGACAAGCGCCATGAATAGTCCAGTTAAAAATGCGGCATAAATTAACGATTGTTCTTCCACGATTACACTTCTATAAAATAATGTTAACACTGTCACCATCGAACCAACAATAATCATCCATTTTCGTCCAAAACGATCGCTTAAAAAGCCAGCAGGAATTAACATGATTGCTGATGCAAGAGAAGTCATCGTAATCACTTTACCATTTACGGTTTCAGGAAATCCCAGCTCCTTTAAATATAAATTATACATGACAGAAAAAACTCCCATACCTACTTGTATAAGAATATTTGCCATCATGAATAACCGTATATTCCTATTGAATGAAGATATTTTTGTTTTCCAATCTTTTAGCCACAGGATCATAAGATACCTCTCTTGCTTTTTATTTCGTCTCACTAAATATACGATTTTCGATAGAAAACTTCAATACATAAAAAAGGGAATATCCCCGCACGTATTATACGTGCTGAGATACTCCTGCTTGTAATTTATACATTTGTTCATAGCGTCCTTGTAGCTGTAGCAACTCATCATGCGTTCCACTCTCTACAATTTCACCACGATCTAATACTAAAATTCGATCTGCATTCTTAATAGTAGAAAGTCGGTGTGCAATGATAAAAGTTGTTCTTCCTTTTTTCAATACATCCATTGCATGCTGTATTATTTCTTCCGTTTCTGTATCAATATTTGAAGTTGCCTCATCCAATATTAGAATGGCAGGGTCGAAAGCAAGTGCTCTAGCGAATGAAACTAGCTGTCTTTGTCCAGAGGATAGTGTACTACCCTTTTCAATTACAGGTTCATCTAAACCTTTTTCAAGATTCTTTAATACTCGCTCTCCCCCAACTGCTTCCAATGCAGCCTCCACTGTCTTACGGGAAATACGAGGATCATTCAAGCTTACGTTTGACTCGATTGTTCCTGAAAATAAATAAGGATCTTGCAAAACGATACCCATATGATCTCGTATTGTTTGCCTTGGTAACGATGTTATATCAACACCATCAATGAGAATCTTTCCTTTTGATGGATCATAGAAACGGAACAATAAGTTCATAATCGAGCTTTTTCCTGATCCAGTATGCCCAACAAGTGCTACCGTTTCCCCTTTATTGGCTACAAAGTTTAAATTTTTTAATACATAATCCTTCTCTTTATATGCAAAAGATACATTCTGAAACTCAACATTTCCTTCATATCGTTCCATACGTTGATCTTCCACTTTTTCTCCTGATTCATCAAGTAAACGGAACACACGATTACCTGCAACAAGAGATCTCTCCAATTGCGAAAATTGGTTCACAATTCCTGTAATCGGATTAAATAGTCTTGTCGTATAATCAACAAATGCATAAAGCATACCTGCTGAAATGATTGTATTTGGTTCCATGGACTGGCTACCAAAATACCAAATAAACATAATAAACATTAAGGATCGTAAAACACTAACTAAGTTAAATGAAGTTGCCGAATCAAGTGTAAGCAATTTATTTTGATAGCGGTAATGTTCTCCATTCATCTCTTCAAATTCACGTTCCATTTGCTTCTCTCGTTTAAAAGCTTGAATAATGGACATACCTTGAATTGATTCGTTCAACATTGCATTTAAATCGGCGATCTTCGTACGAACAATATGATTATATTTAGAAGCATATTTTCGATATCCGATCATCCATACATAAACGATTGGTACAACAAAAAGTGCCATTGCAGCCATTTTTACATTTAGGATAAATAAAGCTACATAAACACCTGCGATTGAAATAATACTTGTTGCAAACTGAGATAGTACCTGCACATATAGATTACGAATAGCTTCTGTATCATTTGTAACACGTGCAACTACCTTACCAGCAGGCAAGTTATCAAAATACTGTATTGGTAACGTTTGTATATGCTGAAATACATCATTTCTCAGCTTTTGTACAACACGGTTAGCCCCAATCTGAAGATTAATAAACATAAAGTATCTAAAAACTGCTGTTACAATCGATAAACCAAAGAATACAGCTAATAGCATTAATATAGGCTGAAGATCAATAGCCCCTTCTGTAATATGGTCGTCGATAATTTTCTTTGCGATGAATGGACCGGTTAAGTCTGCAAACACTGCAATTGTTAAAAAGATTAAACCAAGTAAAATTGGCTTTTTATAAAATAACGCATAATGGTAGAGTCGTTTTCCTGTACTCATGACGACACCCCCTCAAGCTGTTGACGATCGTATTGCTCTTTATACCAACCATTTTGCTGAAGAAGTTCCTCATGAGTACCTTCTTCTACAACCATTCCTTCGTCTAAAACGATAATATGGTCTGCATGTTGAATACCTGACAATCGATGCGTCGTAATAATTGTTGTCTTCCCACTACGTTCATTTTGTATATTTTCAATAATTTTCGCTTCTGTTTTCGCATCCACTGCGGAAAGCGAATCATCTAATAGTAAAATCTTTGGATTTTTAATAAGTGCTCTTGCAATAGATACCCGTTGTTTTTGACCACCTGATAAAGAGACACCCTTTTCTCCTACCAATGTTTCAAGACCCATCGGCAAGTTCATCAAATCACGTTGGAAATGCGCTAATCGAATTGCTTCTTCTAGCTCTTCTTCCGTTGCATCTTCTTTACCAAAAAGAATGTTTTGACGAATTGTCCGTGAGAATAGAACATGATCCTGCGGAACGTATCCAATCCATTCTAGAACTTGCTCTTTTGTTTGCTCAGAAATTGCTATATCTCCAATTGTTAGCTGTCCAGCTCCAATAGGATATTCCTTTAAAAGTTGTTTCATAAAGGTTGTTTTTCCTGATCCTGTTTTTCCGACAATACCAAGTGTTTGCCCTTTTTGAAGGTTTACTCGGATATTTTGAAGATTTTTCACCTGTGACATTGGATATTGGAAACCAACATCTTCAAATCCGATGGAATTCACATCATATAGTTTCACAGGACTCAATGGATCTTTTACATCAGCTTCATAGTCCAGCGTTTCTTGCACACGATCTAAGGAAGCATTCCCACGTTGCATAACATTGATTAATTCTCCAATTGCAAACATTGGCCATATTGCCATCCCTAAGTAAACATTAAATGTGATTAAATTCCCAACTGTCATTTCATTTTGTGAAACGAGATATGCACCGTAACCTAAAGCAACTACATAACTAATACCTGTACCTACTTTTGTAATTGGACCAAATAGTGCATCAATTCGTTCAACGACCATATTTTTTTGGTATACTTCTTCACTCATGTCTGCAAACTTCTTTTCGTCTGCTCTTTCTTGGACATATGCACGAATAACACGAACACCAGCAACAGATTCAAGAACTCGGTCATTTAAATCGCCAAATGCATCTTGTGCAGTCATATATTTTTCATGAATTATTTTCCCTAAATATTGCATGATAAAAGCTAAAATCGGAATCGGTAATATTGCAAAAAATGTAAGCTTCCATGAAATAATGAACCCCATCGCTAGGATGAGTGCTGCCATATACATCGTTGAATCGATCAATGTCATAATTCCAAAACCAGCTGTAGTTGCAACCGCATTTAAATCATTTGTTGCACGAGCCATTAAATCACCCGTACGATTTTTTTCATAAAATGTTGGTGTCATACTTAAAAATTTTCTATTTAATTTGGTTCTTAAAATACGCTCTATCGTAATAGAGCCACCAAATAATTGATATTGCCAAACAAAATTTAGCACATATCCAATGATAATTATGCCGATAAAGTAGAACACATACATCGTTAATGAATCTGGAGTCATATTCCCCGTTGTAATGGTATCTATTGCTTCTCCAACCAACCACGGAGGTATTACTTCAAATGCACTTGCTACTATGAGCAAGCTAACAGCGACTGTATATCGCTTCCAATGATCACTAAAAAACCACTTTAATTTAAATAAAACCGAAAACATTATTTAATCCCCTCATTTCTTCTCTCTCTTAAATAAAAACAAGCTAGCCACCTTCTAGAGATTCCTTTAATAAAATTTGTTTTGTCCGTTGAATAGTCATATTCAAACCCTTCCTTTCTTACATTTTCACTAAAAAATGGAAATAAATGAACACAAAAAAGCACATTACCCATATTACGGTAATGTGCTTTTAAATAGACAAAGTAAACCTAAAAAATGTCTATTATAAAATCATTTATCGTTCGATGGTAGGCATGAAAAAATTATTAAGTTGTTTTTTATATCAATTAAACGAATCATTTTTCATACCTCCATTTCTCTTTTTTTATTTAGTGTCCCTTAACATTAGCATATAAAAATTTCCAATGTCAACACTTTTCTAAAAAAAGGGACTAATTAAATTATATGCATAATGGCTCCAAAAATTGCACTAAATAATACTACGTAAATTGGCGGCCATTTATACACAGAAAGCAACGTAAAAGTAATAAGAACGATAACAAAATCCATCGTACTATTCACTGCACTAGTAAAAACAGGATTATATAATGCAGCAAGCAGGATCCCAACTACTGCGGCATTTACTCCTTTTAATGCCGCTTGTATACCTCTTTTGGAACGAATAACTGTCCAAAAGGGTAAGGTCCCAATAACTAATAAAAAAGAAGGTAAAAACATTGCAAAGACAGCTATCAGCGCACCTGGAATCCCTGCAGTTACCTGCCCTAAATAACCAGCTAATGTAAATAGTGGCCCCGGAACAGCTTGAGCTGCACCATACCCAGCAAGGAAAATATCTGGTGAAACCTCTACTTCTCTTTGAAGCATTGGTAAAACAACATGCCCTCCACCAAAAACGATGGAACCAACTCGATAATAAGCATCAAACATAGAATAATAAACAGAGTTAAATAATGGTTTTAATAATGGCAATAAAATCAATAAAACAAAAAATATAGTCCAACTTAAGAATCCTATTCTTTTCCCAAAAGAAAGTGAAATTTCTGGAGCATGCTCCACTTCCTCATTTTTATATAAAATATATCCAAAAACTCCTGCTGCAATGATTATACAAATTTGACCGATAGCGGTTGGAATAAGTAATGTCAATATAGCACAAGCTACTGCAATAGAAATTCTTATACGATCTGGGGCAAGTGACTTTTGCATTCCTAAAAGAGCATGAGCAACTACCGCTACCGCCACTATTTTCAAACCATGTATCCATCCACTATCAAAAGAACCTGTAGCCGAAACAAACATAGCAAATAACATTAGAAGAATAACTGATGGCATAGTAAATCCTAACCAAGAAATAATACCGCCAGCTATTCCTCCACGAAGTAAACCTATAGATATTCCTACTTGAGAAGATGCAGGACCAGGTAAAAATTGACATAACGCTACAATGTCAGCGTATAATTTGTCATCCAACCATTTTCTTTTCTGAACATACTCTTCACGAAAATATCCTATATGTGCAGAAGGTCCACCAAATGATGTTAATCCAAGTTTTGTAGATGCTTTCAAAATTTCGATATATGTATTTTTCAATGTAGAACCCCCATTCTATCTTTCTATTATTATCTTATAAATTCAGCACTTTTAATGATAAGTTTATGTAAATTTTCTTTGAGTGAAAAGATATAGGCTTAATCTGTTAAGTAGAAAGATTTGTAATTTACATGACATTATTTTATTATTAAAACTATAAACTATTTTTTAGAAAACAGGAGGTGTACACTTTGTTCTACCCCTCATTTGGGTTAGGGACAAAGTAATTATTTGGACATAGCCATACGATTGACAGCTTTTGCTGTCTTAATCGCATTCACTGCATTTTTTGTTGCAAGTGAATTTGCAATAGTAAAAGTAAGATCGACAAGAATTGATCAGCTCGTTGCTGAAGGAAATAAGAGCGCGTTAAATGCCAAAAAAATAGTGTCTAATTTGGATGAATATTTATCTGCCTGTCAGCTCGGAATCACGATAACCGCATTAGGTTTAGGTTGGCTTGGAGAACCGACAATTGAGGCAATATTACATCCGGCATTTGATTATTTTGAACTTCCCGAAAGTGTTTCTTCTTTACTTTCATTTGTTATTGCATTCTCCCTTGTAACATATATACATGTAGTAGTTGGAGAATTAACTCCAAAAACTTTTGCCATTCAAAGAGCAGAAGCAATAACACTAGCAGTTGCAAAACCGCTACTTATATTTGACAAGCTTATGTACCCGGTCATTCACGGGATGAATGGTTCAGCACGATTCTTAGCTACACGAGTATTTGGCTTAGATGCTGTTTCTGAATCAGAAGTTGCCCATTCAGAGGAAGAACTTCGTATGATTCTTTCCGAAAGTTTTAAGGGCGGAGAAATTAACCAAGCTGAATATAAATATGTGAACAAAATTTTTGAATTTGATGACCGTATCGCTAAAGAAATTATGGTACCTCGTACAGAAATCATTTCCATTGATAAAGATTTAACATTAAAAGAAGTCTTTGAGTTAATCGGAGTAGAGCAATATACAAGATATCCCGTAACAGATGGTGACAAAGACCATATTATCGGACTTGTGAATATGAAAAATTTATTAACTGCATATATTAAAAACCCTGAAAATGCCACAACTCCAGTTAGTGATTATATGCAACCAATTATTCGTGTTATTGAAACGATGCCAATCGCGGATCTATTACTTAAAATTCAGCGAGAACGAATTCACATGGCTATTTTAATGGACGAATACGGTGGTACCTCTGGACTTGTTACAATAGAAGATATAATCGAAGAGATTGTCGGAGACATCCGTGATGAATTCGATACAGATGAACTTCCAGAAGTTCAAAAGGTCGGAGATAACCACTATATTGTTGATGCTAAAATGTTGATTGAAAATGTCAATGATTTACTTGGCATTGATATTGATGAGGAAGATATCGATACAATTGGCGGATGGTTTATGTCAAAAAGCTTCGATGCCGTTAAAGGCGAAAAAATATTTGAACAGGGCTTTGAGTTTATGATAAAAGATATTGACGGACATCATATTCAATATTTAGAGATTATCAAAACACCTCCTTTCGAAGAAGAAAAAGAAGATATAGAAGAAGACATTCAAACAGAACAATAATAGCAACGACTCTCCCAATAAGAGAGTCGTTTTCATATGCCTAAAAATGTTGAAAAGAGGAAACACTTTGGAACTATACACAAACTTACGCGAAGGGGAAAAAGGCGCTTGGGTTAGTATTTGTATTTATTTAGTATTAAGTGCATTTAAACTAACTGTCGGTTTCCTTGGTTCTTCCGAAGCATTAAAAGCGGATGGACTAAATAACTTTACGGATATTATTGCATCAATTGCAATACTTATCGGGCTTAGAATCTCTCAAAAACCACCTGATGATCATCATCAATATGGACATCTACGTGCAGAAACGATAGCATCCTTAGTTGCTGCCTTCATTATGGCTGCAATAGGTATTCAAGTTATACTTCAAGCTGTTCAACATCTAGCAAATCCAGTAGAAGAAGTTCCTTCTACATTAACTGCGATTGTAGGTTTTATCAGTGCAGTGGTCATGTATATTGTCTATAGATACAATTTAAAATTAGGTACACGTATTAATAGTGCAGCCCTTAAAGCAGCGGCGTATGATAATCGCTCGGATGCATTAGTAAGTATCGGAGCTACAGTAGGTATAGTTGGATCCATTTTAGGTTTTCCTATATTAGATGGCATAACAGCTTTAATTGTTGGGATTATAATCATGTATACCGCGTATACTATTTTTCATGAAGCAGCTTATACACTCTCGGATGGTTTTAATGTGGATGAAGCTGAAGCCCTTTCAACAGTTGTAAAGCTTGTGAATGGGGTTAAAACTTTAAAAAGCTTTAAAGGAAGAATGCATGGTAATTTAATGTTTGTTGATTTAACAGTTACTGTTGATCCTAATCTCAACGTAGTGGACAGCCATCGAATTACAGAAGAGATTGAGCAGCGCATCATGAAAGTAAAACCCTTTTCCGTCGTTCTTGTACATATAGAACCTCATTTAGAAGAGTTATTAATGGATTGAGCGATTGTTTGGGATGATTGAGCGATAATTTGGTGTTATTGAGCGATTCTGTCTGAAGATTGAGCGACTCTCCCAAAAGATTGAGCGATACCCAGATTTTTAACTAAAAAACCGATGTATCGCAAGGATACATCGGTTTTTTATTGTCCGCTTGGCTCTGTCAGTCCGTGTTTCACTGCATACAATGCTGCCTGTGTACGATCTTGAACATGAAGCTTTGCGAAAATATTGGATATATGTGTTTTTACTGTTTTTTCCGTTACAAACAGTGAAGAAGCAATTTCTCGATTGCTTTTCCCTTTTGTTAGCTCTGACAATACATCTTGTTCTCTTGGTGTTAAAGGGTGTTCTTCATGTGGACTTATTTCGGCTGGTTCATTTTCTCTTTCTAACTGCGTCGTTGCTTCAGGATGTATCGTATGTTCCCCACGCATTAATTTTCGAATAGCTTCTGCCAGATCATCGGGTTCAATATCTTTTAATTGGTATCCTGCTGCTCCTGCCTTTAATGCTGGAATAACATGATCTCTATCCGAAAAGCTAGTAAGCATTAAAATTTGAATATCTGGAAACTTTTCTTTTATTCGCTTAGTTGCTTGAATTCCATCCATTTCAGGCATAACTAGGTCCATAAGTATAACGTCTGGATGTAAAGAAGCTGTCAACTCTATCGCTTCTCTTCCATTCGTTGCTTCTCCGATAATATCCATATCCTTTTGCGTTTTTAAAAAGAACATTAAGCCTCTTCTAACAACATGATGGTCATCTGCAATCAATACTCGTATCATGCTTACTCCCTCCTAATAAGGTAAACGTACTAAAATTTCCGTACCTTTATTCCATTCTGTCACCCAATCTACTGTTCCACCAACTGCACGTGCTCGATCTCTCATACTCTGTAAACCAATAGAAGGTAAACTTTTCAATTCATTCATATGAAATCCTCTACCTTCATCTTTAACAACTAATAGAATATCTGTCGGAGTAACCGTTAAGTAGAGCTCCGCTTTTAGTACACCTGAATGCTTTCGAACGTTGTTAAGCGCTTCCTGAGCAATTCGAAACAGAGTCTCTTCAATACTCGCTGGCAAATTAACAACCCCTTTGACTTTTACAGTAAGTGTTAATCCTAGAATCTCTCCATACCCTTTTATGCCCTCAATGATGCCAGACTCTAAGCCTTTTGGACGTAGCTGCCAGATAAGTGCTCTCATTTCGGTTAGTGCATCTTGCGTTAAATATTGAATTTCTTTAAACGTTTCTTTTATTTCTTTTTGGTCGGTCATTTCAACTCCGCCACGTGCTGTCAACGTCACCGAAAAAAGTAATTGGTTAACTGAATCATGTAAATCACGTGCGAGTCTATTTCTTTCCTGTACAAGTGCAACTTGTTGCTCCTGTTTCGTTAAATAAATTCGTTTTATAGCAGAACCGATTTGAAAGGCAACAGATTCAAGAAGAGCAAGCTCCCCTTCTTCAAATCGAATTGTATTCGGTGTTGCTACATTTAATAGCCCAAATTGTTCTTGTCCTGATTGTAAAGGGACCGTTGCATGATGAGTTATGCCACCGTGATCTTCACGATTCATATTTCTTGCATTGACGATTCGTTTACATTCAATAATATTAGAAGCTTTGTTTAAATCACCTTTTTGAAATCTTGTAACACACCAACATCCACCTTTTTGTAAATGTTTGCATTCATTTTCTTGAAGTGCTCTTGGCAACTTTTCATGAGTAATGAGCTGTTGCTTTCCTTTTTTATTGATAAAAAATATCCATCCGGTTTCAAAAATTGTTCCTTCTAAAAGTTTTTGTAGTGCCCCTTGCAGCATCTGTTCCATTTCGGTTTCTTCATTTAAAAACTCAGCTATTTCTTTCAATAATTCTATGTTTGAGAGTTCATTGGATTGCATGTAAACTCCTCCGTATTCCGTAATTTCCTATTCCCATCTTATCATTTTATGTTCGATGATTGTAAAAACAAGACATCATACTTTTGACTGAAACTATTACATTCAAATGAAAAAATCCGAGTATATAATTTACTCGGATTCAGATTGAAGACTAAAGCCAGTTGGCTACTTGGTCTCATTCATTATTTAGATTTTATGTTGTAACTATTTAAATACTCAAGATTATTCCTGAGAAATAAAGAAAATATTAAGGTAACATTTATTGGTTTGAAGAAGCGTCCGCTCGATACCTGCGGGAAAGCGAGACAGACGAGATCCTGGTGGAGCGTAGAGAGGGCAGTGAAAAAATCTATAGAATTTGACTTTACTAAATAACAAGGAATCGCTTTTTGTTTGGGCACCGTTGATTTCCGTTCCAGGCGGACGCTTTCCGCCGGCATGGCTTCAGCCGCTTCCCTCTCTGCGCTCAGTCCAGGGTCTTCAGCTCATGCACCTGCCGCTTCGCTTTCGGTGCAGAAAACATTTGCTATTCCGGCTGGAGTCGCCACCTTCCACTCCAATCAACTATTATTCGCTTTTCAATTAGAAAACCATCATGCTATTAATAGAGCAAGTTTTTATCACTTAAATTTTTTCAATTAGTATTTTTTGAAAATCGTTGAAAAAGGCGACACTCCTGCGGGAATAGCGTTAGCCGAAGACCCCGCAGCACAGCGAGGAGGCTAAGGCAACGCCCGCGGAAAGGGAGCCGTTTCAACGATTTTCTTATTTATTGGACGACATTTCAGTGCCCTCAGCGTAAAGTAGGATGGCTAAGAATGCCTCGTTCTGAGGCAACGCCTTCATAACCAACATCGTGTTGGCCCAAGCGGCTCGGTGCTCGCCTGCAGAAAGCGAGCGGTAAGCTTCGGAAAAACTGAATTATCTATATAAATTCGAGTTTGTCTAATCTAAATCCGAGTATATAATTTACTCGGATTGTCTCAATTAATTCAAGAACTTATTCATTTCTGTTGTAAATGCATGTTTAATTGCTTCTAATTTCTCCATACTTTCAGTTTCTGAAGCGCTTGTCACACCAAAATAATACTTTATCTTTGGCTCTGTTCCACTCGGTCTAACACATACCCAAGAACCGTCCGTTAGAAAATATTTAATAACATTTGATTTTGGTAATAACAATTGCTCCTCTTCTCGACCGTCTGCAAATGTTCTCAAAGAAGTTAAATAATCTTCTTGTGAAAGGACTGCTATTCCAGCCACTTCTGCCAAGGTATTTAATCGTAATTGTTCCAGTAAATTTCTAATTGAATTTGCCCCAGTAACACCTTTTTTCGTGACTGAAATGAGACCTTCTAAGTAATAACCATGTCTATCGTATAATGCATGTAAAAGTTCCACTAATGTCATTCCTTGCTCTTTATAGTAAGCAGCTGCTTCTACTATAGCTAGAACACTTTGGATGGCATCCTTATCTCTTGCAAAACTTTTAACTAAATAACCATAGCTCTCTTCATAACCAAATAAAAACTCGAATTGTTTCGTTTCTTCATATTGTTTAATTTTCTCACCAATAAATTTAAAACCTGTTAACACATCTTCCGAACTTGCTCCATGATATTCAGCAATAACACGTCCAAAATCAGAGGTCACAATTGTTTTAAATACTCGTCCATTAGCAGGCATCTCACCTTTTTCTTTTCTTTGTGTCAATAAATACTCTATTAATATCGCACCTGTTTGATTGCCCGTTAATAATTTATAACCTTCGCTCGTTTTAACTGCTAGTCCAACTCGATCTCCATCTGGATCTACCGCAATTAATATATCAGCATCTACTTCGTTGCCATATTGAATAGCATATTCAAAAGCACTCTCTTCTTCTGGATTTGGGGATTTTACTGTAGGGAACTCACCGTTTGGTTCCATTTGTTCTTTTACATAATGGATATGTCTGTATCCTACTTCGTTTAATATCCTCTTCACAGTTTTTCCTGATGCACCGTGAAGAGGTGTAAATACTACTTTTAAATCAGAATTGGTCGCAATTGTTGGATTTTCTTGTACTGTTTTTAATTCATTTATATATGCTTTGTCTATTTCCTCATCTAACCGGACAATTAGGTTTTCATTTAAAGATTTTTGTTTTATTTGGAGTGCATCTCCTGCTTCATTCACATAAGCAATGACTGCATCTGCATCACTTAAGTTCAGCTGAGCCCCATCTTCCCCGTATACTTTGTAACCATTATACTCAGGTGGATTATGACTAGCGGTAATAACGACTCCCATAAATGCTTGTAGTTTGCGAACAGAATAGGAAAGCTGAGGAGTTGTTCTAGGCTCACTATATAAATAGGCTTTAATGCCATTGGACGCTAGTGTATTAGCAGTTTCCTGTGCAAACTCAGGAGAATATCTACGGCTATCATAAGCAATAACCACTCCACGATTCATTGCTTCTGATCCAGCCGCTTTTATATATTCAGCAAGTCCAGTAGTAGCCTTGCGAATCGTATATGTATTCATACGATTCGTCCCGGCTCCAATTTCTCCACGCATTCCACCTGTACCAAACTCTAGGTCACGGTAAAAAGCATCTTCCATTCGTTTATCATCTTTGATCAGTAACTGAAGATCTTCTTTCCAAATAGGTTCTAAATCGGAAAAACTATTCCATTGGTCAAATAATTGTTTATATGACATATTGCGAAACTCCCATTCCTCATTTTTTATAATCAATACCATAGACGTCATGACGGCGGTCTTTTAAATGCTTTACCGTACCATCTTGTCTTTGACGTCTTAGAATTTCTAAATCGACATCCCCGATTAAGACCATTTCAACATTTGGCTCTGTTTCTCCTACAATTCCATCTCTTGCAAATTCAAAATCGGAAGGTGCAAAGATAGCAGACTGGGCATACTGGATATCCATATTTTCTGTTTGAGGTAAGTTTCCTACAGTACCTGAGATAACAGTATATATTTGATTTTCTACTGCGCGAGCTTGCGCACAATAACGAACACGTAAATATCCTTGACGATCCTCTGTACAAAACGGTGCAAAAATAATATTTGCACCCATATCTGTCGCAATCCTAGCAAGCTCAGGAAACTCGATATCATAACAAATTTGAATGGCAATTTTACCACAATCAGTGTCAAATACTTGAACAGTATCTCCAGAACTAATTCCCCACCATTTCCGTTCATTCGGCGTAATGTGGATTTTATACTGTTTATCGATTGCGCCGTCTCTGTGGAATAAATACGCAATATTATAGATTTCCTCATTTTCTTCCTCTACAAAATGAGATCCAGCAATAATATTAATATTGTAGCGAACAGATAAATCTGCAAATAATTCCATATACTGCGGCGTATATTCAGTTAACTTGCGAACGGCCTGGCTAGGTGAAGGCTCGTCTAAAATTGACATTAATTGTGTTGTGAATATTTCTGGAAATACAACAAAATCCGATTGTGCATCGGATGCTACATCCACAAAGTACTCGCATTGATGTGCAAACTCTTCAAAGGAATTAATTTTACGCATCATATATTGTACTGCACAAATACGTACTGGGTAGCTCGTTTTAAAATGTCTCTTGGACAAAGGAATATAATCTACATTATTCCATTCCATCAACGTAGCGTATTTTGCAGAAGCCCGATCATCAGGAAGATAATTAGGATTAATACGCATAAGCGTAAATCCGTTCATTAACTGAAATGTTAGGACTGGGTCATATATTTTATGTCGTGATACTGCTGTAACGTATTCTCTTGGTGACATTTCATTAGCGTGTTTATGATAATTAGGAATCCGTCCACCAATAATAATGGACTTTAAATTGAACTGTCTCGCAACGTCTTTTCGACCTTCATATAAACGCTGGCCCACCTTCATTCTACGATAATCCGGATGCACCATCACTTCAATTCCATATAAGTTATATCCGTCTGGATTATGATTCGTTATATATCCTGAATCTGTAACGTCTGACCAGGAATGTCGGTCATCATACTCATCGAAGTTAATAATTAAGCTGGAGCAAGATCCAATTACTTTTCCGTCTAGTTCTGCAACCAATTGCCCTTCCGGAAAAATAGTTAAATGACTTCGTAAATGTGCAACATCCCATGGCTCCATTCCAGGGAAACATAGGCGTGAGATTTCTAAGATGGAATCTATATCTGAAAAAGACATTTGTCTTATAATCATACTTTTTTCAAACTGTGATAAATCGAATTCTTCTGACATTCTGAACGCTCCTCTTTTTATTAACTATTTTATATTATAGCTCTCTTTCCTAAACAGATAAAATAATTTACATACCTTAAAATAACCCTTATACTTTGATTTGAGTTCAAAGTATTTTAAAGGAGCAACCTATGACAAAAAAAATTGAAAATATCTTGTTATTTATGTGGTCAGTGGCTTTAACTGCTACAATTGGTTCCTTATATTTTTCTGAAATCCGAGGGTACGAGCCCTGTGAATTATGTTGGTATCAACGTATTCTCATGTATCCACTCGTCATTATTTTAGGAGTCGCTTACGCGCAAAAAAATGCAAAAATAGCACTTACTTCTCTCATTTTTTCAGTAATTGGCGGTTGTATATCAGCATATCACTATAGCATTCAAAAACTAAGTTTTATGCAAGAAACTGCTCCAACGTGTGGTAGAGTTCCATGTACTGGAGAGTATATAAACTATTTAGGATTTATTACAATACCATTTTTAGCACTTATTGCATTTATTTTAATCGCAATTAGCAGTGTATTAATTTTAAGAAGCATTAAGGAGGAAAAAAAAGGATGAAAAAATTAGCCATTTTCGGCGGAATAATCGTTGTTGTATTTGTATTAATCATCGTCTTAACAAACCAAGCAAATAAATCGAAATTAGCTGACAGTCCCTATGACAAAGAGGATTTAAGCCAATCCACAATTGATTTAATTGATGATGAAAACTACCAAAATATTATCAATCCTGATGAGTTACAAGCAAAAATTGAAAGCGGTGAACCAGTAACTGCCTACTTCTTTAGTCCAGAATGTGTACACTGTAAAGAATTGACGCCTAGATTAACCCCTCTTGCAGAGGAAAACGGTGTAGATATTGTAAAATATAATATCCTTGAATATGAGCAAGGCTGGGATGACTATCAAATCACAGCAACACCAACTTTAGTTTATTTTGATAATGGGAAAGAAGTTGAGCGAGTAGAAGGTGCAGTACCTAACGAAAACATACAAGCCTTTTTCGATCAAGTAGTATTGAAATAATAAAAGTGGAATATTCCCAAAGAGACAAGCATTCGTTATATTTGATAAGCAGAAAGGTCATGACCCAACAGGCATGACCTTTTTTTAAAAGGAGACACGATCATGAACCATACATTCCGTTATACAGTATTAGAAGATGGATTAACAATTGAAACGATTTTACAACAAAAGTGGAAGCTTGGGAAAAAACTTATCCATGATTTGCGCATGCAAAAGGCAGTTAGTGATGTAAACGGAGAGCTTCTGCAATGGAAATCTACTCTTTCAAAAGGAGACATCCTAGTTTTCAAATGGGAGGGGGATGCTTCGAACTATCTTCTTTCTGATCAAATCCCACTTTATGTTGCATATGAAGACGAATATTTACTAATTGCATCTAAACCACGTGGAGTGGCTACTCATCCAAATGAATCAGGACAAAACCATACATTCATGAATACGGTGCAGAACTATTTAGCAAACAAGGGCCAAAAGTATGGTGAACATGTTCATCGAATTGATGAGGGGACAAAAGGGTTAGTCGTTATAGCGAAAAATCCAATTGTTAAAGGCATGCTAGATCGAATGCTTGAAAACAAAGAAATTGTTCGCACATATGAAGCTGTAGTCGAGGGGCAAGTGAAAAATAATCATGGTACAATTCGAGCTGCAATCGGAAGTGATCGTCATCATCCTACAAGAAGACGAGTTTCACCTTCCGGCCAACTAGCTATTACACATTATGAAGTAGTTGGTAGACATCCGAATTTCACCAAGGTACACGCAATATTAGAAACAGGACGCACACACCAAATTCGTGTACATTTTGCTCACTTAGGTCATCCGATTGTTGGTGATGATTTATATGGAGCGAAAAAAACACCGACAAAAACTTATGAGCTTCATGCATTCAAAGTTCAATTCGTTCATCCAATTACAGGCGAAGTAATTGTCGTGGAAGATAAAAAGCAATGAAAAATTGACCATTTTGTCACTTGGAAATGATTAAAGATCAAGAAGTTATTTTACAAAATGAAAAGTGTATGTTCATTCAAATTCCACGATGTATTAATTGGTTCAGGTCTTATTGTCCCAATTAGCCATCGTGAAAATGTATTCGACTTAACAGAGGATGAATGGAATGCTACATTTTCACTGTTAAAAGAAGTGAAAGCTCTACTAGATGAAAACCTAAGTCCAGATGGATACAACGTAGGTTGGATGCTGGACAACATATAATGCATGCACACCTTCACGTTATTCCACGTTTCAAAGATGAGCCTTATGCAGGTAAAGGAATTAGATACTGGATAAAGAATCCTAAAAACAAACGTGGAAACATAAAATAATTCTCTTCTAAAAAGTATCGGTTCCTTTTACCGATACTTTTTCTGTTTTTTAGGAGTTTATTACAAGATTCTTCTTCGTTTATTAGGGTATTTAAGATAATAGTGTTGATAATATCAATTTAAGGGAAGTGATAAAATCTTTGGTTTTTCAGATTTACTTTCATTAATCATTTCAGCATTTATTATCTTGCCCGTAGTAGTATTTTTGAGAGAAACAGGATACTTAATTGTGAGTAAAATTTTTGGAGTTCAAAATCCTAGGCTTACCATTGGATCTGGTCCTCGGATTTTTAAAATAGGAATTTTTGATGTGCGAAAATATTATCATCTATACAGTTGGTATTCTTATGATTCAATAAAGAGAAAAAGTAAGCCAGCGTATATTTGCATTTACGCTGGCCCGATTCTCATTAATCTACTAGTAGCACTAATTATTAATGCGCTATTAGCAAACGGATACTTACAGGAATACCAAACATTTTTGGAACGTTTTATTTTTTATACATTTTACTTTGTTCTATTCGATATCGTGCCTATGAAAACAATAAATGGAATGCCTAATAATGGAATGATCATTTATGAGATATGCCGATATGGAAAACGAACTGATTACAACGATGAGCCCTTTATCCCGTCAACTTCAGATGTAGAAGAAGAATATCAAGAAAGTATGAAAAAAATAGAAATGGAGAAAGAAAAAGAGAAGTGAATATATAAGAGCAATATCCCTCGTTTTTTTCGATGAGGGGTATTGTTCTGGCCAAAGGTAACGGGATCCATTCTTATACTTTAACCTCCACTTTGCCTTCTAACGTTGTTACTTGTTTTATCTTAATACCTATAAAGACATACCCGATTGCCATAAGAACAGAAAAGGACCCTCCTATAACTCTCGTATAAAGAAGCATAGAACTATAAGCATCCACACCATACTTATAGATAAGCCAAGACTTTACCCCGGCTAAAGCTAACCCCCTCACGACGAATAGCAAGGTTAATAACTGAAACCATATTAATAGCTCTTTTCTAAAAAATAATTTTTTGCTATTCTCTCGTGCATACCCTTGTAGATAGGCTAGATCTACGAAAAAGTACAAAGCAAGTGGTTTTTTTAATGTAAGCGAGCCAAGATAAATTAAACTAAAAGCTAAACCGACAATAACTTGATTCCATAACATTTGTTCAGCTGACCCAGACAGTAAATCTACCAACGTACCAATCAATAGACTTATCAATATAAAAGTTCCCGTAATATTGAATTGACGATCTATCACGAATCGAAAGACTGTGTATATGAAGCCAGGTGAGGTTGACAATAACATAGCCCAATAATCGCCTAGAATCTCCCGTCCATAAGTCCAAATGATAAAAGGGAGAATAATATAAAATAAAATATCCAACCATATCATATTTTTATTCATTTAATTTATCATCCGCATTTTAAATTTGTGGCTTCAACACTCCACTTAGTTTAGTACAACATACGATTAAATAGACGATTTAGTTTCATATTTAGAAAATAGTCTCTGTTATTTATTGTGTCTTGTTTAGGATGTTAACCTTGTTATTCATTCTTCTCGCACTTGTCACTTTTAAGGCGCACATTCTTAATACTGACAGTTGCCAGCGCGTATGCTATACCTTTTCAAATCTTTACTTAACAACAATAAAGTTAAAAATAACCAAAAAATAGAAAAACACTTACTCTATGTATTTAATAGAATAAGTGTTATTAGTGTTTAATTAAAATTAAAATTATCTGGGTCTGCACCTCTGCGTTCATTCAGATTGAGTGAATCTATGTTTTTCATGTCTTCAAACGATAATTCAAAATCAAATACATTTATATTATCTTCTATTCTAGTTGGTGTTACTGATTTAGGAATTACAATTAAGTCATGCTGTAAGTGCCAGCGTATAATCGTTTGAGCTGGTGATTTACCATATTTTTCACTAATTCTTTGTAGACTAGGTTCGTTTAGTAATCCGCCTCTTGCTAGAGGGGACCATGAAGTTACCGCAATACCCTGCTCCGCACAATATTCACGAAGATCAAATTGTGTCAAGCGAGGATGACATTCGATTTGATTGACCATTGGCTTAACATTTGCCTTTGCTGCAATTGCTTCCAAATGGTGCTGATGGTGGTTCGAAACACCTGTTGCACGAATCAGCTTTTCTTCATATAAGCGTTCAATCGCACGGTACGTGTCTTCAAAAGTATCTTTTACTGGCCAATGTGTTAAATATAAATCTAGGTAATCTAGTCCTAATAATTCTAAAGACTTCTCAAATGCTTTTAAGGTTTGATCATATCCTTGGTCCGTGTTCCAAACTTTAGTTGTTACGAAAATATCTTCACGGGAAACAGATGAATTGCGTACAGCTTCTCCGACTTCTTTCTCATTCGCGTAAAGGGAAGCTGTATCAATATGACGATAACCTACATCAAGTGCTGTTGTAATCGCTTGAAGTGCGATATCCGGTTCCGTCATTTTATATACACCTAAACCAATTCGTGGCATTTCTACACCGTTCGCAAGTTGTTTCGTCGAGTTTATATGTAATTCCATTGTCCTCATCCTTTCTTATAAGGAAAACGACTGATTGAATCAGTCGTTTTCTCTTTTCTTCATCTTACTAACATCATCCGACTGGGCTGGGTCTGATACACGATTATCTTGCTCCAGCTCGTTATTGTCTCTCAGCCTATCCATCTGTTTACCTAGTAACTTCACTTCTTCCATATTCGTTGCCATCGAACCGTTTTCTGGACCATTTTTCAAATTACTCATTTAAAAAATCACTCCTTTTCTTTATGGTAGATGAATAATTTGAAGGTTGCAACTTTCAAAAGAAACATTTTAGACATAATTACACTTTTTCGCAATATTTCTTTTTCAAACAAAGTAGGGTATACTTAGTTCAGAATATATAGAGGAGGCACTCGATATGAAACTTATCCTTATTCTTGGCGTTTGTGTATCATTCCTTACTGCTATTTTTAAAGCAGGTTACGATGACAAACCAGGTGCATCTGAGAAGTAATAAATATTAAAAACGGACGAGTCTCAAAAGACTACGTCCGTTTTTTTATGACTAGTGCTTCTATTAATGAAGACCAGGATAATTTTGCTGTCTTAATGCTTCATAAATAAGAATAGCTGCAGTATTAGATAAATTTAACGAACGGATATTGTCGTTCATTGGAATACGTAAGCAACGGTCGGGATGGGCATCAATAATTTCTCGTGGCAACCCTTTCGTTTCACGCCCAAAAATAAAGAAATGATCCTTTTCTCCATCACTAAAATCATAGGTAGTATGAGGTTTTGCCCCAAATTTAGTAATTAAATAAAATAGCCCTTCAGGATACGCGTCAAAAAATTCTTCTAAACCATCATAATACGTAATATCTACATGTTCCCAATAATCAAGACCTGCACGCTTTAACATTTTATCGTCTGTAGAAAATCCTAGAGGACGTATTAAATGTAATTTCGCTCCTGTTCCTGCGCATGTTCTTGCGATATTTCCAGTATTAGCTGGAATTTCTGGTTGATATAACACTACATTAATGCTCAACATTTCCACTTCCTATTTCTCTATAGTATAGAATTGAAGCCCTTTACGAATTTCTTCTAGTACTTCATTGTTTTCTTCTTTTTGTTCTGCTTTCTTCAGTGCTACTAGTCCATCTTCTGTGTTTATTTTACCAATTGCCCATGCAGCTGTTCCTCGAATAACAGGTCGTGCATCATTTTCAAGCAATTCTATCAGTTTTGGTACTGCGGCTACTTCTTTAAAATGCGCTAATGCTATAATTGCATTTCGCTGTATTGGATTTTTTCCTCTCCAAGCACCAGACATATGTCCATATGTTTCTTTGAAGGTTCGATTAGTCATTTCTAACATTGGCATAAGTAGTGGCTTCACGAGCTCGGGATCTGGCTGAAAAGCTGGTTGATGCAAATTAGCTTTTCCTTTATTTTTGGGGCAAATAGTTTGGCATGTGTCACAGCCATAGATTCTGTTTCCAATCTTTGCACGAAATTCATCCGGAACCATGGTTTTTGTTTGGGTTATAAATGCAATACATCGCTGAGCATTTAATTGTCCTCCTTCTATTAGAGCTCCAGTTGGACAAATATCTAAGCAAAGCCTACAATCACCACATTGTTCCTCCATTTGTTCGCTCGGAGAGAATGGAATAGATGTAATCATCTCACCTAAGTAAACATAGGAGCCGAACTCCGGCGTAATAATGGAACAATTTTTTGCGCTCCAACCAATACCAGCTCTCTCTGCAACTGCGCGATCAGAAAGTTCTCCTGTGTCTACCATGGAACGCAACCTTGCATTTGGTATATGCGTTAATATATATAACTCTAAAAGTGCTAGTTTCTCACGTAGCACAGTATGATAATCTATCCCCCATGAAGCTCTTGCAAAAATACCACGTCTCGCCCCTTTTACACTTAAAGGCGCATCTTTCATTTTTGATGGATACGCAATGGCAATAGATATAATACTCTCTGCTTCCGGAAGCAAGAGATCTGGCTGAGTTCTTTTCTCTATATCAGGCTCTTCAAAACCAGAAGCAAATTCTAGCTCTTGTTGGCGAATCAATCTATTTTTTAATTCATGGAAAGGAGAAGCAGAAGTAAATCCTATCTTATCAATCCCAATAGAAGCAGCATATTCAATTAGTTCTTGTTGAAATTGGTTTATATTCACAATTGTTCTCCTTTCTTATGGTAAACTAAAGAAAATATGTGTAAGGATGGTTATTATGCTTGTAAAAATGGATAATTCTTTATTACAAATAGACCCTACCTTTAAAATAGGCATTATACATTATACCAAAATTGTTGTAACTTCTTCCCCTCAAATGCTTAAAGGACGCCTCCAATTATTTCAAGAACAGCTGTTTTTTGAAATGGAGGACAAAGCGATAACTGAATTCGCTGGAATAAAAGAATGGCGTATTTTATGGAAAAAATTCGGGGCTGACCCAAATCGATACCGACCATCAGTTGAAGCACTATATAGACGGATTGCAAAACAAAATTATATCACACCTATGCATTCTGCTGTTGATCTAAATAACTTTTTCTCGATGCGTTATGAAATACCGATGGGAATTTATGATGTAGATAAGATTCAAGGAGATATTACAATATCTCTTGGTAATGAAGAAACGGTTTACGAAGGGCTAAATGGACGTGAAAATAAATTGAATAACATCCTTACTTTACAAGATACATATGGTCCATTCGGAAGTCCATTTGTTGATTCTAAAAGAACTGCTGTAACGGAGAACACAAAAAATGCTATTCAAATTGTTTTTCTCCGGCCATCAATGGGTGAAGTAGACGCTCTTCAATTAGTTGAGTCCATGAGAAATATGTTTACCCAAATCCATGGAGGAGAAGCGTACTCTACTGTTTTACACGATGACCAAATAGAAAGGGGAATATAGATATGCCGAATATATCATTAGCAGAAGCAGTTAAACTAAAGAGTTTATTAATGAAAAGAGTTCATGAACTGGAAGAAGAAATTATGCGTGTTGCTTATAAAATTATAGAAAAAGACACTGTTCCAGAAGTTGGACCACGAACAGTTTCAGTAGTGGACAATGAAATTACCGAAACACGTAAAGACATCCGTACACTTGATCGACTCATCTATGAAGCAAATATTAACAACACGGTTATGTTTAAAGACAAAGCATATACCATTGTGGAGGCAATTGAATTAGCAACACAAATGAGAGCCCAAGCTCGAATTTATAAACAGCTAGGGGCTGCTGAAAAAGAAAGAGTGCAATACGGATATGGAGGCGAAGGAGCTACATATATTCAAATTGCGTTATTCAATCCAGAAGAATATCGTTTAAATGCTCTACAATATGAAAAAGAGGCAAATAAACTTTCAGGACTCATTAATGCTAAAAACTATGCAATAAGCCTTAACTTCGACGACGAAAAGTATGCATAATCCTTGGTAAGGTGAGACTCCTTGCCAAGGCATAGTTAGGAAATCATTTAACCCTACCGGCAAACCAATGACCTGTAACTTTTCACCATGTTACCAGTGACTAATGACTAACTATCGCAAACGTTAACTCAATTAGTTTCTCTGGATTTCCTACTATGAAAAACGCTCCTTCCACTATTGTGGTAGGAGCGTTTTAGATTTTGTACCCGTTAATTTCCGTTTCAGGCGGACGCGTTCCGCCGGCATGGCTTCAGCCGCTTCCCTTGCTCCTGCGCAAGCTCGTCGCAAAAAAACGATGCTCCTGCGCAAGCTCGTCGCAAAAAAACGATGCTCCTGCGCAAGCTCGTCGCAAAAATTAATTTCGCTACGCTCTGTCCAGCAGCGCAGCGAGGAGGCTAAGGCAACACCCGAGGAAAGGGAGCCGTTTCAACGATTTTCTTATTTATCGGCCGACATTATTTATTTATAATGAGACAACTACATTATAAAGAAAAAGTTTCTTTGTCTAGTTCTCAAATAATCCCGTCTCCTCCCCATCAATAAGTAGTCTCCATGAGCCATGTTCCCCCCATGTAATTTCACCTGAATAATGATAAATTGTCTGATTGGTATTAGCATCTATTGCGGAACTATCAAGTTGAAACATAGAAGTTTCCTTTACGTTTCCTTTTTCATCGATTAGCTTTACTTCTATTTTTTCTTTATCACCAATGGTACTTTCTATATTCAATTCACTTTCTTTACCAACAGGAATCTCCTTTGGTGAATTCAGTAATGTATAATGCTTTGTTTTCGGAAATGGTGGTAACACATTAATAGTAAATGATTCATACAAACGATCCTCCACGTAAAAGGATAACTGCCAGCCCCCCTCTGTTGGGAATGGAATAAAGCTAGTTAATGCATGAGCATCCTCACTATTTAAACCACTAGATAGAATCCCTTTAGTCAATTCAATATTTTTACCATTCATACCTTCCGCTTCTACTCGATAATTCTTTCCTACAAGCTTTTCGACATCTCCCCAAAAGTAAAGCATGAGCTTTGCCCCTCGTCTTCTGTCTTCCGCAACAAATTGCTCTTTAGATACAAGTATTCCTATTTTCCCTTCTACTCCAATAACCTGCTGATTTCTATCAGGTAATGTAAAAATCGCTCCATGTTGCACATTATAGTTATTAAAGAGGCTACTAGTTAAAAAAAGAAATAATAGAATGATAGCTAGGCTTAAAAAAGACATGATTGGTTTTAAAGAAGTCCAATATTTTTGAGTAGTTCTCTTTGATTTCAATAAATAAAGTATTTTATTCCTTTTATCAATTTCTAATGAATATTGGGGGAAGTTTTTTAATTTTTCTTCAAGACTCTTATATTCTTCCATGTTCAAACCCCTCCTTTTCCAGCAATTCTTTCAATTTTTTTAAGGAACGGTGGTACAGAACATTTACGTTATTCTCGTTACTTCTGATCACTAAACCGACTTCTTTGGATGACATTTCCATAATCCCTTTTAAAATAATTATTTCTTTATAATGAGCTGGCAGTTGGTTTATTGTATGATATAAAACGCTATTATCTTGGTTTATCATTATGTTTTGTTCCATATTATTTATAAGAATATCTTGTTCTTTTATAAATAGATGTCTTATTTTATTCCAAACATTACTTTTTCGATATTGGTCAATCACCATATTTCTTGCTATCGATACTAACCACGTTTTAGGGTGCCCATTTTTCTTATATACCGTCATTTTTTTCATAGCCCTTAGATAGGTTTCTTGGACGAGATCTTCTACGTCTATTGATCCCGTATAATATATTAGATAACTAGTAACATCCTTTTCATATAACTCAAACCATTCTTCTATTAGATGCTTCTCCAAAGAATTCCTCCTCCCTCTAATTATTAGACGAATCTCTTGCTTTAATCTTACACATTTTTTATGAAATAAAAAAACAACCATTGTCTATGCAATGGTTGTTTAGATTGTAAGATTAAATTAATATGCGCGACCGAACCATACAGTATGTTTTGATTCTTTTCCACAGTTGATACATGTAGACTTTTCAGCAGGTGGATTGAATGGAATGTTACGTGTTGTGAATTTAGTTTCTTCTTTTACATGCTCTTCACAAGCATCATCTCCACACCAACCAGCAAGAATCCAACCAGGAATTTCCCCATTTTCAGTAGAGTTCGAAAGATGGTGTTTTAACTCCTCCAGTGAATTTACATGTGTATGTGAATTTTGATCACGGAATGCACGAGCTTTTTCTAGTAAACGTGTTTGCATTGTATTTAGTTCTTCCTCAATACGCTCCACTAAATTAGCAAGGTCCACTGAGAATTTATCTGCCTCATCACGTGTTTTCATTAACGCTTGATTGTTTTCTAAATCACGAGGTCCTAATTCAACACGAACTGGAACACCTTTTAGTTCCCATTCATTGAATTTATAGCCTGGAGATTGATCAGAATCATCTAGGCGCACACGAATACCTTTTGTTTTTAATGCTACAAATAGTTCATCCAGTTTTTCCATAATTGCAGGATTCTTCTTCCAAGGTCCCACTGGAATCAATACAACTTGGGTTGGAGCAACACGTGGTGGTAAGACTAAACCTTGCTCATCCCCATGCACCATTATTACAGAACCGATTAAACGAGTAGAAGTTCCCCATGAAGTTGTATGAACATGTTCATGTTTGTTTTCTTTATTTAAATATTTAATATCAAATGCTTCAGCAAACTTTGTTCCAAGGTAATGAGATGTACCTGCCTGAACTGCTTTTCCATCCTTCATCATTGCTTCGATAGAATACGTATCCACAGCTCCTGCAAATCGTTCTGAAGGTGTCTTTTGTCCATCATATACTGGAATAGCCAAAAGTTCTTCAACAACCTCTTTATAAATGTTTAGCATTTGCATCGTTTCTTTACGAGCTTCTTCCTCATCTACATGTGCAGTGTGCCCTTCTTGCCATAAAAATTCGGACGTACGGATGAAAGGAAGAGTTTTCTTTTCCCAACGGAATACGTTTGCCCATTGGTTTATTAACACTGGAAGATCACGATAACTTTTGATCCAATCGGAATATAAGTGTCCGATCATCGTTTCTGAAGTTGGACGAAGTGCTAAACGTTCTTCTAATTGTTCACCAGCAGCTTCCGTTACCCATGGAAGCTCTGGAGAAAATCCTTCGATGTGATCTTTTTCTTTTTGGAAAAACGATTCTGGAATCAGCATTGGGAAATAAGCATTACGATGTCCAGTTTCTTTAAAACGTTTGTTCATTTCTTCTTGAATGTGCTCCCAAATTTCAAAGCCATCTGGTTTGAATGCGATGCATCCGCGAACAGGCGTGTAATCCATTAAATCTGCTTTCTGAATCGTTTCAATATACCATTTTGTAAAATCATTCTGTTGTGTAGACATCTACTTTTCCTCCTTTAAAATAAAAAAAGTGTAAAAACTCCCCTATAAAAGGGCGTCTTTACACTGGATAGACACGGTACCACCTTTAATTAGTTCGCAAATTTAGCGAACTATCTCAAACGTTGGTTAACGACAACGAACCGGTTATGTTTGCATAACATCTCCGTGGTAGGTTTCAACAAGAAGCGGTGATATAGCTCTCAGCAATTGCTATATTTTCTGTTTCACAATTCTCATTTACTTGGTCACATCTTAGACTGTATTACTAATAATATACCAAATACTCGCAATTAATACAATGAGTCTTAAAACAATTCAGCCGCTAACAATCGATACACATCTAAACGCTTCTCTTGCGAATGTGGGATACTACAGATCATTGCTTCGTCAAATCCATACATTTCTTGTTCATCTTGTAAAATCGTTGCAACTTCTTTTGCACTTCCAACTAAATGTATCTTACGATTTTCTTGAATCATCATTCGATCCATTTCAGTTAATGGATACTCTTGTGCTTCTTCTGGTGTCATCGTTTGCATTATCGACCCTCTCATTAAAGAAAGTCTAGAAATATCTTGAGGAAGTGCTTGAAACTCTGCTTCTTCTTTTGTTTCAGCTACTGTCGCTAGGTAAGTCACAGAAATCTCTGGTTTCTCCATAAAAGCTGAAGCTTGAAAGTTCTTTCTATATGCTTCTAAAATTTCCTTATTCATTCCACCATTGAAAAACTGTGCAAACGAATATCCAACACCCATACGTCCTGCCTGAATTGCACTATTACCACTGGACCCAAGTAACCATGCCTCCGGTAACATTATGTTATAAGGTGTCGCGATTGTTTTATTATATAGGCTATCTTCCGGCACTTCATCGTTCATTAGCTTTAGAGCTGTTTTAAATTTCTCATACATATTATTCAACATTGGCTGGCGCCCCTCAGATAAAGCATAAATGGAATAGTTATCCCCACCTGGAGCTCGGCCAACTCCAAAATCAATTCGGCCAGGTGAAAAAGCACTTAGCGTTTTAAATACTTCTGCAAGTTTTAACGGAGAATAATGCATCATCATTACTCCACCGGTTCCAATGCGTATATTTTTCGTTTTGGCAGCAAGATGTGTGGCTGTTATCTCAGGTGATGAACTAGCAAAAGCTTTTGTTCCATGATGCTCTGCCATCCACATTCGATAATATCCTAGCTTATCCGCCAATATAGCTAACTCTTCTGCTTTTTTTAGGGCTCCCTCTGCTGTATTACCTTTTGTTATAGGAGCTTGATCTAGTACGCTTAATCTCATCGTAATACTTCCTTTCACTTCAACCGTTCCTTATGTATTACGATAACTTTCAATAACCTCCATGTAAATTTTTATGCCTAACTACCAAAATACTTCCGTTTCTTAAATCAGACATATAAACCAAAATAAAAAAGCTTATAAATGCTAATAATTCAACATTTATATGCTTATCATTATGAATATCAATATTACTTATGGAAAACCCTTTTATGCCCAATGTAACTTTTGATGGGATCTGTCTTCTATTTTTATTTCATCATATATTTTCTTCGCTTTTTCTTGTGCTTCTGTTTTTGATTTCGCATATACATCAATAATTTTTCCTTCAATAATAAAATTATATTTTTTTATCATTCTTTATTTCCTCCTTCAGATTATCCAATTATTTGTTTATTATTATTTACCCGCATTATTATTAAATAAACTTTTATAGGATAGCTCTATTAGAAATAGTCATAAAAAAAAGCCCCACACATTTAAGTGAATAGGGCTTAGATAGGTTTCGACAAATTTTTGATAGTTTTTAAAGAAAGGACATTTTTTATTTCACTCTTAACACTTGTCCTACATAAATAGTGTAATTGGCATCAAGCCCATTCCAATCTTTAATCTGTTGCACTGTGCTACCATATGTTTGACTTAATGAATAAACAGTATCCCCACTCACAACTGTATGATAAACAGCTGTAGTTTTCTTTGGAAGATTGAAGCATTTAGCTATGCCGTTCACATGACCTCGAGCTAAAGATTCAATGAAGGAAGCTGTTTTCAACTTAGCAGCATCATTTGTATTATCAATAAATCCATTCTCAGTCAAAAGAGCTGGCATATTAGATTCACGTAACATGTGGAAGTTTTCCTGTTTCTTTCCACGATCAGTATAGTTTACAAGCTTTAATATTTCTTCATGAATAGTATTCTGATAAGTAGTAGTAGGTGCACCTACTCCAGGATAAACATAATCCTCATAGCCTGTTCCACCACCGGCATTAATGTGAACAGAAAGGAGAAAGTCAGCTGCCCATGAATTAGCTGCATTTGTACGCTGCGTCAAAGTTAAAGATTGATCTCCTGTTCGACTCATTAACACACTTACATTGTTGTACTCAGCAAGCAGAATATCTTTAATTCTAGTTGAAATTTGCAATGTTAGATTTTTTTCCTGTAACCCATTCCCCACTGCGCCTGAATCCGTCCCACCATGACCTGCATCAATAAATACTTTTACCATAATTAATCACCCCATTTTAGTTTTGTATTACGATGTACAACTTCTTACCTCTGTTTTATCACATTACCTACATTACCACCACCTCCTTAAAGAATTACTTAGTTAGTTGTAGTTCATAGCTCTTTGACTATCAGCAAAATTCTCTGTAGTTGGATCTTGAATATTTCCGATTGTAGCAAACAATCCAAATACGACATTTACTACCGCGAATACCCAATCTTGAATCTCTTCAGTTAACTGAAAACTCGTCCAACCAATAGCATGGGCACCAATTAAAAGTAACTCAATTAAAATAAATAATTGGGCAACAAAACTCGACACCCAGAGCTTGTTTTTAAAACGTACTTTCCAGTTAATTTTCATAATTTCACCTTCCATTTCTTCTTTGAATAGATAACAAAAGAATAAGTTTCATTTGTGAAACTTTCAAAACAAAAAAATAATAAATTTATAACAATATTAACTTATTTTCATTTTCATAATGTTAATCTCCTTTCAAATCTAAGAATTAAAGTTTCACTTGTGAAACTTATAAGATGACTTTAACAGGTAAAAGTTTCATAGTCAACAACTTTTTAATAAAAATTTTAAAATAAGTTGTCATAAGTGAAACTTTAGATTATACTTACATTAATTAATAGGGGGTAGTAACGATGTATTCAATAGGCAAAGAGTTAAAAAAAATTAGAGATGAAGAAAAGTTATCTCAGGAAGAATTTGCAGAAAGAATAAATAGAAAAGCAGGTCTTTCAATTACAAAGGGTATGGTATCCAAATGGGAATCAGATACTACTGAACCTAAAACAAGGATGTTACGAGCTATTGCAGAAACCTTTAATGTCTCTATGGATAGAATACTTGGATTAGACACTAAACAGTCTTATTCAAAAATTGAAACCCTTGCTGCCCACATCGATGATGATGTTACAGATGAAGAAATGGAAGCAATTAAAAACTACATTAACTATATTAAATTCAAACGAGATTAAATGAGGTGTAATGTGTGGATTATGAACGATTGATAATTGAATACCCGCATATAAAGATTATTGAAGATCCAACAATGCCTAAAGGTCTCGGTGGAATATATATAGATAAAAGGATATATATAAATAAGCTAAAAAATAGTTATGAAAAACATGGTATTCTTGCAGAAGAATTGGGACATTACGAAACGACATACGGGGACATTACCGATTTAAATCTAGTCCAAAATCAAAAATTAGAACTCGTTGCTAGAAGATGGGGATATGAAAAAGTTGTATCACTCGAAAAGCTGATAGAATGTTATGAGCTGAGGAAAATTACCTTAGAGGATGTTTGTGTTCATATCGAAATAACTGCAGATTACTTAAAAAAATCGATTGATTATTATGTCGATAAATACGGACTGAAAAAAGTTTACAAAGGATATGAAATCACTTTTGATCCGCTGAATATTAAACCCATAGATGCCATAAAGTTTTAAATACACGCGATTATCAATGGCGTTTTTCAATCGATAAAATAGAAAATATAAACTCTATACTTAAATTGATAATGAATGTAATTTAGTTATAAAAATTCACAGGCATTCAAAAGTTCTACTATCATTATGTTGGTATATTTCATGGTCCTCATTTATACTTAGATCAAATTTATTATTGATGAAATTGTGACTGTTAGTATAACGAAGCTAACTTAGATAATTCTTTTCCAAAAAGTTTGTGTGTATAAAGTAGGATTCGGTCCACCGGTATCATTAATTAAATTATGAAATTGCTTTAATAAAAATAAAATCCTTGTAAATGTTGTTAAATTAACATTTACGAGGATTTTTTGTTTTTGAGAAAAGGATATTTGTCATGTTGCTAGAAAGTATAAGTTCCCATTTACGCTTAAAGCAAAAGGAACCAAAATGCTGTCTGAAGCAGATGAAACAAATGAAGGACCAGCACATTTTACAATTTTTCATCTCTACAGGAAAAAAATGGGTAGTATAATAAATTCTAAAAATCAAAAGATATAAAATAGTGTACTTTCTAAAAGTAAATGGTAGTGAGGATGAAACCATATGAAGCAAGACCCACAAACGCTAAAACCAGTAATTTTGCTAAACATTGATTCTTTGATGCCCGAACCGCTAGAAATTGCCATCCAAACCGGACTAGCTCCTGCCTTAAAATTTCTAATGGAAAACGGCAGTTATATTCCCAATATGGTCAGTTCATTTCCGACAATGTCTGTCACTATTGATAGCACTCTCTTGACAGGTACATATGCTGATGAACACCATGTTCCTGGCTTAACTTGGTACGATGATTCCAGAATGGAGATTATTAACTACGGGACTGGTTTTCGCGAAACGTTTAGGTTAGGAATGCGTAGTACCGCCCATAATATGCTTTACCGACTGAATAATGAGCATTTAAGTAGTGAGGTTTCTACAATTTATGAGGATTTGGCCAACAAGGGAATTCCTTCCGCTTCTATTAATTCTTTTGTCTATCGCGGAAATACCCCACATCGGTTACACGTACCTCGATTACTCAGTACACTGACCCGCTTCAAGAACGGTGAATGGACAACCAACGCCACATCCATTTTCTCTTTAGGTCTCTTTTCTAAATTGCGACCGTGGGGATTCACAACGCAAATAGCTGCTGGAAATTATAAATTTACAGCCCGGGAGCTCAGATATTTAATACGTAAGGACAAACTCCCAGGATTTACATTCTGCATATTTCAAGATATGGACACCCGCCTTCATTTCAAGGGTCCGAAAGATTTAAAAGGAATTACAAAAATTGACCGAGAAATCCAAAAAACGTTGAATATGTATCCAAGCTGGGAGGAAGCTCTCAATCGGAATGTATGGATGGTGATGGGAGATAACGGCCATTCTCCAACCGGTTCCAACTACCGGAAATTTATTATTGATTTACGTAAAATACTAAAAAAATATCGCATATCCAGACTTGAAAGCAGCGTACGCAAAAAAGACCAGCTTGTCCTATGTGTAAATCAGCGTATGGCTTATATTTACATATTGGATAAGAACCTACCACTATCTGTTATTGCAGAACGTCTAATGAATGATAGACGAATCGATATAATTGCCTGGAAGGATAATAACTATATAAACATTACATCTGGCATGAGACAAGGAATATTGCGTTTCTGTCCAACTGGTAAATACAAGGATGAATATAACCAAACATGGAGTATAGAGGGAAACATCGAACTTCTGGATTTGCATGTAAAAAATGAAAAAGAGGTATCTTACGGGAATTATCCAGATGCGTTAGCTAGGATTTATAGTGCATTACACTCCCATTCGGGTCGTTTCATTGTCGTTAACGCTAAACCAGGTTGTGATTTTAAAGCCCAATCCACACCATTCCACCTTAGTGGGGCAGCGCACGGTTCATTACACAAACAAGAAACACTTGTACCATTATTGATTGCAGGAACCACCGCAAGTCCAACATTCCCACGTATTGTCGATATGAAAGAATTTATACTTCGGTTATGCTCCGAACAACGTGGTGAGTAGGGGATGACTTCAAAAGCAACTTAAAGCAAAAGGAATGAAAATGCTGACTGAAGCAGGAAATGAAGGACCAGCTCATTTTACAATTGAAGATCCAGATGGGAATCAAATTCTTGTAGATCAACATCGATAAAAAAGAAGGAATAATGCTATCTACATACAACATGTAAATGGGAACTTATACTTTCTAGCAACAATACAAATATGCTTTTCTCAAAAACAAAAAAATCCTCGTAAATGTTAATTTAATAACATTTACGAGGATTTTATTTTTATTAAAACAAATCAAAATTTAATTAATGATACCGGTGGTCGGGGTCGAACCGACACTCTCGAAAGAACGGGATTTTGAGTCCCGCGCGTCTGCCAATTCCGCCACACCGGCAAATAAAGTGTTTCAAATGTTAAATTAAAAATTGGAGGCGGCAACCGGATTTGAACCGGTGATAAAGGTGTTGCAGACCTGTGCCTTACCACTTGGCTATGCCGCCGAATTATAGTTGGAGCGGAAGACGAGGTTCGAACTCGCGACCCCCACCTTGGCAAGGTGGTGTTCTACCACTGAACTACTTCCGCAAAAAACTGGGGTACCTGGATTCGAACCAGGGCATGACGGAATCAAAATCCGTTGCCTTACCGCTTGGCTATACCCCAATGGGGCGACTGATGGGAATTGAACCCACGAATGCCGGAATCACAATCCGGTGCGTTAACCACTTCGCCACAATCGCCATTATTAAATAAAAAAAGAGCTAACTCAAAAGGAATATGGGGCGACTGATGGGAATTGAACCCACGAATGTCGGAATCACAATCCGATGCGTTAACCACTTCGCCACAACCGCCATTATTCAAAGTTAACTTATAAATTGGCAGGGGCAGTAGGAATCGAACCCACATCAAAGGTTTTGGAGACCTCTATTCTACCGTTAAACTATGCCCCTATATAAAAAATGGTGGAGGGGGACGGATTCGAACCGCCGAACCCTAAGGAGCGGATTTACAGTCCGCCGCGTTTAGCCACTTCGCTACCCCTCCACTATTAGTGGTGCCGGAAAGAGGACTTGAACCCCCAACCTACTGATTACAAGTCAGTTGCTCTACCAATTGAGCTATTCCGGCATTTTAAATGGTGGCTCAGGACGGAATCGAACCGCCGACACAAGGATTTTCAGTCCTTTGCTCTACCGACTGAGCTACTGAGCCTTCTTCGATTTGCACTAAGCTACGTATCTCTTCGTTAGCTACATTCGTTCAGTCAGTTACGTACTTTAGTACGCGTCTTTCTTCACTCAATTGCTTCCTCGACCTACTTGCTTATTCCAAATCTCTAATCGATTTACGCTAAGCTGCGCAACTCTTTGTCAGCTGCACTCACTTATTCAGTCACGTACTTTAGTACGCTCCTTCTTTCGTTCGATTGCTTCCTCGATTTGCTTGCTTATCCTAAATCTCTAATTTATTAATTGATAAATGGCGGTCCCGACCGGGATCGAACCGGCGATCTCCTGCGTGACAGGCAGGCATGTTAACCGCTACACCACGGGACCATTTGGTTGCGGGGACAGGATTTGAACCTGTGACCTTCGGGTTATGAGCCCGACGAGCTACCGAACTGCTCCACCCCGCGACAATATTATATTTTTTAATGGTGGAGGATGACGGGCTCGAACCGCCGACCCTCTGCTTGTAAGGCAGATGCTCTCCCAGCTGAGCTAATCCTCCAAAAACACTGGTTAATTATTTAAATGGTGACCCCTACGGGATTCGAACCCGTGTTACCGCCGTGAAAGGGCGGTGTCTTAACCGCTTGACCAAGGGGCCATTATATTATGTAGAGAGAAAATTATCTGGCGGAGAGCAAGGGATTTGAACCCTTGAGACAGGGTTACCCGCCTACACGATTTCCAATCGTGCTCCTTCGGCCACTCGGACAGCTCTCCAGAAATGGCTCCGAAGGTAGGACTCGAACCTACGACCGATCGGTTAACAGCCGATTGCTCTACCACTGAGCTACTTCGGAATATTATTATGCCAAGCGACGTCCTACTCTCACAGGGGGAGACCCCCAACTACCATCGGCGCTGAAGAGCTTAACTTCCGTGTTCGGTATGGGAACGGGTGTGGCCTCTTCGCCATCATCACTAGACATATTAATTTGAAAGACAAGATTAATTGTACCATAACTAGAGATTATTTCAATAGTTTTTTGATAAAATTTCTATATTCTTTCAAAACTGGATAAAAGACATTGATGCTCGTAAATTCATATTTGGTTAAGTCCTCGATCGATTAGTATTCG
>NZ_JARHXR010000030.1:0-49783 GCF_029222665.1 Bacillus sp. Cr_A10
TTTTTTATTTGGATGGATTAGTTTTCGGTTTAGTCTTGGTATACTATACTTGAGTTATGAACGAGGTGAGTGCGTTGGGAAGAGATCGGAAGTTTACAGATGAAGAATTATTTAATGCTACAAAATCTATGATTATCCACGATGGATACGAAGCATTTACATTTAGTCGATTAGCGGCGGTCTTAAATGTTTCAAGAGGTAGTATATATAAGTATTACGAAAATAAAGACGAACTAATATCGGAATTTCTTATGTACGAAATGAATCGTTTCCTACTTGAGTTTAATGCGCTAGACAAAACAGGAGATTTCCAAAGTCAATTTAATTTATTAATTGATTTCATATTTGAACATAATAATATCCATCAAGTGTTGGAAATAATTCATCAAATACCTTCTAACACAACAAAAAGAGTAGAAGATAACAAATCCAAATTAAGTGAATATCATGTGGATATGTATAAGCAATTCCAAGGCTTTATCGAGTTAGGACGAAAAGAAAATAAGATAAAAAGTCATATTCCTACAGCGGTTATGTTGGGAATGATCTTTCAAACAATTGCAATTCCGAACCATTTTGCCATCCCACAAGATGAATGGATTGCATCCATAAAAGAAATATTAAGTCATGGAATGTTCAGTAAAGAGTAATTGACATATCTGTCACTTATGAAGTATTGTAAGAGACAGATATTTTTTTATTAAAAGTGACACTAGTGTCACTAAAATAATTTTACTGGAGAGTGATTAAATGAAGACCGTTTTACGACACATTACAGATTTTGTATCTAGTAAAAAAGGAATGTGGATTACCCTCGGAAGTTGGCTAGTTATAACTGTATTGCTTGCAGTATTGGCTCCGAGTGCAAGCGAGTACAAAGTCTCCAGTGTTGCATCATTACCGGAGGATGCTAAATCTGTCATTGCGCAAAAAAATATGGATGAGCATTTTAAAGATGCAGAAAGTCTTCCTGCAATTCTCGTTTTGCAATCGGAAGAGGCTGAATTAAATATAGATGCAATTGGAGTAGCTTTAGATAAGGTAAGTGCTTCTAATATTAACGGGCTAAAGGAAGTCATTCCTTTTAGTAGCTTACCTCCTCAAGCTCTCGCAGGATTTTTCTCAGAGGATAAAAAAACAGCAGTCATTCCGCTTAGTTTTATTACTTCTTTGCAAATCTCAGATCTTGAAAAAAGTTTAGAAGAAGTGAAAACAATAGTAGCAAAGGAAACAGGCTCTACTGTTTATATGACAGGACCCGCTGGAATTGCAGTAGATACAACAAAGCTATTTGAACGTGCAGATATTGTTTTACTACTGGCTACTGTAGGAATAATACTGGTTCTACTAATTATTATTTATCGTTCGCCATTGCTTGCTTTAATTCCATTACTAGCCGCAGCATTTGTGTACGAAGTAGTAAATCAAATCCTTGGTTTATTTGGAAAAGCAGGATTAGATCTTGCTAGCCAATCAACTTCTATTATGTCTATTTTATTGTTTGCTGCGACAATCGATTACTCATTATTCGTGTTCTCAAGATATCGCGAAGAATTAAAAAACTATGAAAGTAAGTTCGATGCGATGAAATGGGCGATGCGTGAAACTGGTATTCCAGTATCCTTCGCTGGGGGAACTGTTCTTGCAGCAATGCTTGTTTTGTTCTTTGCTGAATTTGGGGATTACAAAAACTTTGCTCCGATATTTGGGGCTACGATGTTCGTCATTATGATTGCATCTGTTACATTGATTCCAGCACTTTTCACGCTTTTCGGAAGAAAATCTTTCTGGCCGAAGATTCCAAAGTTTGGGGAGGAAGAAGTAAAAGCAAACTCTTTATGGAATAAAATCGGTTCATTTGTTGTAAATAAGCCAGTTGTAGCAGCTCTTTCCATTCTTGCTATTTTAGTAATTTCTTCATTGAACTTGTTTAATTTAAAATATGAGTTTGATACGATGAAGTCTTTCCCAAGTGATATGGCTTCACGTGAAGGGTATGAAATTATTGAAGAACAATTTGAAAAAGGAGATCTCGCACCAACGACAGTACTATTTGAATCTGAAAATGAAATAACAGAGGAAATGCAGGCAAATTTAATAAAACAGCTTTCAAAGCAGAACTTAGTAAGTAGTGTACGTGCATCAGGAATTTCCGAAGATGGGCTTGCAGCGCAATTTCAATTAACTTTTAAAGAAAATCCATATTCTTCGGAATCAATGGATGCATTGGAACAGATGATAGGGAACGCAGAGAGCATTGTTAGAGATAGCAACGTTCAAGGTGATATTTATTTTGCAGGTGAAACAGCATCCCAAGTGGATGACCGCTCAATCAACAATCGAGATTTAATCGTCATCGTATTGTTAGAAACAATTTTGATTTTTGTTTTATTGATCTTGTTAACAAAATCCATTAAAATGCCTATTTACATGATGGGAACTATCTTATTATCATTTTTGGCAGCACTTGGTCTAGGTATGTTCTTGACAAACCTTTTCTTCGACATTGATACAATTAGTAACCGAGTTCCTCTTTATTCGTTTGTATTCCTTGTAGCATTAGGAATTGATTATAATATCATTCTAATTTCTAGATTTATGGAAGAAAGGGAAAAACACTCGGTTAAAAAAGCGGTACAAATAGCAGTTTCTCATACTGGAGGAGTTATTTCTTCCGCGGGTATCCTCCTCGCAGCAACTTTCGCCGTGTTAATGACACAACCTATACAATTACTATTTGTATTTGGCTTTATCGTAGCAGTTGGAATCATACTCGATACTTTCTTAATTCGAGGAATACTACTGCCAGCATTAATCGTATTGTTTGAAAAAGATAAAAAATAAAACACAAAACACTTGGTAGCAGCAACCTCAAACTACCAAGTGATTTTTTATGATGTTTCAAAAGTGTTACGGGTGCCTGGCAACAGTAACACTTTTGTGTTGATAAAAATTTCTAGGCAGGAGGTGATTTTCTGCTATATAATAAATTCAACAAAATGAATTAAATGGAAATGGAGCTATCATTTTGACATACATATTCATCGTTATAATGGCTGGCACGCTCAGTTTGTTTTTAAGCTTATACGTGCAAATAAAAATTAAGGATGCTCCGGGTGCCAAGTCATATGTTATAGTTACTTTTTTGTCATCAGTTTTCACTTTCGCCTACGCTTTTGAATTAGCAAGCTCCACTTTACAACAAATGAAATTTTGGCTTAGTGTCGAGTATCTTGCTATGCCTTTTATCCCTGTGTTTGTCCTATTGATGTGTGTGGAATATGTAGGGCAAAAGCTGAAGCACTGGGTATATTATGTTCTATTTCTTATTCCTTTCACGACTATATTCATGATGCAGACAAATAATCTACATCATCTATACTACACATCCCTAAATTTAGAGAATACTAGTACCTCTCCTATACTAAAACTTGATTGGGGTCCATGGTTTTATGTTCACTCCATCTTTGTTTTCTTGTGCTTAATCATATCTATCGTTGTATTACTTAGACAATTTAGAAATGCCTTATTTATGTTTCGAATGCAGATTTTATTGATGGTTGCGGGACTACTTACTCCTATCATAGCGAACTATTTTTATTTAAATGGGTGGAGCAAAGGTATCGATTTAGGTCCTGTCTCTTTAAGTATCACCTTTCTCTTTCATGGTGTTGCTCTTATTTCCTTGAAAATGTTCAATGTAGCCCCAATTGCCAGAGATAGTGTTTTTGAAAGTATGAAGGAAGGAGTTATTGTTATTAATCAAAACCAAGTAATTGTCGACTTCAATCAAGCGGCGCTAACTATTATTCCTGCATTGAGCGAGCAGCAAATAGGTAAAACAATTATTGAGATTTTGGGAAATAAATCAAGCCTTTCAGAAAAAATAAAGGCAGAGCAGGAGTGCGACTATACGATGTCTTCAGACGAGAAAGTTTTACATTACCGCATAAACTTTTCTCCGATTCTGAATAAAAATGGATTACATGTTGGGAAAATTATTACCTTTTTTGATGTGACAGAGAGAGTGAATATGCAGGACAAACTAAAGATGCTAGCTAGTTTGGATGGCTTGACTCAAGTATTGAATCGAACTTTTTTTATGAGAAAATCGGAAATGATTATGGACCATCTAATACTGAATGGTGGTAGTATCTCGGTAATCATGTTTGATATCGATTACTTTAAAAAAATTAATGATACATTTGGACATGAAGCAGGGGATTTAGTATTAACGCAAGTTACCCAAACTGTCCAAGAAGAATTACATAATACAGAATTTATGGGCCGTTATGGCGGAGAAGAATTTATCATATGTATGCCAAAAACCTCTTTAGCAGAAGCTAGTGCTCGTGCTAAAAGCATTCGAGCGGCAGTAGAGGAAAGCTATACGATTTTTAATGGTGAAAAAATTATGGTAACTTCAAGCTTTGGAGTCTCTAATGCTATTGTTGAAGAGGGGGAGGATCGTTATTCTCTTTCAGACCTAATTCGGCAGGCAGATATGGCTTTATACACTGCAAAAAACAATGGAAGAAATTGCGTAGAATCTTATGAGGAAAACAATATCTATTCATATAGTTAGGGGTATTACAGGAGTATTACGGGTGCCAGGCACCTGCAATACTCCTGTAGCAATTTAGAATACTTTTTTGCGGTCTCTTTCGTCTTTTATCATCTCTACTGCTTCCCGGAAGCGGAGCGAGTGAATATTTTCTCTTTCTCTTAAGAATCTTAAAGCATCACTAACGCCAGGGTCATCGGAGATATCGATTAACCATTGATAGGTTGCGCGTGCTTTTTCCTCCGCTGCAATGTCTTCATATAAATCTGCAATTGGATCTCCTTTTGCCTGGATATATTCCGTTCTAAATGGCACTCCTCCCGCATTTTCATAAAATAGTGCATGGCCATGATTAACAAAGTGGGCGCCAAGACCAGCTTTTTCTAGTTGCTCTGGTGTCGCGTCTTTCGTTAATTTATAAATCATCGTTGCTAGCATTTCCAGGTGAGAAAATTCTTCTGTTGAAATATCCGTAAGAAGGCCAATTACTTTATCTGGAACCGTGTACCGTTGATTCATATATCGTAGAGCGGCAGCGAGTTCTCCATCAGCACCACCATATTGCTCCATTAAATACCTAGCAAGCATAGGATTACATGTAGTTACTTCCACTGGATAAAGCAGTTTTTTTTCATAAACCCACATGGCGTTTCCCCTTTCTCATCGTTGCCATGGCCATGGAGGTGAATTCCATTGCCAACCGACTTCTATTGCTTGTTTGGAAGGGACCGATGTTAATGAAAGTGGTCCGTATTTACTCTCATAGTGTCTACGAACTCTAGCTGCTTCCTTTATTGCGTTTCTCCACTGATTTCGTGCGTCCTCATCATCTGGATGTGTATCGGTATACAAGGTTAGTTCCACTACGACAAAATCCAGTTGCTGCACTTTTTTCAACAGGTTCCACTCATCGTCATACACATTCATGAAATTCCCTCCTCCCGAAAAAATCCATCGACAAATGCAGGCCAGAGGGACCCATGCATGAGCGCTTCCTCAGGAGAAAATTGAGGGAGACCAGGTTGTTGAAAGTTTGTATAAACTTGTGGAGGTAAAACAAATTTCTTTACTAACATAGGTGGACAGGGATCTCTTGGCGATACATAAGGCTTATAACTACCTCGGAACATTGAACGGTCCAAATGACATCACTCCTTCCGTTCATCCTATGTATGGAAAGGCTCGTCTGATTCGTAGTGGACAACGTCAAAAAAAAAAGAAGGGAATTATCCCTTCTTACTAGTTAGGTAAACACCCAATATGGTGAAAAATCCTCCAACTATATGAAACAATTGAATAGATTCCTCAATGAATAAAACGGCGAATACTGTAGCAAAAACAGGTATTAAATTCAAATAAATGCCGGCTTTATTCGCTCCTATTTTCACTACTCCTGTGTTCCATGAGAGGAAGGCGACGATGGAGGCAAAAATCCCTGTATAGAAAATAGCAGAAATAGATTTAATAGACCAGATTACATTAATGGCTGGATTCCATGTTTCATATAGGAAAAAAGGAAAAAGAATAATGATTCCCACTAAAATAGTTACTAGAAATGTAGAGTGAACAGGAAGCTTTTGTGCATATTGTTTTACTAAAGTGGAGTAAATACTCCAGCAAATAACCGCGGTAACTACTAACAAGTCTCCTCTATTAAATGACAACTCAAGGAAACTCTGAAAAGAACCTTTGGAGATGATACATAACAGTCCTACCAAAGAAATAAAGGTACCCAGTAATTGATTTTTATTTAGTCTCTCCTTAAAAAAAACAAAAGATATGATATAGATAAGGATTGGCGTTGATGTATTTACTAGGGATGCATTAATAGACGTTGTATAGTGCAAAGCTAAGTAAACAAGTGCAGTAAAACCAACAATTCCCGTTAAAGACATTGCTAATACAATTAGCCAATATCTCTTTATTAGCCTCCATTCCTTTTTCAGAGGTTTCCAAACAATTGGTAAAAAGATAATAAATGCTAAGCACCATCTTATAAAAGCAAATGTAAAGGGAGGTAATTCATCCGCAACAGCTCGTCCATATGCGAAATTCCCTCCCCATAGTAGAGTAGCGATTATTAGTAATGTAATAGGTGGAACACTATTCATGAACAAAACCCTTTTCTCAAAATGTAATTTATACCCCTAAAAAAAATAGAACGAGTGGGATGCTGATTATACTTATTAATGTCGTAACAAAGGTAGTGAAAGAAACGAGATCTGGTTCAGTGCCAAATTGGAGCGCAAGAAGTGTTGTATTCGCTGCAGTTGGCATTGCCGCTTGTATGATAAACACTGTTTTAATCAGATCATTAAGTGGCATGAAATAAACAATTACAACTGCAAGTAGAGGTGATACAACCATTCGTATAACTGTTACAGCTGAAACAAAACGATAAGCTACTTTTTTACGAGAAATAACTGCCAGCTGCATTCCAAGAACAAGCATAACAGTTGGGATAGAAGCATCTGCTACAAGGCTGATTCCTTCCATTATTACTTGAGGTATCGTAATGGACGTTAATTGTAAAACAATACCTGCAACAGCTGTGTAAATAACTGGCATACGTATTACTTTATGAACAGACTGCTTCCAAGTAGCTTTTTCTTCTCCTCCAAGAGAAGCAAAAAAGATTCCAAACGTATTTATGATTAGGCCATGTAAAACCATAATAACAACGGCATAATCAAACCCCACAGCACCTAAAGCAAAAAGTACAACTGGTGCCCCGTAATTACCGCTGTTTGGAAACACTGCTCCGAGTATGATTGCTGCATATTGAGGACGAGTAGTCTTCATTATGCGAGCAGTTATCCAGGAAACAAGCAATAGTGTAAAAGTAAGCAATAAACAAGCTAGTACAATATAAAAATAGTCTATCGTCAATTCATTCGTATAAAATGTCCGAAAAGCTAAGAAAGGGGACATCAAATAAAGTGCGGCACTGGATATAGATTTAATGTCAAAGCCAATTAATCTTTGTCCAATATAGCCAATAAAAAATATTAAAAATACCGGTAAAATAATTAATATTAATTCCAAAAAACTCACCTCTACAAATATATTACATTTATATATTAGGCAATGGCAATAACTTCTAGTAATTTATACTGGGCATCAGCATATATAGTAAGAGTGTAAAATAGGGGGAGGGTTTTTGCTGGGAAAAACATTCGAAGAGTCAGCGCTGTATGAGCTTCATTTCTGGTTGAAAGTGTTGGAGGACCACGGAAGATTTATTCATGATTCATTGGCTCCAAGTGAGAAGGAAAAAATTGAAGTCGCAAGTTCATTTATTAAAAGATTTAGCCAGTTACTTACTACTTCCAAACAATCCTTATCGAAACAGGAATTAATATCTTTGGCGGCTAAGGCGAAAACATCAAGTGAAAAAATACGTTCATTTAAATTATATTTATTAAAAGAACACTTAGTTGGTAATATTAAAATCGCTTTGCCACCAACTTTCATCAATCATATGGTCAATGAAGTAGAAGAAGCGATACGTGTGTTTTCCTACTTAGAAAAGGGTGAGAACGTTCCTATTGTACATCTACTGCACCATGATTTACTATGGCTATTAGATGCTGCCGGTCATGCAGGTGCAATAGATGCAAATTTGGATAGTGTAGAGAAAAAACTAAAAGAAAAAGGTCAACAATTTATGAAGGAATGGGAAGACTTCTATTTGAAAGCAGTTGAATTTGCTGGTTATTTACGTACCAATATTGAAAAGTTTCCAGCCTTAGATAAATTCCACGATGATGTAGAATTAGAAATGAAAATATTTAAGATGTTTCTAAAGGAATTAGAAGAAATGAGAATAAAAAAAGAAGCGCTTGGAACTTTTACGCCGCTCATGGCTGATCATATGGCGAGAGAAGAGACCTATTATTTAACAAAGCTAGCGCAGACCACATAAAAACCTCACTATTAGTGAGGTTTTTTTATTGGCAACTATTCCATAATGATTTATACCTTTAAACTTAGATATTTCCTGATATTCCTCGCTATTTCTGGAGGTACATATTCAGAGTAAGACGTTTAAAAAGTGTCTTGAGAGAAAAATTTGTAGAGTAGGCAGAAGAATTGACACTTTCAATATTATAATTTATAGTTATTTTGAATTCAAAATATGTCATAATGAGATATATTAATTCAAAGTAGAGGTAGTGATTAGGTTATGGGTTTTATAGACAAATTATTTGGTAGAACCAAAGAGGAGGAAATAGTAATGACAGCAGAAAAATTAAGAATTGGTATCGTAGTTGGTAGTGTACGTCAAGGACGTAATGCGGAAGCAGTTTCTAAATGGATGTATGACTTTGCTACAAAACGCAACGATGCAGATTATGAGTTAGTAGATCTTGTAGATTACAAATTACCATTCTTAGGGGAAGAACTTCCTGCAGATAGACAAGATGCTGCTAATACAGCAATTAAATCTTGGTCTGACAAAATGGCTTCATTTGATGGTTTCATTTTTGTAGCACCTGAGTATAATCATGCAATTGGTGGAGCTCTTAAAAATGCACTTGATTACCTTAAACCTGAAGTTGCAAACAAAGTAGCTGGTATGGTAGGTTACGGTAGCTTAGGTGGTACACGTGCACATGAAAATCTTCGTTTAATCTTAGGAGAACTTTCTGTAGCGGACGTTCGTACTGCAGTGACATTCTCACTTATGTCTGATTTTGAAAACATGAGCGTTTTCAAACCAGCTGAATACCATGCAGCAAATGCAAACCAAATGCTTGATGAAGTTCTTGCATGGGGCGGCGCTTTAAAAACAATTCGCTAATTTAAATAAAATACCTAAAAAATGCCAAGTTGAGTTTACTATTCAACTTGGCATTTTTTTGTATTTTATTGCTCTGATGATAGTGGAGCGGAGGCGCTTGCCTCACTCTGAGCCTCCTCTGGCCGTAGAAACAATTTTATCAAAGATGGAATTCTACATCTGCTTTCAAAATAATAGATTGACAATACATTAATAGAATTCTACTTTATTTCTTATCAAGACTGGCATTCGTGCCCTTCCAGCCGCTTGGTACGCTCTAAGTTGCATCTTACAAAGTGAAAAATCATCCGTAATAAATTTCAGAGTCATTTCATAGATTAATCTCGCTTGAATTATTAGAATAATTAGAAATATTATATAAAAAGAGTTATAGTTTACTTACAAGCTTTTAATTAGGAATATCCGTCTTATAAAAAATTTTCTGGGGTGATGAATATGAATATTAAAGGGAAAATAGCGGTCGTAACTGGTGGTGCATCTGGTTTAGGGCTAGGAACAGTTACAAGTTTAGTAGAGCAAGGAGCAAAGGTTGTAATATTTGATATAAATGAAATCAATGCAAAAAAAGTATGTGATGAGCTGGGCCAAAACGTATTTTATTTCATTGTAAATGTGTCCGATCCAGAATCCGTGCAGTCAGCCATTCAACAAACAATCGAACGACACGGATCTATTCACATTTGTATTAATTGTGCGGGGGTTGGAACGCCACAAAAAACAATTGGGCGGTCAGGTGCAATGCCTCTAGAAAATTTTAAGCAAGTAATTGATATTAACTTAATAGGTACTTTTAATGTTTTAAGGCTAGCTGCAGCAGAAATGACTAAAAACGAGCCTCTAACTGATGGGGGAGAACGTGGAATCATTATTAATACTGCATCTGTTGCAGCTTTTGATGGTCAAATGGGGCAAGCGGCTTATGGTGCAAGTAAGGCAGGAGTAGCTGGAATGACATTACCTATTGCACGTGATTTGTCTTCTTATGGAATAAGAATAAACACGATTGCTCCAGGATTATTCCGCACACCAATGGCAGCGTCTTTACCAGATAAAGTAGTGGAAAAATTAGAGTCGATGGTCGAGTTTCCAAAACGGTTAGGACGACCAGATGAGTATGCATCACTAGTGAAGTTCATCATCGAAAATGAGTATATTAATGGTGAGGTGATTCGTCTTGATGGTGGGATTAGAATGTCACCGAGATAAGTACTAGTTTGGAAGGTTACTTACAAAGAGGGGTGGACAGAATAATGAGGGAAGTCGTGATAGTAGATGGGATCCGAACAGCGGTAGGGAGTAGAAAAGGGGTTTATGCTAATTATAGATCGGACGAACTTGCAGCAGTTGTTCTAGATGAGCTTGTAACACGTATAGGTTTAGATAAGGCGGAAGTGGAGGATGTAATCTTAGGATGTGTCACCCAATCAGGAGAACAAGGTGGTAATATTGCAAGAACTGCAGCGTTGATTGCAGGATTTCCAATTCACGTGCCGGGTGTAACAATCGATAGACAATGCGGCTCCAGTCAGCAAGCGGTTCATTTTGCTTCACAAGCAATCGCATCTGGTGATATGGACATTGTGATTGCTGGAGGCGTAGAAAGTATGACGCGGGAGCCTATGTTTTCAAATATTGGAGATACTAAACCGAGTTCTAAACTAACCGAAAAATATGAAATTATCAATCAAGGATTATCTTCAGAAAGAATGGTAAAGAAGTGGAATTTAACACGGAATGAGCTGGATCAATATTCTTCTGATAGTCATAAAAAAGCATTAGAAGCAATTAAGAATGGTCACTTTAAAAAAGAAATTGTGCCGATTGAAATACTTCAAGAAGATGGTAGCGTCAAAATAGTTGATATTGATGAAGGGCCAAGGGATGGTTCAACGCCAGAAGTACTAAATCAATTAAAAACGGTATTTGATGAGGAAGGCGTAATTACTGCAGGGAATGCGAGTCAAATGAGTGATGGTGCTTCTGCTGTTTTACTTATGTCTCAAGAAAGGGCAAACCAACTAAGCTTAAGACCAAAAGCACGCATTGTTGCTAGAAGTGTAACAGGATCAGATCCTACGCTAATGCTAACGGGTCCAATTGAAGCTACTAAAAAAGTTTTGTTAAAAGCTGGACTGACGATTGGCGACATTGACACATATGAGGTAAATGAGGCATTTGCCCAAGTTCCACTTGTTTGGTTGAAAGAGACAGGGGCGGATCCAAAAAAATTAAACCCAGATGGAGGAGCAATCGCACTCGGACATCCATTGGGAGCAACTGGAACGAAGCTTTTAGTAACTATTTTGCATAGATTAGAACGTACTGGTGGTCGTTATGGGCTTCTAGCCATTTGTGAAGGAATGGGAATGGCCAATGCAACTATTATTGAACGGATAGAATAAGGGGGATTGAAATTGGCAAGATATCGTTTTGAAACGGAAGACCATGAAATATTTCGTCAATCGCTTCGGAAGTTCCTTCAAAAAGAAGCTGTCCCCTTTTACGATACTTGGGAGAAACAAAAAGCGATTCCTATTTCTTTTTGGAAGAGGCTAGGAGAGATGGGATTTCTCTGCCCCCAAGTGGAAGAGGAATTTGGAGGACTAGGGCTAGATTTTAGTTATAGTGTAATTATTTCTGAGGAGTTAGAGAGAGTTGGAACTAGTTTAGTAGGAGTCGGTCTACATAATGATATCGTCGTTCCATATATTGAGTCTTTTGGATCAAAGGAACAAAAGCAGCGTTGGCTCCCCAATTGTATATCAGGTGATTCGATTACAGCCATTGCAATGACCGAGCCAGGAACCGGATCTGACCTAGCTAATGTTCAAACGACTGCTATTTTGGATGATGAGCACTATGTGTTGAATGGTCAAAAGACGTTTATCACAAATGGTATTAACGGAAGTTTATTTTTGGTTGTTGTTAAAACAAATCCAAAAGCAGAACCAAAACATAAAGGTATAAGTCTGCTCATGGTAGAAGAAGGAACTCCCGGTTTTACAAAAGGTCGAAAACTCGATAAAGTAGGACTTCACGCACAAGACACTGCCGAATTATATTTCGAGGATTGTCGAGTACCAATTGGTAATTTAATTGGAGAAGAAGGGCATGGCTTTAGTTATTTGATGGAAAAACTACAACAAGAAAGGCTAGTAGTCGCTATTGCAGCACAAATTGCTTCCGAGGATATGTTGGAAATAACTATGGAATATGTGAAATCTCGTAAAGCATTTGGTAAGGCTGTGTCATCCTTTCAAAATACACAATTTAAACTAGCGGAGATGGCGACAAAAATAGAGCTTGGGAAATCATTCCTAGAGTCACTAATTGAGGATCATCTTACTGGAAAAGACGTCGTGACAAAGGTGTCAATGGCTAAGTATTGGTTGACTGAAACGGCTCGTGAAATTTCCGTAGAGTGTATGCAATTACATGGAGGCTATGGCTATATGGAAGAATACAAAATAGCAAGAAGATATCGTGATATACCAGTCGCCTCTATTTACGCAGGTACTAACGAAATTATGAAGGTAATCATTGCAAAAAATTTAGGGTTATAAAAATTAGACCTCATTTCATTGTCTAAAGGACAGGGGAATGAGGTTCCTTATTGTTTGACAACAAAATAAAAAAGTCATATAATATCTTTAATTCAAGATAAACGAATTCAAAGTAAAGTGGAAGGAGTAGAAAAGATATGGGTGAGAATTTATCGTTAAAATCGTTTGTTGTTTTGATGAAAGCATCTAAATCTGTGCAAGATCGGACGAAAAAAGACATTAGTAGCTATGAAATGCATACATCTGAATTCACCGTGTTAGAAGCCCTATATAATAAAGGAAAACAAACGGTACGACAAATTTCAGATTCAGTGCTTATTAATTCGGGTTCCATCACTTACGTAATCGATAAATTAGAAACAAAGGGTTTATTAGAGCGATTAAATTGTAAAGAAGACCGTCGTGTTGTCTATATTCAAATTACGGAAGCTGGTAAACAATTTATGGATGAGATCTTTCCAAAGCATGTATCCGTAATTGAAGAAATCTTTTCAGGAATAACGAAAGAAGAAAAAGTTGTATTGATCGATTTATTAAAAAAAGTTGGAAAGAATAACAACAGTCACTAAATAATAAGAGAGGAAATTGTAAAATGAAAAAAACAGCAGGAATACACCATATTACGGCAATTGTAGGACATCCACAGGAAAATGTCGATTTTTATGGAGGGGTTTTAGGACTACGGTTAGTGAAGAAAACAATTAATTTCGATGACCCAGGAACATATCATTTATACTTCGGAAATGGTGGAGGAAAACCAGGGACTATTATTACATTTTTTCCATGGGTCGGCGCTTATCAAGGGAAAATTGGGGATGGACAAGTTGGTGTGACATCTTATGTGATACCAGTTGGGGCAATGCCTTTTTGGGAAAAAAGATTGGAAAAATTAGGTGTTCTTTTTAATAAGGAATCACGCTTTGGAGAAACTTATATTACGTTGGAGGACCCACATGGCCTCCGGTTAGAACTAGTGGAAAGAGAAGATGGTGAAGCTAACAATTGGACTTTTGGTGATATCACCGCTGAAGTAGCAATTAAAGGTTTTGGTGGAGCAATATTGTTTTCATCAAAACCAGAAAAAACTGCAAAAACACTAGAAGAAGTGATGGGACTTGAGAAAATTGCAGAAGAAGGTGATTTAATTCGTTTCAAATCAATTGGTGAAATCGGGAATGTGATCGATTTAAAAACGACATCTAGAGGCCGTGGGCAAATGGGTGTAGGCACAGTTCATCATATTGCTTGGAGAGCTGAAGATGATAAAGATCAACTAGATTGGCAGCAATATGTAGGCAATCATGGATATGGAGTAACCGAAGTAAAAGATAGAAACTACTTTAATGCAATCTACTTCAGAGAGCATGGAGAGATTTTATTTGAAATTGCAACGGATCCTCCAGGATTTGCTCATGATGAATCGCTTGAAACTATGGGCGAGAATTTAATGCTACCTTATCAATATGAAAAGTATCGAGAACGATTGAACAATGAGTTAATTCCAATCAAAATAAGAAACTTTGACTAATTTGAGGAGGAATCCCTTTGCTTTCCTTTGATCCGAAAAAAAGTACAGAAAGAGAAAATTATAAATTGGTAATCGGTAGTATAATTCCTAGACCGATTGCATTTGTAACCAGTTTGGCGAAAGATGGAACGATAAACGGTGCACCCTTTAGTTTTTTCAATATTGTTTCGTCTAATCCGCCAATGATTTCCCTTGCGATTCAGCGGAAAAATGGAGAACGAAAAGATACCGCACGAAACATTTTAGAAAGAAATGAGTTTGTTGTCCACATTGTGGATGAAGAAAATGTAGAAAAGATTAATATAACTGCTGTCTCGCTGCCTCCGAATGAAAGTGAAATCAAAAAAGCTGGGTTAACCTTGGCATCAAGTGAAATAATCGGTACTCCAGGAATCAAAGAAGCGAAAGTTAGGTTTGAATGCACTTTAGAGCAAATTATTGAGTTGGGTGATGGTCATTCTATTGGAACGGATCTCATTATAGGAAAAATAGTTCATTTTCATATAGATGAATCTATTTACGAAGACGGGAGAATCAATCATCAAACACTTGGAGCGGTTAGCCGTTTAGCAGGTTCTAACTACGCTAAAATTGGTGAAGTATTTTCGATAGAAAGACCAAAATAAGATAGATAAGATTACCTCCGAAGACCGAATGTCGGTATTCGGAGGTTTTTTTGCTCTTTATTTATATCGTATGTTACGATATAAATAAGTATTATTTAAGGGAGGATACAAAGGTGACCGAGCAAATAACGAGGCTAAATCAATATTGGACAGATATTTATTTTTATTTACATTATCCACATGAGGATAAAATCTCCCATCAGGCAGTACGTATACTTCAGCTTATAGAAAAAAAACAATTTGTTGGCGTGAATGATGTAGCTATTTTTTTACAAATTTCGCCTAATACAGCATCAGAACATGTAAAGAGATTATTGGAGAAAAAATATATTAAAAAAGAAAAGAGCGCCGAGGATAAAAGGAAAGTAAGTTTAACTTTAACTGAGCTAGGCAAAAGCGTGTTACATCGAAATACGAATTTGGATGAGGAAAAATTAAAAATAGCACTAGAGCAGCTATCGAACCAAGAAAGAATGATGATTGAGAAAGCATTAGAAATATTAAGTAAGGGTGCGAATAAATGTATGTAATTGTGAAAATAATGATTTCTGCTATTTTAATAGGGATTGTAACAGAAGTTTCGAGAAGGTTTCCGACCTATGGCGGAATAATTGCTGCGCTTCCTTTAGTTAGCCTTTTAAGTATTATATGGTTATATGTACAAGGTGAACAAACTACTGTGTTAAGTAAGTTTGCATTAGGAGTTCTTTGGGGATTTCCTGCTACCGCAGTGATGTTGTTAATTGTTTATATCTCCTTACAAAATTCTCTTCATTTATTCGTGTCTATCGGATTAGGGATTTGTGGATGGCTTTTGTTTTTATTTGTACAAGACGTTACGATTGATTTTGTCAAAGGATTGCTCTAATTAGAAAGGCTGGCAAAGCGCCAGCCACAATTTTATAGATTTCCTGCGTGTTTCCATTTAGTAGGTGTTCCAGCTTTAGGGCAATTTGGGAATGTTGCTCCTACTTCTAATTCTAATTCATCTCCGTCTTCATCTACATATTTACCGGATTCCGTTACCTTATCTCCAGAATTATGATAATGACTTTCCGAATGCTTCCAATAGGTCGAAATTTCCGATTCTGGGCAAGAAGGAAATTTATCGCCCTTATATAATGTTTTCGTAATACCAGCTTCGCAAGTGTATTCTCCTGTTTCTTTTACGATGTCGTCTGTTGAGTGTTCATATAGATGATTGGTCATATAATATTCCTCCTTCAATTAATAACGTATAATTTATTTACCCATGAAGTAATTAATAAAACATTAGGAAAACAAAATCATACAGCACGATTAAAGATATCAACAAGTTCTCCACAACTTGGAGCAAGAGAAAAGTGTGCGATCAAAATAAAATCACACACTTCAGACTATAGCCAAACTCGAATTTATTATATTGGATAGTTTAGATTTTCCGAAGCTTACCGCTCGCTTTCCGCGGGCGAGCGCCGAGCCGCTTCGTCGCTACGCTCCTGCAGGGTCTCGTCTGTCTCGCTTTTCCCGCAGGAGTCGAGCGGACGCTTCTCCAAACCGATAAAATGCTACGTTATTATTTGTATATACTCAGGAAGAATAATATTGAGGTAATTGAAAATATGACACAATATTAACTTAATGAAGCTAACTGCCTTTTGTCTTCAATCCGAAAGAAATAATATCTCTAAATATTTTTTTGTGGGAAAAAAATATTCAAAATTAATGGTAGCCTTCAGTATTCACACAAAGTGAACTTGCTTTTACTATTTGAAAAATAGGAAGCCATATGTTGATTGAAACGGAGGACGGCGACTCCAGCGGGAACAGCGTGTCCAAGTGAGACCCCGAAGGAGCTTGCGACGAGGAGGCTCACGGACCGCCCGCGGAAAGCGTCCGCCCGTAGTGAAACTCAACTAAATAGTTTATCTATATTTATTGTAAGAAAAAAGACTGTAGTTCAAACACGAAGATATTCGAGTTTGTCCCCAGTCTAAAGTGTGCGATTAAAATAAAATCACACACTTTTTATGTTAATTTATGAAGTTAACTCTTTTTTGGGGGGAAATGGTCGGTCTATTGAATAAACTAGTGGCTTTATATCTTATTTGGTTGCTCTTATCCACACTTTACCAACATATTTTATTTCCAAACGTCTTCTGCGATTAGAACGACATGGCGGATTTTTTCCCATTGTTCTTCTTCTGTAAGAATGTTTCCTTCCTCCGTAGAAGAGAAGCCGCATTGTGGACTTAAGCATAACTGTTCTAGAGGCACATATTTTGTTGCTTCTGCAATTCTTGCTTTTATCTGGTCCGCGTCTTCTAAAGCACCATGTTTGGAAGTAATTAAACCAAGTACGATATTTAAATCAGAACGGTTCACATGACGAAGTGGTTCAAAGCTTCCAGAGCGCTCATCGTCAAATTCTAAGAAAAGACCGTCTACATTTAGTCCACCAAAAATCGTTTCCGAAACCAACTCATAGCTTCCGCTCGTAATATATGTAGAACGGAAATTACCACGACAAATATGCATAGATACGAGCATATCATCAGGTCTTTTTGCGATGGATTCGTTGATGGCGCGTGCAGAAAGTTGAAGAGCATGCTCCAAATCTAAACCGCGTTCTTTTAAAGAAGCAATGCCTTCCTCAGAAAAAGAGGTTGCCCAAGATGTATCATCGATTTGTAGATATCGACAGCCCTCATCATATAATGCCTGAATTACGCCTTGATATGCAGCGATTAAATCATTGAATAAATCCTCGTCACTGCTATAAAAGCCTTCTTCAATTGTTGCTCTATAGTAAAGCATATTTGGGCTCGGAATAGTAAACTTAACAACGGAGTCTCCAGCAATACTTTTTAGAAACTTGAAGTGATCAATCATATAATGAGTGCTAAAACCGATTTTACCTGTTACTTTAATACCGTGTGCTCTAGTTTGTACTCCTTTAAAGGAGAGTCCTTTATCAGTTTCATAGAACTCTACTCCATCAAGACCTCCTAGAAAGTCAAAGTGCCACCATTTACGACGAAATTCACCATCTGTAATGGATTTTAACCCTGCCTCTTTTTGTTTTTCTACTAGTTTTATAATCTCTTCGTTTTCGATCTGTTTTAATTGATCTGCAGTAATTTCTTTATTTTCATATTGTAAACGAGCCTGTTTTAAACGTTCTGGACGTAAAAAACTTCCAACGTGATCTGCTTTAAAAGGCGCTTTAAGTACTAATTGATTTGTCATGTTAAATTCCAACTTTCTCTATTTGTTTTGCAGCTACTAGAAGTGCTTGGTCGAAGTCTGCTATTAAATCATCTACATTTTCTAAACCAACTGAGAATCGGAGTAATCCATCAGTGATTCCTCGTTTTTCCCGTTCCGCTTTCGGCATAGCGGCATGGGACATCTGGGCAGGGTGGGAAAGAATAGATTCCACTCCGCCAAGACTTACAGCGAAAACAGGAATCTGAACACTTTCAACAAATGCTTTTGCTATTGCTTGCGTAGGTAAACGGAAGGAGAGGACTGCCCCAGGGCTTGTTGTTTGCTGTGCATGAATTTCATATCCTGGATGGGATGTTAACCCTGGATAATAAACTTCTTCTACTAAAGAATGATTGTTTAAATAGGCAGCAATCTGTTGGGCTGAATCTGCTGATTTTTCAAATCGAACGCTCAACGTTTTAATTCCTTGAATAAGTGAAAATGAATCTTGGGCACCTAAAATCGCTCCGAATGAATTTTGAAGGAATGCTAATCGTTTTCCAAGTTCCTCATCTTTTGTAACAGCTAGACCTGCAATTATATCACTGTGTCCTGATAAAAATTTAGTAGCGCTATGTAAAACTACATCTACTCCAAGGTCGAGTGGACGTTGGTAAAGTGGTGTCATAAATGTATTATCTAAAAAGGTTAGGCAATTGTTTGCTTTAGCGAGCTCCACGATTCGATTAATATCCGTTATACCTAGACATGGATTGGATGGTGTTTCAATATAAATCAATTTTGTATTGGAGCGAATCGCTGAAGCAACGGATTCTAAATCCGTAAAATCAACGAAAGTATGCTTAATTCCAATACGAGGCAATACCTCGGTTACAAAACGAAATGTTCCTCCATAGACATCTTCTGTAATAACAATATGATCACCTGCGGATAGGAGCATGAATGCGGAAGAGATTGCAGCAAGTCCGGAGGCGAATGCTAAACCTCGAGTACCACCTTCTAGTTCAGCAATCGTTTTTTCTAAAGCATCTCTCGTTGGATTTCCAGAACGGCTATAATCATATGGACCAAATTCATCAAAGCTTTCTTGATGGAAGGTAGAGGACAGATAAATCGGGACATTGACAGCACCAGTTTTTCGTTCTCCATGCCCACGAGTTGATGCCACTACAATACTCGTTTCTAACGACTCTTTATAGCCACTCATTTTACGGACACCTCACTTTCCAATAATGCAAAAACTTGTTTCAAGTCTTTTATTAAGTCCTCTGCCTCTTCAACACCGACAGAGAAGCGTAATAGGCTGTTATCTACACCACGTGCTGTACGTTCTTCTTCTGGAATTTCCGCGTGTGTTTGAGTTGCGGGATAGGTGATAAAACTTTCCACTCCTCCAAGGCTTTCTGCAAAAACGATTAATTGGAGGTTTTCAAGAAAGGGATTAATCCATTCACTTTTTTGTAAGCGGAAAGAAAGCATTCCGCCTTTTCCAGAATATAAAACATCCTTTACTGCAGATTCGGTTTGTAAGAATTCAGCAATCTTTTTTGCATTTGCATCATGCTGTTTCATACGTAAGTGAAGTGTTTTTAACCCCCTTATTAATAACCATGAATCAAATGGAGAAAGCACTGCACCTGATGCATTATGATTTATTAGTAATTTTTCACCTATATCGGTGCCTTTAGAAACAACGAGACCAGCAAGAACATCGTTATGGCCGCCAATGTATTTTGTGCCGCTGTGAATAACAATATCGGCACCAAGTTCAATTGGGCGCTGTAAGTAAGGGGTTAAGAATGTATTATCCACGATTAATAATAAATGATGCTTTTTAGCTAATGTCGCATATTGCTCTATGTCGATTTCTTGCATTAACGGGTTAGTAGGCGTTTCTATAAAGATTGCTTTTGTGTTTTTAGTAATGAGGGCTTCTACTTCTTGAACAGTTTCAAACTTTGAATAGGATGTGCGTATATTGTAGGAATCTGCGTACTGATTAAATAAGCGATAAGTCCCGCCATAAAGATCCTCTGGGGCAATCAGTTCATCTCCTGATTTAAATAGAGATAATACCAATTGAATTGCAGCCATACCGGAACTACAGGCAAATCCCGCTTCTCCAGCTTCTAGCTTCGCGATGCCTTCTTCTAATATAGCTCTTGTCGGGTTTTTTGTACGTGTATAGTCATAACCAGTTGATTGACCAAGTCCGGCATGCTTGTAAGCGGTAGATAAATAGATTGGTGGATTTACAGCTCCTGTCTTCGAATCACTATGGTTCCCTAATTGTACTAGCTGAGTTTCTATACTCTTTTTAGACATCATTATTCATCCTTTACTATTAAATTATAAATGCGCTAGCGCCTATGTTTGCCCCAACAAGCAAATGTGAAAAGAATGCATCTTAAGTTCACCTCATCCTGTAGTAAAGGATGCATGACCCTCATCTCCGAGCCCAGAAGACCTAGGAGGCAGCTTTTCAGCCACCACAAAAGTTTTTGCCGTCTGTGTTTGTGACGAGTTTAAGCAGGAGCAAGGTTCTTCTGCGACGAGCTTTGCGCAGGAGCAAGGTTCCTCTGCGACGAGCTTTGCGCAGGAGCAAGGTCCTTCTGCGATGAGCTTTGCGCAGGAGCAAGGTTCCTTCTGCGACGAGCTTTGCGCAGGAGCAAGGTTCCTTCTGCGACGAGCTTTGCGCAGGAGCAACTATTTCACATATAACCTCGAGGGGCAGTGCGCTGGAGTCTGCCAAAAATAAAAAAAGAGGATTCTCTAATAAGAAGAGAATCCTCAATAAAATACTGAAGTTAGTCTTCTTATCTTCAAGACGTAGAACGTCTATTGGAATTAGCACCACACCTTTATTCGGCTGGTTGCTGAGACATCTTCGGGCCAATCCCTCCGTCTCTCTTGATAAGAAATAAAATATAAAATTTTCAAAAAATTAATTTAGGTAAGTTTATCACGGGATGAATTTTTATACAAGGTCTTTTTTTATGTGTATTTCTAAATAGTACAATAGGAGGTGCTTAATTTTTCGGTATAGCAACCCAATGTTCTTTGGAGACTTCTACTAATTCTGATTGTGATAATTGGTATCGATCTATTTCCCGATTTTCTTCCATTAGGGATCGTTTTTTCTTTGCTTCAATTTTAGGATCTGGAATTGGAATTGCTGCTAATAATGATTTTGTGTATGGGTGCAATGGGTTAGAGTACAATTCTTCACTTTCTGCAAGCTCGACAATTTTTCCTGCATACATAACTGCGACTCTATCACTAATATGCTTGACCATCGATAAATCGTGGGCGATAAAGAGATAGGTAAGCCCCAACCGATGTTGAAGGTCCTCAAGTAATTCAACAATTTGTGCTTGGATAGAAACATCTAATGCGGATAATGGTTCATCACAAACAATAAAGTCAGGTTCTACTGCAAGTGCTCGAGCAATTCCTATTCTTTGTCGCTGCCCACCTGAAAACTCATGTGGATACCGCATTGCATGCTCTGGTTTTAATCCAACCATTACAAGCAATTCTTCTACTCTATTTTTTCTTTCCTCATTATTTTTACTCAACTGATGAATATCTAATGCTTGCCCTATAATATCAAGGACTTTAAAGCGTGGGTTTAAAGACGAATAGGGATCTTGAAAGATCATTTGCATATGACGTCGCATTGTTTTCAATTCATTTTTGTTTAATCTGTTAATGGCTATACCTTGATATAATATGTCTCCATCTGTCGGCTCGTGAAGTCTTAAAACAGCTCTACCGGTTGTAGACTTTCCTGATCCAGATTCTCCAACTAAGCCTAACGTTTCTCCCGGTTTTATGAAAAAGCTGATATCATCGACTGCTTTTAATACATTGCCTTTTCCAGTATTGAAATGTTGTTTAAGAGACCTAACATCGAGTAATGGTTTTCCTTCTTCTATTCCAATGGAGCGAAGAGGGGGACGTTTAGGTTTTTTCTTTTGATCCAGACGAGGAAGGGCATTGAGCAATCTTTTGGTATAAGCATGTTGAGGGTTTTCAAAGATCTCTTCTGTTGTTCCAGTTTCAACAATTTCCCCATCCTTCATCACTGCAACCCTGTCACACATACCTGCGACAACTCCTAAATCATGGGTGATCAAAATAATGGATGTTCCAAAACGTGTCTGCATATCTTTCATCAGATTTAATATTTGTGCTTGAATCGTTACATCTAGTGCTGTAGTCGGTTCATCTGCAATTAGTAAAGTAGGTCGACATGCAAGTGCAATTGCAATCATGACACGTTGACGCATTCCCCCAGAAAATTCATGTGGATATTGATTAAAACGTTCTTCACTATTTTTAATGCCTACAAGTTTAAGTAGTTCAACTGCTTGCTTGTATGCTTCCTTTTTAGATAACTTTTGATGTTTAATTAAGCTTTCAGCGATTTGCTTTCCAATTCGGATAGTAGGGTTTAGAGAGGTCATAGGATCTTGGAAAATCATACTAATATCTCTTCCACGAATACTTTCCATTTCTTTTTCTGATTTATTTACCAGATTTTCACCGAGGAACTCAATTTCTCCGTTTTTCAACAAGGAGGGAGGTGAGGGAAGAAGTCTCATAATGGAACGGGCAGTAACACTTTTTCCGCTACCAGATTCTCCAACAATACCTAAAGTTTCTCCTTTCTTCACGTCAAAACTGACACCTCGTACAGCTTCAAATTCTTTGTCGCTGGTTAGAAACGAGATATGTAGATCTTTTACTTTTAAAACCGTCTCCAACATAAACACCTTCCTAATTCTATATGTAATTAATTAAAATCCATTGACTTAATAAAAGTTCGAATCTATACTATACTATACCACTTGGATTTATACAATATAGGAAAGGAGGTAAATAGTCGTTGGGGTTAAATAAAGAGCCATCCGTCAATTTTGATATATCCGATCATCTTGCATTCATTTTCGGGAAATTGATGAAGAGAGCGCCGTTTAGATTCTTGTTGATAATTTTAGGATTTCCGTTGCATTTTATCACTTTTTTCTATTATCAATTGAAAAAGAAGAACGATACATATTCTATTATTTATGAAAAAATGAATGCTTCCTTGAAAAATTCGGGTCTTAAAGAAGAGCTGAAGAGAGAATTTGCAGACCAATATGTGCGCAAGCATGCTTTCTTTAGTGAAAAAGTAAATGAACAGGAAATGGAGAGAGAAGTAGAAAAGCTTGCAGAGGAAAGATACACAAAAGTACTCTCTGAAAAGATAGAGGAACAATATGAGCAAAATGGATTAAAAAAGCTAACCTATGTTTCCTTTTTTCAAAGTTTACTTAATAAAAAGGTATTTTTAGTTGTTTCATGTATTCCCGGAATACTTATGTATCTATTACTTATTTTGTATAGTAATGCTTTTGTTAAGTTTATCTTTGAACGACTAATTATGAGTATATTTGTTATAGCAGGTGTATCCATTCTAGTATTTACTATTCTATACTTATCTCCTTTTGATCCTGCAGCTAATATCTTGGGAGAAGCAGCGACGAAAGAGCAAATTGCAGCTTTCAATCAGATGCATGGTTTGGATCAGTCTTACTTAGCTCAATTATGGGATGCAATAAAAGGAATAGCTATGTTTGATTTAGGAGCTTCTTTTACTGGAAATGAAGAAGTAGCCACAAGTATTGCGAATAAATTCCCAATAACTTTAACTATTGCAATTTTTTCATTGTTAATGGCGATTGTTATTGCAATACCAGTAGGAATAATTTCAGCTACTAGACAAAATACGTTTTTAGATTATTCTTTTATGTTTATTGCTTTAATTGGATTATCTATTCCAAACTTTTGGCAAGGTTTAGTATTTATTTTAAATTTCTCGATTAAATTGCAGTGGTTACCTGCAACTTATAATCCTCAAAATTTGTTGTCGATCATTATGCCGGTCATTGTTCTTGGAACTGGACTGACGGCATCTGTTGCAAGGATGACACGATCCTCCATGTTAGAAATCATTAATGAGGATTATATTATTACAGCAAAAGCCAAGGGGCTAAATGAAAGACAGGTACTTTGGAAGCATGCAGTTGGAAATGCGATGATTCCTATTATTACAGTAATTGGTTTACTGTTTGGAGATATGCTCGGAGGAGCAGCAGTAACCGAGAAAGTATTCAATATTAGTGGTATAGGAAGTTATATTGTTGATAAACAATTCGTTCCAGATATACCAGCGATTATGGGTGGGGTAATTTATATTGCCATAACAATTTCTTTAGTAAATGTGCTCATCGATATTTTGTATGCGTTTTTTGATCCCCGCATTCGATCTAAGATGAAGCAACTGTAAAGAGAAGTAGGTGTAAAGGTGATTTCAAATCAAAAACATGCGTTGAAGTTATCCCGAGATTATACACAAGCAAACTTTGCATGGATTCTTTCTCTTATCGTGACCCTTCTTTTATTAGTAAACAGTTTCAACTTTAAAGAGGGGACGTTGAAGGGTGCTGTTTTTACTGTATTTCTTGTTTATTTTGTATTTACAGTTTTTCAACTTTTCCTTACATGGAAAATGAAGAGGGACCTTTTGAGTACAGGTGAGATACAAAGCAAAACAAGAAAACTCGGCTATATTCAACTTCTTAGCATATTGAGTGTAAATATATTTATAGCTTCATTTGCATTTAACATAATAAAAAAGAAAAAACCACCAGAGTACACTTTTGCTGTGTATATGTTGTTAACACAAATATTTATCCTAGCTATTTCATCCCTCAATTTGTATAAACCATATGTGACAGATACCTTTTTACCGGCAATGGGCATTTTGATAGGAATATTAATATTCCAAGTCATAACGCTAGTTCTCGTGTCCAAACATGTGGAAGATAACTTAGCACCGTCATGGATGATGGCTATTGCCATTCTGTTAATAATTACTTCCCTAACGGGAAATATATTTAACTTATTATTAGGTATTAGTTTAATTGTAAAAGTACGTAGTCATGATCAATCTAGAATTCTGAAGTGGAATACGATGTGGAGCAAAATTACTCGCAACTCAACGGCAATATTAGGAATGTTTTTTATCATTCTAATGTTTTCATTGTCGGTTTGCAGTAAATTCACGTTTGATTATGATATGGCTGTTGAGAATAATTACGGAGAATTACTTCAAAATCCTAGTCTGGAGCATCCATTTGGTACAGATAATTTTGGACGAGATTTGTTTTCAAGAATTGTCTTTGGAGCGAGAATTTCACTTATTGTTGGATTTGCTTCCACGATAATTCCAGCGATTATCGGTGGATTTTTAGGAGCTTTAGCAGGATATTATACGAAACGTGCAGATAATGTGATTATGCGTCTTCTAGATATTTTGTACGCTATTCCTGGAATTTTACTTGCCATAGCTATTATTGCTGCATTTGGGGCAAACACTATGAATCTAATTTTGGCATTAAGTGTCGGATCAATTCCGACCTATGCTCGAACGATGAGAGCTAACGTACTAATGGTTTCGAACTATGAATTTGTCGATTCTGCGCGTGCACTTGGTTCGTCTGATTTGTCTATTATTTTTAAGCAAATCGTGCCGAACTCTCTAGCCCCAATGATTGTGAAGGCAACCTTGACAATTGGAGGAGCCGTCATCGCTACTAGTAGCTTGAGTTTCCTAGGTCTTGGAGTGGAACCACATATTCCAGAATGGGGAAATATTTTAAAAATAGGAAGTACCTATCTTGAATCACATTCGTATCTTGCTGTAATACCAGGGCTTGCTATTATTGGCCTAGTATTATCCTTCAACTTTTTAGGTGATGGGTTACGAGATGCTTTTGATCCAAGAATGGATTAAAAAGAATTATATTTTAGGAGGAAAATAGTATGAAGAAAAGTATATTAGCTATCCTGATTGCTTTTGTTTTGGTTTTAGCAGGATGTGTAAATACGAAATCGGATGTTGCCGATAAAGCAAATGATAATAAAGACGCTAACACGGATCAAAGTAAGGTAGAAATTGAACTTTTAGGCATGAGTACAGGTGAAGCGGATATGAACATCGTCCGTGATCAACTGATTAAAAATGGGTTTGATGTGAAGTTAAATATTCAACCTGATTACGGTAGCTTTACTTCACAAAAAGATGCAGGAAACTATGACTTAGCTTTATCTAGCTGGACAACGGTTACAGGAAACCCTGACTACGCAGTTCGTTCGCTGTTCAAATCAGATGGAGATAACAGTATTATGTCTGATGAAGAAGTGGATAAATTAATTGATCAAGCAAGTACAGAAACAGAAGAGGAATTTACGGAAACATATAAACAATTAGAGCAACGTCTTGTTTTGGATAAAGCATATATTGCTCCGCTTTATAATTCTTTCAAAGCTCAAGGTGTAAATAAAGAAATCTTAAATGCAGATACAGTAAGACTTGCAACTTCACGTGCAATTGCATGGGAAACGATTGATTTTACAGACACTTCAAAAAGAGCAACACAACCATTAATTATGCAACAAGCAATCGGGACTTTAACTTCTTTAGATCCGATTAAAGGTAATGATGGATCTATCAATACGCTAAATACTAATATGTATGTAAGACTTGTTAATTTAACTGATGACGATAAAGTGGTTTCAGATGGTTCTTTATCACTTAATCACGCAATCGCAGAAGGTAATGAATCATATTACTTCCTTCTTCGTGATGATATAAACTTTGCTGCTGTTACAGATAAAAAAGCAGTTGACACTGGGGAACGCGTAGGAGCAGATGATGTTGTATTCTCTTTAAACCGTGCAAAGGATAAAAACTCAGTTCCAGATCACCGCACATATAGCTTGCATGAAAGTATGAAAGACATTCAAGTAGTAACTGACTTATCAGAGCTTGATGTTAAACAATCTGGAAGCGATGTTACTGTAAGAGAAGCGCTTGAAGAAGGCTTAGACGCTAAAATTACCGAATTGGTAGAAGACAAAAATACTGCAGATAATGCGGCAGGCAAATATCAAGTGGTGAAAATTACAACAGTAAATCCATTCCCACAAGTACTAAATTATTTAGCTCACCAATCTGCAGGAATTGTTTCTAAAAAACAAGTAGAAAGCATTAATACTTATGATGTGGCAACATTTGATGTAAATAAAGATATTCCTTACGGAGATCAAAATACAGTTACAGAAGGCGACAAATATAACAATACGTTATATGCAAGCGGTCCGTACATCTTATCTCATAAAAATGACTACGAATCAATATTCTTGAAAAATCCAGCTTATATGGCAGGTACTGAAAATGAAGCTAAAATTTCAAATGTAACTGTACGTTTCATTCAAGATCCTGACAGCGCACTTTCCGCATTACGTAATGGAGAAATTCATATTTTCAATGGTGTTCCAGAAACAAAGTATGATTTAGTAGAAGGAGATAGTAAATTAACCCTTCAAAAAAGTGATAGTAATGCCGTATCTTATTTGTTATTTAATACAAAAAATCGTGAAGTATCCGATAGCGAAGACCTACGAAAAGCTATTCTTTATTCAATTAACCAAGATGAAATTTTAAATTACTACCAAGGAAACAAAAAGAAAGCAGTTTCCACTGTAAGTCCACTTGTTGATACTGGAAATGAGCTAGTAGCAGATCCAGCAAAAGCAAAAGAATTCTTAGATGCATATAAAGCAAGCAAATAAGTAGAGAAAAGCTTGGTAAGTGTAAAACACTTACTGAGCTTTTTTAATTATTGAAAAGATGCCATACAGTCAAAATCTTTTAATGTGGACAGATAAAATTTTATCCGGTCAGAAATTTTATTATCTGGACACATTAATTTTTATCCGGTCATATAAAAAGAAGTTCGTGATTAGTGCTTCTCTTATATAAAAAGGCATGTGCGGTAACTTGACCCGGACATGCCGTAAATACATAATTACCATTTATCTAAAAGAGCATCGGAAGAAAGAACGCAATTGCTCCAAGTACAATTGCACTCCAAGCTAGGAACTTTTGAGGGGAAGCTAAGCTGATTAGGCCTAAAATTATTGCAGCTCCACCGAACCAAATAGGTGAGTAAAAGAACCCTATTACAGCAAGAATAATAGCTACCCAGCCAATCCACATACCAAAAGAAGCTTTCATGTCGAACACCTCCTTTTTTATACTAAAGATCAATAAATTAATAGAAACGTAATATCCACATTATTGATCTTACTCATAGTATATGAAGGGGTGTTCGATAAAAAATAAACAATTTGCCGAAAAATGTAGACGGACAGGCATTATTTATTCCACGAAAAAGAGGACCCTAGAAAGATAACGGGTTCGGTTATTAGGGAGAAAACATTATTAACAACCTAATCGGGGATGCAATACATATGAGTTGGTGTTTCCCTTTTTGTGGTTATATCAATGCTTTAGTAGATTTTACAAATTAATTAGACATCAATACGCATATAAATTGATGGCGTTCAAACAATGGCAGGATTTATAGCAATCGTGGTCGTTGGAGTTAGACTCAAGGATAGGCTCTATGGACCATGGTTTTAAAATGAATAGTTTAAAGTTATAGAGCATTTCGCTGTAATGAGGAGTGCTTTTTATTTCGTCTAAAACAAACTGATGATTTTATAAACAATAATAATGCAATTAAAATCAATATTTTTTTATTGTAAATCAATAAATAATGTGTTAAATTCAATTTAACAATAAATAAATGAGGTGCGTTTTATGAAACGAAGTTCAACACTCTTTTTAAAGGTAGCTGTTATTTTTATTGGCATTCCGGTTCTTGCTTTGTGTCTATTTTTATTGCCTCAGATAGCGAATGAAGCAAATGAAGCAGCAGAACGAGGTTCAGATTTAGCTTATGTAGTATATGGCATTTTAATGGTTATGTATGTTTCGGCGATCCCGTTTTACATTGCTTTATATCAATCTTTTAACCTTTTAAGCTATATTGACAAGAACAAAGCTTTCTCGCAATTATCAGTAAGAGCTCTAAAGAAAATCAAAAAATGTGCTATCACAATCAGTGGCTTGTATGCGGTAGCCCTACCATTCGTCTTTATCCTAGCGGAGATAGATGACGCACCAGGTCTCGTGCTTATCGGAATGGTCATGATTTTTGCTCCTATGGTGATTGCTGTTTTTGCGGCCGTTCTTCAAAGACTTTTACAAGAAGCCATCGATATAAAATCAGAGAACGACTTAATAGTCTGAGGTGAATAACATGACAATAATAATTAATATTGATGTGATGCTGGCTAAAAGGAAAATGAGCGTAACAGAACTTTCGGAGAGGGTTGGAATAACAATGGCTAACCTTTCTATATTGAAAAATGGAAAGGCAAAAGCGATTCGACTATCCACTTTAGAAGCAATTTGTAAGGCTTTAGACTGTCAGCCGGGAGATCTTTTAGAATACAGAAGTGACGAGGACACTCTAAAATAATAGATAATAAATTTCTTTAACTATACCAGCCAAAGGTTAGTTAAATTAGATTTCTCTATAAGATGGAATACTCCTTTTTTACAATTCCTTTAGATATTTGTAAACTCCTATTAGATAATAATTTATTTGTGGGAAGTAAATCAAAAAGACTCAGAATAACATCTGAGTCTAAACTTCTTTTTATTTTTCCCTAGTAGTGCCATTAAACCTTTAAAAATTTATATTCCATTAGTATGAAAATTTACCTTTTGTTAGTATTTTTCTCCCAATCAACCGAAGGCCATTATTTATTATTTTCCGCCTAAAAGATCGAACAGTCCTCCAGCAATACTTCCTTCACCTGGTGAGCCTCCACCTGGAGTTTGAGGAGCAGCTGCAAACACTCGGCTTGCTAAACGGCTAAATGGTAAGGATTGAATCCACACTGTACCTGGTCCACGAAGTGTTGCAAAAAATAGCCCTTCGCCACCAAATAGAGCAGTTTTTACACCTTTAACCATTTCGATATTGTAATCCACTTCAGCAGTCATAGCTACTAGGCATCCAGTATCTACTCGTAAAACCTCTCCTGGCTGTAAAACTTTTTTATGGATTGTTCCGCCAGCATGAATAAATGCAAGCCCATCACCTTCAAGCTTTTGCATGATGAAACCTTCACCACCGAAGAATCCAGTTCCTAATTTTCGTTGAAATTCAATCCCTACAGAAACACCTTTTGCTGCTGCAAGAAAAGCATCTTTTTGACAAATTATTTTTCCTCTATGTTCGCTTAAATCCATTGGAATGATCTTACCTGGGTATGGAGAAGCAAAGTAAACATGTTTCTTTCCGCTGCCTGTATTCGTAAAGGTTGTCATGAATAAACTTTCACCTGTAAGCATACGTTTACCTGCACCCATTAATTTGCCCATTAGACCACCGCCGCCACCAGAACTGGAGCCGTCACCAAAGATCGTCTCCATAGAAACGCCGTCTTCCATCATCATTAAACTGCCGGCTTCTGCAACTACTGTTTCTTGAGGGTCTAGTTCAATTTCTACAAATTGCATATCGTCTCCGTATAATTTGTAATCTATTTCGTGATTGTTCATGTTTATTTCCTCCTCATATTCAATATTTATTAATACGAATCATGTTATGAAAAGTTTCACTCTGAAAATTCTTATTTTTAGAAAAAATTAAAGGGATTCTACAAGTAATAGAGAATGTATTCTTTATGTTAGCGTTTTCATAAAAAGGAAAAGAGGTAATGGGATTATGAAGCTCACAAACTTTTTTGATGGGAAATGGCAAGATATTGGCGAGGGAAAATATACAGCTGTTTTAAATCCAGCGAGTGGAGAACAGTTGGCGGAAGTAAGGATGTCAACAAAAGAGGATGTAGATTTAGCTGTTGCGGCTGCTACGAAAGCACAGAAAAAATGGGCACTTGTACCAGCGCCAAAACGTGCAGATTATTTATATGAAATTGGTAGGCTAATGAAAGAAAAGAAAGAACATCTGGCACAGGTTCTAACGAAAGAGATGGGAAAAGTAATTGAAGAAGGCCGTGGGGAAGTACAAGAAGGAATAGACATGGCGTTTTATATGGCAGGGGAAGGTCGCCGGTTATTTGGAGAAACAACACCATCTGAGCTAGCAGATAAATTTGCGATGAGCGTGCGCGCACCAATTGGAGTAGTTGGACTGATTACACCTTGGAATTTTCCTGTAGCCATAGCTACGTGGAAGTCATTTCCAGCGATAGTAGCAGGAAATACTTTCATTTGGAAGCCTGCAACTGAAACACCAATGATGGCTTATGAAATGGCAAAAATATTTGAAGAGGCTGGTTTACCTGATGGGGTAGCAAATATAGTTTTTGGTTCTGGTTCGGAAGTTGGAACCGCAATGATTGAGCACCCGGATGTAAAAGTGATTTCCTTTACAGGTTCTACTGAAACAGGTAGTAAAGTAGCAGAGCTTGGAGGAAGGCATTTAAAGAAAGTGTCTCTTGAAATGGGTGGAAAAAATGCTGTTATTGTGATGGAAGATGCAGACTTGTCTCTTGCTGTAGAAGGGATTTTATGGAGTGCATTCGGAACAGCAGGTCAACGTTGCACTGCATGTAGTCGAGTAATCGTGCATAAAGATGTAAAGAAAGAATTAGAAGTTAAATTACTAGAGCAAATGGAAAAGTTGACAATAGGAGACGGCTTAGATGAATCAGTCAAAATTGGGCCAGTTATTAACAAGAAAGCGTTAGATAAAATTCATTCCTACATCAAAATTGGACAAGAGGAAGGGGCTAATCTTCTAGTTGGTGGAAATGTATTAGAAGAAGGGGACTTAGCAAACGGAAATTATTATGCTCCAACCCTTTTCACGGACGTTAAACCGAATATGAGAATAGCGCAAGAAGAAATTTTTGGTCCAGTTGTTTCACTTATTGAAGTAGGTTCTTTGGAAGAAGCAATAGAAGTAAATAACGGAGTGAAATTTGGACTCTCAAGTTCTATCTTTTCCAAAGATGTAAATAAAGTCTTCCGTGCACAGCGGGACTTAGATACGGGAATTGTTTATGTTAATGCTGGAACTACAGGAGCTGAGATCCATTTGCCATTTGGTGGGACTAAAGGTACCGGAAACGGACACCGAGACTCAGGTGTGGCGGCATTAGATGTATATACGGAATGGAAGAGCATTTATGTAGACTTTAGTGGGAAATTGCAAAGAGCACAAATAGATACAGAATAATAGGGGGATGATTACATGAAGGTTGCTGTATTGGGAGCAGGATTAATGGGAAAAGAAGCAGCTCGTGATTTAGTGAAGAGTCCTAATGTGGAAAAGGTACTCTTATGTGATTTAGATGTGGGACAAGCAACGATGTTTAAAGAAAGACTACAAAACTCGAAAATAGATGTTTTAAGATTAGATGCAAATGATGATGCGAATATACTACAAATCATGGAAAAGGTAGATGTAGTCATTAATGCATTGTTTTATTCGTTCAATGAAAAAGTAGCTAGACTTGCAGTGGAAGCTGGTGTTCACTCAATCGATCTTGGTGGCCATATTGGAGGAGCAACAGATACAGTTCTATCACTTCATGAAAAGGCAAAGCAGAAAGGGATCACACTAATCCCAGATTTAGGTGTAGCACCGGGTATGATTAATATTCTTGCGGGATATGGAGCTAGTAAACTAGATGAAGTTTCAGGAATCCATTTATACGTTGGTGGAATACCAGTAAAACCAGAAGGAATTTTCGGATACAACATTGTCTTTTCATTAGAAGGTGTATTTGACCATTATACCGACCCTTCCCATGTAATCCGGGATGGTAAACTGCAAGAAGTGGAATCTCTATCAGAGATAGAGCCGATATTCTTTGATGAGTATGGGGAGTTAGAGGCATTCCATACTGCAGGTGGAACTTCAACATTACCTAAATCCTTTCCGAACATCGACACATTGGAATATAAAACGATACGTTACAAAGGGCATGCAGATAAGTTTAAATTGCTTGTAGATTTAGGATTAACAAATAAAAAAACCATTGTGAATGTAAATGGAAATATGGTGAAGGCTCGCGATGTCTTAAAAGAAGTATTAACACCACAATTATTACTTGGTGATAAAGAAGATGCTGTTTTATTACGGGTAATCGTTAAAGGTATAAAAGAAGGGGAAAACACAACTTTTTCATATGAATTGTCTACGAAAAAAGATAAACTTTCCGGGACAACCGCAATGGCAAGAGCAACTGCCAATACAATTTCTGTAGTAGCACAAATGATTGGGAATAATGTTATTTCTAAACGAGGCGTATACCCACCTGAATTGATCGTCCCAGGAGAATTATATATTAGAGAAATGGCAACTCGTGGAGTTGATATTGTAGAGACTGTTGTGAGAGGTGAAGAATAATGAATTTCGAATTAACGGAGGAACAAGTCCTTTTACGAAAAACAGTTCGTCAATTTGTAGATAGTGAAATCATTCCTCATATAGCCAAATGGGAAATTGAAGGTGCATTTGATAAAGGAATCTGGAAACGTCTAGCGGATCTTGGCTTAATGGGAGTTTGTGTTCCGGAGAAATACGGCGGAAGTGGAATGGATTATAATTCACTTGCGATTGCTTGCGAAGAATTAGAACGTGGTGACACAGCTTTTCGAACTGCCGTGTCGGTGCATATAGGACTAAATTCAATGACGCTTATGCAGTGGGCAACGGAAGAACAAAAGCAAAAATATTTAGTTCCTCAAGCAAAGGGAGAAAAAATAGGCGCTTTTGGATTAACAGAACCGGGTGCAGGTTCAGATGTAGCAGCCATGTCGACTGTAGCAGTGCTTGATGGGGATCACTATGTCATTAATGGGCAAAAAACATGGATATCATTATGTGATACGGCTGATCATTTTATCGTCTTTGCCTATACGGATAAATCTCAAAAACACCACGGTATAAGTGCTTTCATCGTAGAACGAACAATGGAAGGCTTCTCCTCCAAAGCAATTAAGGGGAAATACGGTATTAAATCCGGAAATACCGGTGAACTGTTTTTTGAAAATATGCGAGTACCGAAAGAGAATCTTTTAGGAAAAGAAGGAGAGGGTTTTAAAATTGCTATGTCTGCTCTCGATAACGGAAGGTTTACGGTAGCAGCAGGAGCAGTAGGACTTTCTTTAGCTTGTTTAGAAGCAAGTGTAAAGTACTGTCATGAAAGAGAAACTTTTGGTAAGGAAATTGGAAGACATCAGCTCGTGCAACAAATGGTGGCGAAGATGGAAGCAGGACTTCAAATGAGCCGATTACTCGTTTACCGTGTAGGAGAGCTAAAAAACAAAGGTGTTCGTAATACACGTGAAACGTCACTTGCAAAATGGCAAGCATGCGACTTTGCAAATAAAGCTGCAGATGATGCTGTCCAAATTCATGGTGCTTATGGGTATTCAGATGAATATCCAGTAGCGAGATATTTACGTAATTCCAAAGCACCTGTAATTTATGAAGGAACACGTGAAATCCATACCATTATGCAAGCGGAATATGTACTTGGCTACCGAGAAGATAAAACACTTTCTCATATGCTACCAAAATGGCCCTTTGAAGAAGAGTGAGAGGGCACTGAAAAAGTCTATAGAATTTGACTTTACTAAATAATGTTGTCCGATAAATAAGAAAATCGTTGAAACGGCTCCCTTTCCTCGGGCGTTGCCTTAGCCTCCTCGCTTCGCTGCGGGGTCTTCGGCTAACGCTATTCCCGTAGGAGTGTCGCCTTTTTCAATGATTTTCTATAAACTTGTCGTTCACATACTCTTATGAATCTCATTGAGGACTTTTTCAGTACCTTCGAAGAGTGAGATGGAAACTACTGTAAAACTGGATACTATAAAAAGGTTTTCTTGACTTGATCAAGAAAACCTTTTTTTATAAATGAGGCTGTATTGCGGGTGTACCAGGATGTGCGCCTTAAACGCCACAAGAACGCGAAGAATGAGACCACGTAAAGGGATGTGGGAGCGACAAAGGAGCGACTCATCCTGCGTAGGCTCATGCGTAGCGTGCGGCAAGCGCACATCCGTGTTCTACTCTCTAAGTTGCTCTATTAAGTGTTTTAATAATCATTCATTATGAATAATTAAAATGTATCTTCATTTCTCTTAGCTTGGTTATTTCTATATCCTTTAGTAACCTTTTATATCAACCGTGAAGTTTAACAGTATTGCTTTAAATGGGATCGATTAGGGCTTTTATTATAGTCTAAAAGTAAAGGAATAGTTCATCTTCGATGACAGCATATTAACTATAAAGGAGAGATGATTTGATGACTCGAAAAAGTGATAACAAACATGTAGAAGCAACTCCACATTTCGATGGAGAAAAGGAAAATATATATAATGATCCGACAGCAACTGCTGGAACGAAAATCGGTATCCAAGTTAATGCAAGAGAGGAATTTGCACAGGAAAGAAATCCTTTTAATTACCTCCCAAAAAGGGACAGAGACATGGAAGAATTCGAAAAATTGACTAGAGGAAATAAAATAGAAGAATAAAACGAAAAGACCCCTTGAAAGGGGTCGCAGACTATTTTAAATAACACAACGGGATCAAAACTTGGTCGCCCAGTAGCAGAGTAAAGATGTTTTACTAATGGATAAATGAAATGGAAATCAATCGCGGCATCTAATTTACGAACCAAATGGTCCTTCGGTACAAGCTGGTCAATCGTTAGCATTTCAAGTTGTTCACTTTCATTGAATTGGTTTTTAGTCATCATGATATTCAACAACTTAACGTCTTAGAAGATTTAGAAACTCAACACTATTTAAATTTGCCAACACTAGTCGATTGGAGTGGAAGGCGCGAATACTCCTACGGGAACAGCACGAGCCGAAGCACCCGGACTGAGCGTAGCGAAATTAATTTTTGCGACGAGCTTGCGCAGGAGCAACGTTTTTTCTGCGACGAGCTTGCGCAGGAGCATTGTTTTTTGCGACGAGCTTTGCGCAGGAGCAACTTTTTTTCTGCGACGAGCTTGCGCAGGAGCAACGTTTTTTCTGCGACGAGCTTGCGCAGGAGCAAGGGAGAAGGCTGAGACCGTGCCCGTGGAAAGCGTAGCGCCTGAAACGGAAATCGACGATTTCTTACTATGTATTGTAAATAAAAAGAAGACTATAGACAATTTCAAATTTCTTTGAGTTTGTCTACAGTCTGAGATCCCTTGAAAGGGGTAGTTATTGCTAAAAATGGTCTTAAAAAAAGTAAAGTCCAACACTAATAACTATTCCGCTTAATAACAGGACAAAGACACAATAGCCCATTATATCCTTCGCTTTTAATCCAGCAATTGCTAATGCAGGTAATGCCCAGAATGGTTGGATCATATTAGTCCAAGCATCACCCCAAGCAATTGCCATAGCTGTTTTAGCGTAGCTTAAATCTAATGCTGAGGCAGCATCTAACATAATAGGTGCTTGAACAGCCCATTGACCACCACCTGAAGGGATAAAAAAGTTAACAATACCAGCGGCGTAAAAAGTAAAAAGATAGAAAGTATGTTCATTTGAAATATTAATAAAAGCATTGGAAACAACCCCTGCTAACCCGGAGGCTACCATCATACCCATAATCCCTGCATAAAAAGGGAATTGAATGACGATATCTCCAACTGTCTTAGCCGCGTTTTTCACGGCAATTAAAAACCGCTTAGGTGTACCGTGACAAATAATACCAAGCGTTACGAATATTAGGTTGACGATGTTTAAGTTTAAATCAAAGCCTTTAGTAATGAAATGTTGTACTAAATATACAAGCCCAAGTAAGCCAATTAAAATCGATATAATATAACTACTTTCTAATCGGGAAGCAGGAGTTTTTGTTAATGGCTCTTTATTCTCTATTACTTCCTCCTCGAGAAGAGTTGGTTCAATTGAAAAGGTCTCTTCTTTGCTAGGCATCATCCATCTATTTAATAATGGAACTGAAATTAACAGTACTACTACAATAACTAAGTTATAGGTTGTAAATAAAGTTTCAGTTGTAGGAATAACACCCATTTTCTCTGCAAACGGATGACCTTCTGTTGCTATAGACAGAGGGATTGATCCTGCTAACCCACCATGCCAAATGATAAATCCAGAGTAAGCACTCGCGATAAGTAAACGATAGTCCACATTTTTTACTTTACGTGCAATCTCTTTTGCGAATAAAGCCCCAATAACTAATCCAAAACCCCAATTAATCCAACAACCTATTAAGGAAACTACAGATACTAGAATTATTGCGGAACCAGGTGTTTTAGCGCTGCTCGCCATGGTACTTAGTAACTTTTTGAACACTGGACTACTAGCTAGAACATGTCCAGCTAATAAAACGACAACCATTTGCATAGTAAAAGATAGTAATCCCCAAAAACCATCACCCCAATAAGATACCATCTCTAATGGGGTAGTATCTGTTAAAGTTATCCCCAATAAAAATACTAATAAAGTTAATATTGCTACAAAAATGTATGGATCGGGTAAATACCTCTCCATTAATGCATTTGAAAACCTAGTAAGTGTTTTCACAACATTCCCTCCTTTGTAAAATATTATGTTGCAAATATAATAATAGACTAATAACAGTAAATTCTCTACATTCAAAAAATATAAAGGAAAAAGTGAAACGAATTACATAAAAGGAAGTCTAATGGTTTAACAAAGGAAAAGAGAGGGAGATCATATGAAGAAGTGGATTATGTCGATAATTGGTACGGCATTAATTGTTGGATTGGTCATAGTATTTTTTTCAGCTAGAACATCCGTGAGTGCTCAGGATGTTGTATTATCCAACCAACCATTTATCGTTACTTTGTCTTCGGCAGTTAGTGAGGATGCATTCAAAAAAGGGGAAATGTATGTAACTGACCAACAAGGGAAAAAAGTTAATGCAAAGCATAGTGTATCTAAAAATGGGAAGGTAGTTGTAATAACAGGCTTAAAAGAAGGTACCTATAGCTTATATGTAAAAAATAAGTTTATGAAAACGAAATTTCCTTTCACGGTGTACAAAGAACTTCAATCCGTAAAATCAAAGGAAGAACTAAAAGCTTATTTTGAGCTAGCGAAAAAAACTCAAGGGTATGAAGAAGTCACAATTATGGAAGACACTATGGAGACAGAATCGAAAGAATCTTCCAGTGCTCAAGGAGGAGATTATTCTACTACAAATAACCAGGTTGATGGTGTAGATGAAGCTGATATGGTGAAAACAAATGGCTCCCATGTATTTTCGATTAGTGAAAATAATGTAGTCATAGTAAATGTAAAAGATCCTGAGAAAATGAGAGAAGAAACGAAAATCCGCTTTACGAATGATTTTTATCCTTCTCAACTATTATTGTCTAATGATACGTTAATAATCATTGGGCAAAAGAATGTGTTTCGCACACTAGAATCAGACAGTAAACAAAATATTGATAGAATTGGAATGCCAATGGATTCCATGACGAGTGTGTATTTCTATAATATTACAAACCCTGCATCACCTAAACTGTCTAGGGAGATTGCCACAGAAGGATATATGAATGGCGCACGTTTAACAAATAATACCCTGTATTATGTAACAACTGTCTATCCAAAGTTTTGGATGATGGAAGAGAATGAGGATATAGAGCTACGTCCTAGCGTATATGATTCCAAGACAGATAAAGAACCGAAACCTATGAACTATGATAACATTTCGATTCTTCCTAATTCCATGCAAGCAAATTATAGTATTATATCAGCAATCAATGTAGAAAACTTACAAGATAATACCGTTATGACTAAGGGATACCTTGGAGGAAGTGAACAGTTATATATGTCCAAGGAAAATTTATATTTAACTTCAACAATTTTTGAATCAACAAATTCCAATTCTAAAAAATTTATATGGAATCCAGGTAAAATGGATACGGAAGTATATAAATTTGCGCTTCACGAAACATCCGCTCAATTTGTTGCATCAAGTCGTTTGACGGGTACGATATTGAATCAGTTTTCCATGGATGAACATGATGGATATTTCAGAGCTGTAACAACGAAAGGTAGTAGCTGGGATGAAAATGAACCTTCCGAAAACAATCTTTTCATTTTAGATAAAGGGATGAAAATAGTTGGGTCCTTAACGGGTCTAGCAAAAGATGAGCGTATTTATTCTGCAAGGTTCATGGGTGATAAAGCATATATGGTGACTTTCAAGCAAACAGATCCGCTATTTGTCATCGATGTTGCAACACCAACTGCACCGAAAGTTTTAGGAGAATTAAAAATTCCTGGCTTTAGTAATTATTTGCATCCATTAGACGAAAATCACCTAATAGGATTTGGATATGAAACAAAGATTGTCCCACAACAGGGTTCTAAAGAACCTCTTATTATGACAGAGGGAATGAAAGTGTCTTTGTTTGATGTAAGTGATTTATCAAATCCTAAAGAAGTGGATACAGAAGTTATTGGAGGGCAAGGAACTTTCTCACCTATTCAATACGATCATCATGCTTTGTTCCAACATCGTGAAAAAAATCTATATGGCTTTCCAATTACTATTTATGAGCAAGGCGTTGGTCAAGAGTATGCTCAGTTTAAGCAAGACGGAGCTTTAATTTATGAAATAACTCCAGAAAAAGGGATTGTAATGAAAGGGAATTTATTAAACCCCCACAATCCTTCTCAGCTCTATGAAAATTGGGAAAGTAGTATTCAACGAATGTTGTATGTTGAGGATTCTTTGTACACGATAGCAGTAAGGGAAATCACAAGCTATAACTTAAATAAATTTGAGAAAATAGGAAAATTGAAATACTAGCATAAAGGATGAAGGCAACCGCTAAGGTTGACTTCATCCTTTTTCGGTCTGTTCACGACATTGTGCAAAGCCCTAAAGATTTTGAGAATATATGAATTTCCGCTATCCTTTTAGTACGAACAAATGTCTGCAACAGCACTTAAGGAAAAGCTTCCTACTACGGATAAAAAAATAATTCGGGGAATCGGTCGAAATACCCGCAAAGCGATAAACGAGGGTATATGAACGCCTTATTTTGAGGAAGCTTGAAGTATTATATGAAGGATTATTATTGCATAAATATTATATTAGAATTTATCGATGAATATATGATAAAGTAATAAACTGGATTGTTTTTATGTTCATCGTTCGATAAGATTATCGTAAATAGAGGAAGGACGGTGTTTCGATTGAGACCTGATTATGATTTAGCAGTAGAGTGTTGTATTCTTGCAGGTCGATTAATGATGGAAAGTGGAGCGGAAACTTACCGTGCAGAAGATACAATGGATCGCATGGCTCAGTCGCAACATTTAACCGAATCGCAAAGCTTTGTGACGCCAACAGGCATTCTTTTCAGCGGAAACAGAGCTATTCCAACTCGATTAGCAAGAATTAGTAATAGAACAACAGATTTAGAAAAAATTGCACTCGTTAATGCTGTCTCCAGAAATTTAGCCAATAAAGTAATTACTTTGGATGAAGCGTATTTAGAATTAAAAAAAATAGAGGAAGAACATAAAAAGTATCCCTTTTGGATACAAATAATCGCAGCGTCCATAGCATCGGGGGCTTTTCTCTTGCTCTTCGGTGCAAATCCTACTGATATACCCTTAGCCATGTTAGCAGGAGGAATAGGATACACAGTATCTGAAACGCTACAGGTAAAAACAAAGGTTAAGTTTTTTGCAGAATTATTAGCTGCATTAATAATTAGCGTAATAGCTATTGCTTCAGTTGAATATGGTCTTGGAAGGGATATAGATAAAATTATTATAGGTTCTGTAATGCCGCTTGTTCCTGGACTGCTCATTACAAATGCTATTCGTGATTTAATGGCAGGACATTTTATGTCTGGATTATCAAAAGGAGCGGAAGCATTTCTTACTGCATTTGCAATAGGAGCAGGAGTTGCAATTGTATTGTCATTCTAAGGAGGAAGGCCATGTCTTATTTATTGCAGGGAATACTAAGCTTTATTGCAGCAACAGCATTTGGAATAGTTTTTAATGCTCCCAAAAATTCACTTTTTTATTGTGGCTTAGTTGGAATGACAGGATGGCTAATTTACTCGTATATAAATGAATTAAGTAATGATCCAGTCAAATCCTCTTTTGCTGGTGCCTTTACAATAGCTTTTGTCGCACATCTAATGGCCAAACACTTTAAAATGCCAATGATTATTTTTAGTGTTGCAGGAATCATCCCATTAGTTCCAGGGGGAGTTGCGTATAACGCAATGCGACATATTGTGGAGCAGGATTACGCAGTTGCTATTGAGTATGCATCACATGCTTTAATGATTTCAGGAGCGATTGCAGTAGGTTTAGTATTTGCAGAGATAATTACAAAGCTGCTATTAAAAACGAAAAAACAACCAAAATTAAAACCGTGAAAAACTTATATGTTTTTCACGGTTTTTGCTTCTTTGTATAACAAATTTTCCACTTCTTTAGTAGAAATAGGACGACTTATATAATACCCTTGTAAAGCATCACAGCCTATTTGTTCTAATTGGCTATATTGTTCTGCTGATTCTACTCCTTCTGCGACTACTCGTAGACTCAAGGAGTGTCCAAATTGAATTAGTCCTTGCACAAGCTGTTGGAGCTTTTCTTGTTTAAGAAGTGAACCGATAAATGATTTATCGATTTTCAGTTGGCTGATTGGCAGAAGTTGCAAGTATCGCAGGGATGCATAGCCAGTTCCGAAATCATCCAGTACGAATGTCACACCATCTTGCTGGAGCGTTTGCATTTGTTGGATAATAGATTTTTCTGCTTCTGCTTCTAATGCAAATTTCTCAGTAAATTCTATTTGTAATGCTTCAGGTGGGCAATCATACTTCTCCAACACTTTTCGAATGGTTTTCACCATATTTTTGTCTCGGAATTCTCTTATAGAAGAATTGAAGCTAACCTTTATTGGAAATCCTTTATTGTGCCAAATCGCTGCTTGTTCGCAACATTTTTCAAGCATAAAGGTACCAATTTCATTTATTAGACCAGTTTCTTCAGCAATTGGAATAAGTTCCTCAGGAGAAATTACTCCAAGTACTTCATCTTCCCATCGAACAAGAGCTTCAACAGCGGTTATTTTTCCTGACTCTAAATCTTTTTGTGGGAGGTACATTACATGCAAATCTCGATGATTTAATGCTTCTAGAAGACGTTTCTCAATTTGTATTGTTCGACTTAGTTTATTATGTTCAGATTGAGAAAGACTGGCTATCATTCCACCGCCTTCTTGCTTAACTTTTTGGATTGTTGTATTGGAAGCTTTTATTAAATGTAAGTAAGAATGCTGGGCTTCTGGGTATTTTGTAATTACCCCACTTATTGTAATTGGAATGACTTTATTATTTAAATAAATAGGGTTTTGTCTAAGATAATTCGTAAATCCTTGGATATACCAATCACTTAAAGGTGTAATCAGTGCAAATTCATCTCTTCCGACACGAGCGATCGTAGTGTCTTCAAAATATACTTTTAATCTTTTGGCAAACTCAATTAATAGTTTGGATTCGGTTTGATCATTGAAAATTTCTCTTAATGTATAAAATTGATCAATTGTAATAAAAACAAATGAAAAATGTCTCTTCTCTTCTATATATTCTGTTACAATATCCTCTAAGCGGTGTCTACTCATAAGTCCAGTTTCTGTATCTACATATGCAATTTTCTCTAAACGAGACTGGAATAATTTTTTTTCAGTAATTTCTTCTTCCAATAATAAATAGTAGAGTGTATTATTTTGGGTATCTCTTACTGGGATAGCAAGCAATTCAACCCAATAATTAATTCCATCTTTTGTTATTTTTTCGATGGTGCCTTGGAAACTCTCTCCTTTTCGGAGTAATTTCATAATGTTAGTGGCAACCATTTGATGTTCGGAAGTGTCAGGAAACATTTGCCAAAATGATTTTCCTAAAATACGTTTTGGCGTCCAATTACTTTTCTTTAAAAATTGAGAATTTGCATTAGTAATTAAACCTTCTTTGTCTAAGTAAACAACCATATAGGAATCGGATAAGCTTTTTTTAATTGCTTGTAATTCTAAAAAAGAAGCTTCTTCGGATTTAGGTAAATGATCAAGATCTATTAAAAATATAACAAACGAATGATGGTCTATAGTAAAGGATTTTGCCACAATAGAAGCAATAGAATTTTCACCGTTTTCATGATATAGCAGAATAGAATCAAAGCGGACAGGATCTTCATGGTGTGAATAAGTATCATACATATCAGAAAAAGATTCTTTTACACTACTGTCAAGTAAAGGTGGGTTTTCTACCTTTACATCATCATGACTAAAACCAAAATGTCTTTCAGCTTCTCTGCTCCACCAAATTATGTTACCTTCTTTATCCGTAAGAAAGGCTGGGTAAGGTATATTATTGAAAATAGAGCTGCTTGAATCTAATGTTGCTTCAATCGAATACATCTTTTCAACCCCTTTCATAGTAATCTATTTTGTTTATTTATAATTATATAGAATATAGGTAAATTAGTCATTACTCTAGAACAAAATAATCATATTGTAAAAAATAATAGTTAAATAGTCCTTTCAAAATATTTGGTACATAAAACAACAACGTTAAAAATGAGGTGAGAAGAAAGTGAATCGCTGGAAAGGTATACTATTAATAGTTAGTGGTTCTATGCTTTGGGGAGCAACAGGTCCGATGATGGAGTGGGTATTCAACAATAGTAAGTTGTCTGTTCCTTTTTTCCTAACTATAAGATTAACTGTAGCAGGTTTTTTTCTTCTACTATTTATGCGATTGAGTGGTAAACAAATTTTTGCCATTTGGAAAGAGCCTAGCTGGTGGAGGCAATTAATTATCTTCGGTATTTTTGGAATGCTAGGTGTCCAGTACACGTTCGTAGCAGCAATTGATGCTAGTAATGCATCTATAGCAACATTGCTGCAATTTTTAGGACCTATTTATATTATTCTATTTGTTTCTTGGAAAAGTAAAATGTTCCCACCAAAATATCAGGTAGTCGGTATAATCGGCACACTCATTGGACTTTTCTATTTGTTGACCAATGCTGAAGTGAACAATTTATTAATAAGTACCGAAGCTTTACTTTGGGGGTTAAGTGTAGGTCTTACTTTTGCGTTTTATACGGTGTATCCAGCAAGGCTCATGAAGGAATGGGGAGTACTGATTGTTGTCGGATGGGGAATGTTAATCGGGGGTGTATTGCTAGGGACAATCACTCAATTATGGCGTTCAGATGAATGGGTTTTTCTAGCGGAATCTCCATTCAATTGGATGATTGTTTTTATTATCTTAATCGGTACAGTTGCATTTGTTCTATTTCTATCCAGTATGAAATACATAACTGCAGTAGAAACAAGTATTCTTTCTAGCTTAGAGCCTTTGACAGCCATGATTATTTCTGTAATATGGTTTGGACAAATACTGGGAGCGTGGCAATACTTTGGAGTAGTAGTGATGCTTGTTTTTGTTACATGGCTCTCGGTTGCAGGAGAAATTAAGTGGAAAAAGAAAGTAACGGAAGGGATTGAAAGTTAAACATTTCTACTAACCTACCGGTCAATTATTAAAATAATGAGAATAATCTGAGATGACTTGAATTTTAAGTCATCTTTTTCTATCTGTTCTTGATTGATTATGGCATAATAGGTCATACCGATAATTAATTCGTGTAACGAAGAATCTAGGGGTGTATGAAACATGAAGACAGTTTTATCTTATTTATCTCCATATAAGTGGCTTGTAGCTACTGCTTTGTTCTTTATGCTGACTGAACTATCCGTAGAGCTAATTCAACCATTATTAATAGCAACTATTATTGATGATGGAATATTAGCAAGAGATCAAGAAACAATCATTTTTTGGGGAAGCATTATGCTTGCTCTGTCTTTCATTGCATTTTTGGCAGGGATTATTAATACATACATCGCTTCTCATGCAGTGCAAAGCTATGGATATGACATCCGGCAAGCGCTATTTAAAAAGATTCAATCGTTTACGATGGCAACCTTTTTAAAATTTCCTACTTCCAGTTTAATTACACGATTAACAACAGATGTGACCATTACGCAAAACTTAATCTTTATGGGACTTCGCATCATGTTAAGAGCTCCCTTACTTGTTATTGGAAGTATTATTATGTCCTTTGTAGTTCATCCTTATTTAGCGCTATATTTAGTGATTGGTGCTCCTTTTCTAGTCGTGTTCTTATATTGGATGAGTAGAAGGGGATTAAAGCTTTTTGGAAAAGTGCAAAGAAGTGTAGACCGTGTGACTAGTAAAATCCAAGAGAATTTGCAGGCAGTACGTTTAATAAAGGCATATTTACGTGGTAATTTCGAAGCCACTCGATTTGCCAAAGTAGCAGATAGTCTCAAAATAGATAATATAACTGCCTTTCGCATAATGGAGTTAATCTTACCAGTCCTTCTGTTTGTGATGAATGTAAGTTTAATGGCAGTTCTATGGTTTGGTGCAAAGGAAATACAAGTTGGAAATGCCCAGATGGGTGAAGTGGTTGCGATCGTGAACTATGCAACGCGTATGACTGGTGCTTTTTCAATGTTTGCTTTTATCATCATTTTCTTCTCGCGTGCTAAGGCATCGTCCGAGCGTATGGAAGAAGTGTTATTAGTGAAGGAAGGAATAGAAGAAATTGAGACAGATACTCCTGATTCTCTCCCTGGAATAGGGGAAATTGAATTTAATCATGTATCATTTCACTATCCTACAACAGATGTTCCCGTTTTAAAGGATGTATCTTTTACTGTCAGACCTGGCTCAAAACTAGCAATTATGGGGGCAACCGGTTCTGGAAAGTCAACTCTGTTAAATTTAATTCCCCGCTTTTTTGATGTGTCAAAAGGAGAAATTTTGATTAATGGAGTAGATGTAAAGGAATGGCCATTAAAGGAGCTTCGCCAGGTAATAGGGCTTGTCCCACAGCAATCGATTTTATTTACCGGGAGTATTGAAGAAAATTTAGGTTGGGGAGACTCTACAGCAACGGAGGAGTTATTAAGAGAGGCGGCAAAGCAAGCACAAATTCATCATTCGATTGAGCAATTCCCCGATCAATATGATACGAGAGTTGGTCAAAAGGGAGTGAATCTTTCTGGGGGTCAAAAGCAAAGACTTTCGATTGCACGTGCTTTAGTTCGAAAACCAGAAATTCTATTGTTAGATGATAGCACAAGTGCATTAGACGTATCGACAGAAAATGCTTTATGGGAAGCATTAGAGGATGAAAAAGCCACTATGCTAGTGATTACTCAAAAAATTAGGACTGCTAAAGGTGCAGACCAAATACTATTACTAGAAGAAGGAAAAGTTTCAGCATATGGTTCCCATGATGAGTTGATGGAGAGCTCATCTCTATATAGAGAAATTGCAGAATCACAGCAGGAGGGAGACAATTATGTTGAACTTCATTCGTAAGCCTTTTGGTTATGAACCTATAGTAACTAAGGAAGATTTGAAGAAAAGCAATAAGAAGAAAGTGGAGAAAGCATCCGACTGGAAAGGTGTACTCTCACGTATATGGAAATTGGTTGATGAACAGCGATTCTTATTAATAATCGTGCTTATATTGGTAGTTGCAAGCTCCGCTTTAGCATTACTAGGACCTTATTTGATTGGTGTCATAATAGATGAATACTTAACTAAAAGTAATTTTGCAGGTCTCGCAAAGATAATTGGAATTCTTGTCATTGTATATGTTTTTTTATCGATCACGATGTACTTGCAAAGTTATTGGATGATTGGAATCTCTCAACAAACGATTTATCGAATGCGAACTGGTCTATTTAATAAGCTACAAAAATTACCGGTATCATTTTTTGACAGAAGACAGCATGGCGAGCTAATGAGCCGAATGACAAATGATATTGAAAATGTGAGCCAAACGTTGAATTCTTCCTTCATCCAGGTGTTCTCAAGTATATTAACACTAGTAGGCACTGCCGCTGTCATGCTTTTATTAAGCCCTTTACTTACAGTAATCACGTTAACAATTGTTCCATTTATGTATTTTGCAATGAGATGGATTACGAGACGAACATCTAAATTGTTTAAAGAGCAGCAGCAAGCGGTCGGCGAATTAAATGGAATGATTGAAGAGACTATTTCTGGTCAACGAATCGTCAAGGCATTCTCACAAGAAAGTCGTATGCTAGAAGAATTTTCAGTGAAAAGCGATCGATTGAAAAGAACTGGATTTTGGGCACTTACATACTCGGGTTTTATTCCAAAAGTGATGAACCTATTAAATAATGTAAGCTTTACACTTGTAGCCGCAGCGGGTGGTGTCTTAGCATATTATAATTATGTGACGATTGGTGAAATTGTTATCTTTACGGAGTATGCTCGTCAATTTACTCGTCCTTTAAATGATTTAGCCAATCAATTTAATACGGTTCTTTCCGCTATTGCTGGGGCAGAACGTGTTTTTACGATTATGGATGAACCGGAAGAATTAGATGCTGCTGTTGATAATAAGGACTATAAACTAATAGGAAATGTCACTTTCGAGGATGTAACGTTTCGATACAACCAAGAGGAAGAAAAACCAACTATTCAGCATGTGTCTTTCCATGTAGAAGCAGGGAAAACTGCTGCCTTAGTTGGTGCAACTGGTGCTGGTAAAACTACTATAATGCAGCTTCTAGCACGTTTTTATGAAGTGAATGATGGGCGGATATTGATTGATGGGATTCCTATGAATCAATTACCTAGACATACATTACGTAGCCAAACAGCATTTGTATTACAGGATCCTTTCCTTTTTGAGATGTCGGTAAAAGAAAATATTCGGTACGGCAAATTAAATGCAACAGATGAAGAAGTAATAAATGCAGCAAAAGAAGCTAATGCACATGACTTTGTTATGAAGCTGCCAAATGGATATGATACGATATTAACGGCCGATGGTGGAGAGATTAGCCAGGGACAAAAACAACTATTATCGATCGCACGAGCATTAGTAGCGGATCCGGCCTTACTTTTATTAGACGAAGCAACTTCTAGTATTGACACAGTCACGGAACTAAAGATCCAAGAAGCGCTCGAGCGGTTAATGGAAGGTAGAACGAGCTTTGTTATTGCCCATCGATTAAATACAGTTAGAAAAGCTGACCTTGTATTCGTAATGGAAGGTGGAGAGCTAGTAGAAGCTGGAGGTCAAGAAGATCTATTAAAACAAAAAGGTCGCTATTACAATATGTTGACCAATGCAAAAATTTAAGGAGGAAATATGCATATTTCTTTTATGACTGTTTCAATACCATTAGATGTTGATACGATGCTAGAAATAAAAGCATTGATACAAGAAGCATCTATGGAAGATAAAGAAAACTATACTTCTTTGTTAAGTATAGATGAACTGACGGATTATCATTTAAAAGGTTTTTGCGTGTTAGCATACGACGACGAATCTGGTAGGTTAATTGGGTTAGCAACTGCTATAGATCGCATCGCTACATCGGATTTCGAGTGGAGTGCACTAGTTTTACCGAGCATCCGTCGTAAAGGAATTGGGAATCAACTTGTAAAGGAACTGATAAGAAACTTAGAGCTTAGAGGAGCAGAGACCGATTTAGCAATAATTCCTGAAACTGCAGAAGCAGGTCAACTTTTGCTAACGAAGCTTGGGTACACCCATGACTTTTCGGAGAGAACGATGGGAGCAAATGCAGAAATAACTTCCGTTTCAAATGATATTAAAATTCTTCCCTACAGGGAAGAAGAATCCGCAGTAATAGAAGTGTTAGTAAGTGCTTTTGGAGACACCGAAGAGGAAGCTAGAGAACTAATTGCATTTAATACAGTCACGCCAAATCGTCAACTCATCATAGCATTAATGGATAATGACGTTGTAGGTACTGTTTCTTTAGTAGATGATGCTGATAAGTTATGGGTAACCGGACTAGCTGTTCATGAAAGAGCACGAGGTCTAGGGGTAGCAACTGCATTATTAAACTGGTCCAAAAACGAAGCATATCTCTTAGGAAAAACATTCGTATATTTAGACGTAGAAACAGATAATGAAACTGCATTATCTATCTATACGAAAGCAGGATTTCAAACAATCCAACATACACATTTTTATAGAAAAGAATGACCCAATAGGGTCATTTTTTTTTGGCGTTCCAGGCGGACGCGTTCCGCCGGCATGGCTTCAGCCGCTTCCCTTGCTCCTGCGCAAAGCTCGTCGCAAAAAACAATGCTCCTGCGCAAAGCTCGTCGCAAAAAACAATGCTCCTGCGCAAAGCTCGTCGCAAAAATTAATTTCGCTACGCTCAGTCCAGGGTCTTTTCGCTCATGCACCTGCCGCTTCGCTTTCGGTGCAGAAAACATTTGCTATTCCGGCTGGAGTCGCCGCCTTACACTACAATTTCTATTACCCCCTTTTTCAATTAGAAAACGATCATGCCATTAAAAGAGCATGTTTTTATCATGTGAATTTTTTCAATTAGTATTTATAGAAAATCGTTGAAAAAGGCGTCACTCCTGCGGGAAT
>NZ_JARHXR010000003.1:0-131870 GCF_029222665.1 Bacillus sp. Cr_A10
AAGCTAGTCTATCAAGCTATATGTCTTAACGTTTTGCATGTTCAGTTTTCAATGTTCATGTTTTAAAAATAATGGAGCGGGTGAAGAGAATCGAACTCTCATCATCAGCTTGGAAGGCTGAGGTTTTACCACTAAACTACACCCGCGTTAATATAAGATATAATGTTGTTGTTTTTTTGGCGCGCCCGGCAGGAGTCGAACCCACAACCTTCTGATCCGTAGTCAGACGCTCTATCCAATTGAGCTACGGGCGCATGTGCTTTGGTGCGGCCGAGAGGACTTGAACCTCCACGGGGTTAACCCCCACTAGGCCCTCAACCTAGCGCGTCTGCCGTTCCGCCACGACCGCGTAGTTATCACTTAGGACAAAATTTATTATACTCCCAAAACGAGAGATTGTCAACAACTAAAATGGTGAGCCATGTAGGATTCGAACCTACGACCCTCTGATTAAAAGTCAGATGCTCTACCAACTGAGCTAATGGCTCGAAATAAATGGCTGGGGTACCTGGATTCGAACCAGGGCATGACGGAATCAAAATCCGTTGCCTTACCGCTTGGCTATACCCCAACATGGCGGTCCCGACCGGGATCGAACCGGCGATCTCCTGCGTGACAGGCAGGCATGTTAACCGCTACACCACGGGACCTTTGAAAAAAATTTTATAATTAGAAATGACCCCTACGGGATTCGAACCCGTGTTACCGCCGTGAAAGGGCGGTGTCTTAACCGCTTGACCAAGGGGCCATATAATGGCTCCGAAGGTAGGACTCGAACCTACGACCGATCGGTTAACAGCCGATTGCTCTACCACTGAGCTACTTCGGAATAATTTTTGTCGTTTTGTTTTACTCGACTTTTTCTATTATAGAGAGCCTTTAACAAAACGTCAACCACTTTTCCGAAATTTATTTAGAAATTTTACTAGTAACTAAAACTAATTTCCCTAAACACTTGCCACACCTGTATTTCTCAGTATTTAATCGAATTTTTCGATTATATAGAAGTGAGCATTTTTCACATAAATACGTATAGATTTTCTTCCTTTTAATCACTTTAGGTTCAACGAGGGTCGAACAAAATCTTGGAGAGTTTGTTCTTTTTAGAAGTTCTCTAAAATCGGCATCTCTATGTTTATATCCTTTTCCCTCTATATGTAGGTGATAATGACAAAGTTCATGTTTTATAACACCAACTAATTCTTCCAACCCATGTTTTTCAAAGACTAGTGGGTTTATTTCGATATTATGTGTTCGCAACAAATACCTTCCGCCAGTTGTTCGGAGGCGCCTATTAAAGGTAGCTTCATGTTGAAAGTCTTTCCCAAAGATTGTTTTTGATACATTGCATACTAATTTTAAAAGTTTTTCATCTGTCATTTAACTCGCTCCTAAAAAAGAACTTGTCCAATGAGTGCTCATTGGACAATTCTTAACTCTCACACTTGTTCTTGTGGAGGTAGCATCGTAAGTGCGATTCTTCCTTTATTGGCGTCATACTGTTCTACCCATACAGTTACGATGTCTCCTAATGAAACGACATCAAGTGGATGTTTAACAAATCCTTTTTTCAGCTTAGATATATGAACTAGTCCATCTTGTTTTACACCTATATCGACAAATGCTCCAAAATCTACTACGTTTCGAACTGTTCCTTGGAGCTCCATTCCTGTTTGAAGATCTTCCATCTTAAGTACATCTTTTTTCAAAATCGGTTGCGGAAATGCTTCTCGTGGATCTCTAGTAGGTTTAATCAATGTATCCACTATATCTTTTAGAGTGATTTCACCAATCTCTAATTCCTTACTCACATCTGCAATATTAATATTCTTCAAGGCTTCTTCTGCCTCTTTAGATCCGATTTGAGACTTTTTCAATCCTGCAATTTCTAATACTTGTTCTGCAGCTTTATAGCTCTCTGGGTGAATTCCAGTGGCATCGAATGGATTTTTTGCATCCGGAACACGCAAGAATCCAATTGCTTGCTCATAGGTTTTAGCTCCAAGTCTAGGTATTTTCTTTAGCTGTGCTCTTGATGTAAATCTACCTTGTTCGTTTCTTAGATTCACGACATTTTCTGCTACTGTCTTAGATAGCCCTGAAACGTATTGTAGTAAAGATGCAGAGGCAGTGTTTACATTAACTCCAACCTGATTAACTGCAGTTTCTACTATAAAAGAAAGTGATTCGGATAGTTTCTTTTGGGATACATCATGTTGGTACTGACCTACACCCACTGCTTTTGGATCGATTTTCACAAGTTCTGCAAGGGGATCTTGTAAACGTCTTGCTATGGAAACGGCACTTCGCTGCTCCACCTGCAAGTCAGGAAACTCATTTCTTGCAGTTTCCGACGCTGAGTAAACACTGGCACCTGCTTCATTGACAATAACGTACGCTACATCGCCCTCTACTTCTTTTAAGCAATCAACTATGAATTGCTCTGTTTCACGAGAAGCTGTCCCATTTCCGATTGCAATCAATGAAATTGGATATTTCTCTAAATAAGATAGAACTCTATTTTTAGATCCTTCTACGTCCATTTTAGGGGCATGCGGATAAATAGCGGATACTTCTAATAATTTTCCTGTATCATCTACTACCGCCAACTTACACCCTGTTCGATATGCAGGGTCTACACCCAAAATTATTTTTCCTTTTAAAGGAGGTTGTAGTAACAGATTACGTAAATTTTCCGAGAATATATGAATTGCTTGTGCTTCTGCTTTTTCTGTCAGCTCCGTACGAATCTCTCTTTCGACAGATGGTTGAATCAAACGTTTGTAAGAATCTTCAATGGACATTTCTACATGTTCAACCGCATCACTGGAAGTGTTATTTGGAACCCATTGTAATTTCATAACACTAGTTACTTTTTCAATAGGAACTTGGATACTTACCTTTAGAACATCCTCTTTCTCACCACGATTTAAAGCTAGTGTTCTATGCGGTACTATTTTTTTCACCGGTTCTTCATATTCATAATACATTTCGAATATGTTTTTCTCATCCAATTCAGCCTTTTTGACGGAGGAAATCACTTTACCATCTGCTCTAGAGATATTACGTATTTGTTCACGAATTTTTGCATCATCTGCAAATTGTTCCGCTAGTATATCTCTTGCTCCCTGAAGAGCATCCTCAATAGTAAGAACTTCTAATTCTTCATTTAAATAATCAGTTGCTAATTTTTCTACCGACTCTTTTGGGAAAGAAAGTAGCAAGTTCGCTAAAGGTTCTAATCCTTTTTCTTTTGCAATCGTAGCCTTCGTTCTTCTTTTTTGTTTATAGGGACGATATAAATCCTCTACACGCTGTAGTACGGTTGCATTATTAATAGAAGTAATCAATTCTTCAGTTAACTTGCCTTGTTCGTCTATTAAGCGGATAACCTCTTCTTTTCGTTGTTCTAGCTGTTGTATGTAATTGTACCGATCTTCAATTGCTTTAATTTGCACCTCATCTAAAGATCCAGTTTGTTCTTTTCTATATCGTGCGATAAAGGGAACTGTATTTCCTTCTTCTAATAGTTTGATTACTTGTTCTGCTTGCGTAGTTTTAACGCCTGTTTCTTTTGAAACAAGCTGTAACATTTTTTTTATTTCCAAAACAAAGTCACCCTTTCCATATTGTATCTATTTTAACACAAGCCCCATACTTGTTCTAAACTGAACAAACAAAAAAGCTTACCCTAATGCTAGAGTAAGCTTCCTGCGATAAATGTTGCATCATCACCATGCTTGATAATGTCAATTAAAGACTCATATAAACATTTGGTGCTATTCGCCCTTTTTAATGTTTCTTTCGGATTCTTTAATTCTACTCCGTCCGAGTGCATCAGGAATTTATCCTTTTCAGAGTAAGAGTAAGTTTGAGTGCGAAACTTTTGCTTCCTACCAGATAGATAGCCCATTACAGGTAAAGGATATATCATTTTGTCTGTTTTACTTTGATACATGTAAAATTTAATATTGCCAACGCAACTATACGAAATAGTTTTGTTTTTTAAATCTGCTCTTACAATTGCAACTGCGGCGCCTCTCTTTTGAAACATTCTTTCATTGCAAAGTAACAGCAAATCATCCAAAGACTCATTTAGGTTGTTAGCAAGAATCTCAGGCATTACATCTGCTGATTCTTTTGCAACCGGACCATTTCCTAGTCCATCCGCAATCGCACAAAGTAAGTAATCATCATCTTTATAAATATAGTACGTATCCCCAGAGTCCAAGTTACCTGTTTTAGCTTCTTGATAGACTAAAACGTCTACCGATTCATCTGAAATATATTTCACTCTTCTACTCCACCTGACGCTAATATTGCTGCTTGCAATTTTTTTATAGCTTTTCTTTGAATTCTAGAAACATGCATTTGAGAAATCCCCAAACGATCGCCAGTTTCCTTTTGACTTAATTGCTCAATATATGTAAACTGAATTATTTCTTTTTCTCGTTCAGAAAGTATATTTAAAGCATTAGCTACAAGTAAACGTTGATCTGTTTTCTCGTACTCTCCGTCTGTGTTTCCAATAACGTCAAAAAGAGTGATAGTACTTCCATCAGAATCTGAATCCAGCGAATGGTCCATAGACAGAGCCTGATAGCTTTTACCCATTTCCATCGCTTCTAAAACGTCTTCTACTTCTACTCCTAAATAATCCGCTATTTCTGGGACTAACGGTGATCGCTGATATTCAATGGTTAACGTTTCTACCGCTGCACGAATACGTGGTCCTAGCTCTTTAATTCTTCGAGGAACATGAACCGCCCAAGTTTTGTCACGTAAAAACCGTTTAATTTCACCAATTATCGTTGGAATTGCAAATGCTTCAAAGTTTCTTCCAAAGGATGGATCATATCTTCTAATAGCACCTAAGAGGCCAAGCATCCCTACTTGTACTATATCCTCATGATGTGACTTACCATTCGAATATTTACGCGCAATCGATTCCACGAGTCTAGTGTAATTTAATACGAGATTCGTTTGTGCTTCTTCACTCTCATTTTGTTGATAATCTTCGATCCATTTTAAAATTTGTTCCTTTGATTGTTTGTTATGAAGAGATGTGTTCGACATTTTCATCCACCTGCTCTACTCCGACATACTTCGTCATAAATACAGTTACACCCTCTTGGTGATGGACTTTAACCTCATCCATTAACGTTTCAATCAAATATAACCCTAGGCCGCCTTCCCGTAGAAATGAACCTTCTTCTAAATCGTGATACGGTCCAACTTTAGCTTTTGTTTCCTCAAAGTTAAAGCTCTTTCCATGATCTGCTACCATTATTTCTAGTTTATCTTCATAAACGGCACATCCAATTACTACTTCGCCTTCTTCATCCTCTGTATAAGCATGTTGAACAGCATTAGTAATGGCTTCACTAGCGGCGATTTTTAAGTCCTCTATATCGTCATAAGTAAATCCAATTCGGTTTGCCAACCCAGAAATTGTTAAACGAGCAACACTTACATACTGTGGCTTTGCAGGCAATCGAATTTCAACATAATCAAACGGTTTCATCTATTTTCACCTCTTTACTAACTGCTTGAATATCCATAATCTCTCCTAAACCAGTTATATCAAACAATCGTTTTAAACGAGATGAAAGACCAGTTAATTCTAAGTGACTATTGGAAGCTTTAACGCTTTTGTAAAAGCCAACAAAAACTCCTAAACCTGTACTATCCATATATGATACATCTTTCAAGTTTAATTCAACTTGAAGATTTTCTGCTAATTGAATTTCTGCTAATTTTTCTCGAAGAATAGGTGCGGTAAAAGCATCAATTTCGCCTTTAATAATCCCTGTCACCTTCATGTTTTCTTCTAATAACTCTACTGTAATATTCATTATTTTATCCCCCGTTTTCGCTATCTATAGTAATCTATACCACATTTTAGCCAGTGATAAACATTTCTATTACATTTTCTTTAAGATGACCAATGTAAAATCATCTCGTTGTTCGAAATCCTGTAACTCTTCTAACTTATGGAATACGTATTCAACCATTACTTGCGCAGGTTCATTTTTCACACTTTCAATGATTTCCATCACCTTTTGTTGTTCGATGAAGCCTTCCTTCGAGCGACACTCTGTCACACCGTCTGTCATCATGACAACAAAATCACCTTTATCTAATACAATAGATTGTTGTTCATATTTAACATTTGGAATAACACCAAGGAGTAAGCCTTTTGCCTGTAACTCTTTAAAGCTACTGCTTTTTTCACAATAAAATAATGGTGGTTCATGTCCAGCAGAAGCGTAAGTAAACTCGTTATTCGTTGAATCATATGTTCCATAAAACATCGATATAAACATCGAATCACTAACACTTTTCTCTACGATCCTATTAATAATATCCAAAACAACAACAGGTTCTGTTTTTGCTCCTGATAAACCATCCATCCCATACTTAATCATCGACATACAAAGTGCAGCGGGAATTCCTTTTCCAATAACATCTGCTACAGCTATACCTAAGTTTGTTTCGTCACTTAAGAAATAAGCATAATCACCATTCATTTCTTTTGCAGGGACAGAAATCATTCCAATATCTAAACCAGACATATTTGGAACTTTTGTTTTTAGCAATGTTTTTTGAACGTTTGCAGCTAGTTCCATTTCCATTTTAAAATTTTCTTGTTTTTTTATTAAAGTTTGATGCTCTTTTAGCGCCAAACCATAGTGAATCATCACTTCTATTAATAAATCAAAAGAATGTGAGACGTTCTCAGGTAACTCGGGCATTATTTCTTCTAAAGAGGCCTTATGTATGCTTATAACATCTTCTGGGGAGATGTTCTTCTGTATAAGTTGCTTACTAAAGTTTTGCCCCTCATATAAATTATGCTCTGTTTGCCTTAACGTATAATCTTTTAATATATTTTTATATTCTCGTTTAAACTCTTGAGGCACTCCTCAATCACCTCCTATCTAAGCCACTTAGTAGCACTAATCTTTGTACCCTCTCCAATTACTGTCTCAATCTTAAAATTATCCATCAAACGTTTCACACCAGGAAGTCCTGCACCTAGTCCACCGGAAGTGGTATAACCATCTTCCAAAGCTTTTCGAACATCCGCAATTCCTGGGCCTTCATCCGATGCGATAACTAATAACCCTTTAAGATTGCCTTCTGTAATATGGTTGATCTCTATCTTTCCTTTTCCAGCATATAAATAAATATTACGAGCAAGTTCACTGATAGCTGTAGTAATTCTTGCTTGGTCGACTGTTCCAAAGCCTACTTCTTTTGCTTTGTTTCTTCCAAGCTGCCTAGCAGCAACAATGTCCCACTCTGTTATAATATCAACAGAAGACTCAAAGTTCATATGGATTAGGCCTCCAATTCTCGTTCTAATTTTTCCAATCCATTTTCTAAGTCCAGGGCTGTTACTATATTTTCTAGTCGAATCCCTAATTCTATCAATGTAATTGCTACTGCAGGCTGAATTCCAGTGATGACAACTTTTGCTCCCATAAGACTAGACATACTAATAACATCTCCTAGCACTTTTGCGATGAAGGAATCGATAAAGTCGATTGGAGTTAAATCTAGCACTACCCCTCTTGCAGAAGTAGTATGAAGCTTGTCCAATAAATCCTCTTGAAAAGAAATTGCCGTTTGATCATCTAGCTCCCATTGAATAGAAACGATTAAGCAGTCTTTTAATTTTAATATTGGAATTCTTGTTTTCATTGTTCATCCACCTCTACAATAGCTCGATTTGTAAGAGCAAGCGCCTGCTCGACTCCTTTTTGCATTGTGCTAGTTGTTGTAAAATCATTTAAATTGATGCCAAGTGCAACGATTGTTTGTGCAATTTCTGGTCGAATACCAACAAGCATACATTTTGCGCCAACTAAACGAACGGCATCTGCCGCTTGAATAATATGGTGCGCTACCATGGTATCTACAACTGGAACACCTGTAATATCTAGCAATACGACTTCCGCTCTATGTTTTACTACACCATGCAATAAATTTTCCATGATCAATTTTGCTCGTTCCGTATCAATTGTACCTACTAAAGGCATTACTGAAATTTTGTCGAACATCGGAATAAGAGATGCAGATAACTCCTGCAAAGCCATTTTTTGTACTTGTACGGTTCTATCCCATACTTTTGAATACGCTTCGACAATACTATGTGTTAGTGGTGTCATCCAGTTATTAATAATTTCCATATATGATTGAATATTCTTTTCATTTAAATAACCGTCTTCATCCATTTTTACATAGAGAACATTCGTAAAATTAGTTAGCGCTTTTAACACGAAAGAAACGGACCATCCGTATTGAACTACTTTGACCGAGAACTCATTTAACTTTACTTTATATATTTCTTCACTTTCAGTTAAACTAGATATAATCAGATCTCCAAATTCACGTACAGTGCTATTAATAACTTGATCGGACATTATTTGAAAAAATCGATCGTCGTTCTCCTCTTCCATTTTCACTGTCCACTTTTCTAATATTTCATCTAAATGCTCGTGAATATACCCAGCAATTTGTTTATTCATTTTATTACATACAACTCCTCAATCAAAATTGTTAGTATTATTGTATCGAATATTCATTTACTTTACATCTTTTTCAACTACTCTAAATAGATTACGTTATTACATAGTTTAACATATATTAAAAAATAAAAAACACGATGTGTCTCGTCGGTCACACATCGTGTTTTATCTATGTATTAAAATTTTACAATTCCTAAGCTTATACCTAAAGCATGATCTACTTCATCCATTACATCTTCATCAAGATGTGTAATTTTATCAGTAAGTCGTGATTTATCTATCGTTCGTAGCTGTTCTAATAAAATAACAGAATCACGTTCGAAATCATACTGTTTTGCATTTATTTCAACATGTGTCGGCAATTTTGCTTTTTGTATCTGTGCGGTAATTGCTGCAATGATGACAGTAGGACTAAATCGATTACCAATATCATTTTGTATCACCAAAACGGGTCTGGTGCCCCCTTGCTCAGACCCTATTACTGGTGATAAATCTGCGAAAAAAACGTCCCCACGTTTTACGATCAAGTTTTCATCCTCCACTTACGAGTCGCTCTGTCGTATGTTGAGCTTCATACTCTGCATGTAAACACTCAGTGCAGATAGTTAAGTTTATATGAGACATTTCAACATAGCCCTTCATCATCGCTTCTCTTATAAGATTTGACTGGCCTTTCTTCATATATTCCTTTGCCTGTACACGTACAATACCTTCACTACCAGCTAATGATTGTTTTACGGTTTTTACTCCTTCATTAACCATTTGCTTTGGAAGCTGAATAATCGCTTCCTTTTTCTTTTTATCACTTACCACAGCAAACACCTCCGACAAAACATTTCCCTATATGACAATATACTTTATATTACCACTACTATCAGCGAAATAAAAGACATAATAAGAAATGGTTTGACAAATTCTGCTTGTAGTATTATTTTGTCGAAGTTTTATTACTGTATACCCTTGGTATTCTATTAGAGAGCATGCAACAAACTTCATATGGTATTGTTTCTAGTGCATCTGCCCATTCTTCTATTTTGATTTCTTCCGTTTTTTGTTTGCCTATTAGAACTACTTTTTCACCTATAGAAACGGGTTCTTTTAGTCGAATCATGCATTGATCCATGCAAACCCTTCCTACTATTGGTACCCTTTTTCCTTTTATTAAAACTGCCTGGTTTTGCAACTTTCTAAACAGTCCATCTGCATATCCAATAGGAAGTGTTGCAATCCATTCATCTTCTTCAGCTTTGTATGTAGCCCCATAGCCTATCGGTGTTCCTTTTTCCACTTTTTTAACGTGCACCACTTCAGTTTCGAGAGATAGCGCTCTTTTTAAAGGGAAAGGTAAACAATTATCCATAAATAGAGAAGGAGCAATACCGTACATGGAAATTCCATAACGAACTGCATCCCAAGATTGATCGGGATACCTTAAAGCAGCAGCACTATTCGATGTATGAACCATGTCCGGTTTTCTTTCGAATAATGAAAGCATACGTGCAAAATTAGCTACTTGCTTATGAAAATGTTCTTTATCTTCTTCATCAGCTGTGGAAAAATGCGTGAATACGCCAGTTACTTGTAGATATTTTTTTTGATCAATAAATGCTATTGCCTCTTTTAGTTCTTCTTCTTTTACGAAACCGATTCTTCCCATACCACTATCTATTTTCAAATGAACTTTAAGCGATTCATCTTGAACGGTTTGGAGCCATTCAAGAGAATACGCGGTTAATGTAATATTCAACTCAGAGGCTTTAGAGAAAAAAGATGCTGGTGCTGCTCCGAGTACAAGAAGTTCAGCTGTTATTCCTGCCTCTCTAATATGCAGTGCTTCCTCTGGAGTCGCAACTGCTAATACTTTAGCACCAGCAATTAATGCGGCATTTGCCACTTCTATATCGCCATGCCCATAGGCATTCGCCTTTACTACTGCAATTATTTGTGTGTGCTTTGGGAGTGTTTGCTTCAATTGTTGTATATTTGATTGGATTGCTTGTAAGTTTATTTGAATGAATGTTGGTCGATACAATAATTGCGACATGGAACTTACCTCTTTTTCATTTTTAGTGTTTATTATCCTCCTCTTACGAAGGAGTAGTCAACACTCAATCACTTCGGTTCAGCTACGGACATGGAGGATGCTACTTCTATCATTTCTTCTTTCGATAAGGATGACGAAGCTAGGAAGAAGGACATTCCATCTTTTTCCCAAGAAATAGATTGATCCGTTACAGCACCAATAGCAAATCCTAAATCAACTGGATCTCCTGGTGCAAATACTGGAATCGTTGAAGAAGTACTCTTCTCCGTAAGCTGTTGAATAATTGTAAACTCTTTTTCACCGCTAAATGTTAAAATAACTCTCTTATCACCATCTACTTCTAAAACCTTCTCATCAATTAAATGCACTTGATCAATTTGCGCCATTGGATAGTGTGTTTCAAATTCAGCATTGTCCATATCAGCTGAAGCTTCTACTGTCCCTTCATCTGCTTGACCAGTTGGAGATTGTTCAATTTTGAATTCATCCGCAGTATGAACTTTACCCAATGTCACCTTATTAAATTTAATGTGAATTTGTTCTTCTTTATTTTCATTTAAGATAGAAACATCCGTTGGTAATAATGTCTTTTTGTCGATATAGATTTTTTGGAACGGTAGCATGTTTTTATGGTTATTATTTGTTTTTGTTTCAAAGACGTATTTATTACCTTCTTCTTTAAATTTGGCAGATTTGTCTTTTTTAATGTCTTCCGCAAGAGAACCTATTAAATAGGCTTGGCTATTTTCAGATGGCCATTTGCTTTGGAATTTATACGTTTTGTTAAGTGCAGGTGTTACAACAAAAACTCCCTCTTTGTTTCGAACAATCATTTGCGTATTTTCTTCTTTTGCGTCAGCAACTTTCACACGGTAAAAATCTGGTTTTGTGTGCCATACTTCCACTTGATAAACTCTTGGATCTTGACCCGTTTGAATACTCATTTCTGCTGTCAGTTCATACCCTTTCGTATCTATCCATTTGTTGCTCAACTTTTTCAAAACGTCTTCTTTGGATTGGGCCCCACATGCAGAAAGTATCAGGATCATCGTTAATGCAAACAACATTTTAGCCAGTCGGCTCTTCAAATCAGTCCACCCTTTCTATTATCACTGCGTTCGTTCATTGTATGTAGGTGGACTACCATTTATGATTCCAGAATTACTTGAGCAGCTGCATATTCTTTTGTATGGGTGATTGAAACAAATCCATTTACTAGCTTTCCTTTAAAATAAAGGGTTGGTCTTCCACTAGTCTCTCGAATTATTTCAATATCTTGAAAACTACAGTTTTTGCCGATTCCAGTTCCCTTTGCTTTGGAAAAAGCCTCTTTCGCAGCAAAGCGTCCTGCTAAAAATTCTATTTGTCTGTTTTCGGATAACCCTTGCATCTGCTCGATTTCTTTTTTTGTAAGAATACGTTCTTCGAATTTATTTGTTTTATTTTTAATTGATTTCACTCTATGTAGTTCTGTAATATCTAATCCAATTCCAGTAATCACGATGTTACTCCTTTCAAATGCCGCTAATACAGGCTATACTATTATTAGAAAATTTGAGGTGACGATATGTTTGTAAGAAGAGAAAACTTTAAGCAATATATTAAGTTATATCCTGTTGTGTCTATTTTACTTGCTTTGAATATTGTTATCTTTATTCTAACGGGTATTCCAATTCTAGGGGATCAATTATTTAATTTAGGAATTGGTTTTAATTTGCTCATTAGTGAAGGTGAGTATTGGCGATTAATATCACCAATGTTTTTACATGCTAGCTTTATGCATTTGCTTTTCAATATGTTCTCTTTGTATCTGTTTGGTCCAGAGCTAGAGCGATTAACTGGAAAAGCACGCTTTTTAACAATATACTTGCTATCTGGACTTGTCGGTAATATTGTTACCTATTTAATTCAAGATTGGAATTATATGAGCGTTGGTGCTAGTGGAGCAATCTATGGTATTTTGGGAGCATTTGGCGCTTTAGTTTATTATACGAAAAATTTATTGCCACAGTTAAAACAAATTATCTTGCCTATCATTGTAATTGGTGTGGTGATGACATTCCTTCAAGCAAATATTAATGTTACTGCCCATATAGCGGGGCTAGTTACAGGGTTTATCATTGGGTTAATATACTTCCACCCAAAACGAATCGCAGCATGGAAAAAGAAAAAGAACAAATTTAAGGTATTGTAAATTTCAAATAGAAGAGGCTGTCCTGAAAGTCAAAAAAATGACTTTTAAGGGCAGCTTCTTTCTTCGTAGCTTCTATTAAAAAATATGATAGATTTCCGTTCCAGGCGGACGCTTTCCGCGGGCGAGCGCCGAGCCTCCTCCGCAGCTCACGCTACGTGCGGGGTCTCGGACTTTCTCGCTTTCCCGCAGGAGTCGCCGCCTTTCACCCCAATCAATTACTTCACTCAATCAACATTATTAGATGGAAACACAAAAGCAGATGGAGAAAAAAGAGTCGTTTTTCTCCATCTGCTTTATTTTAGGGACTTATTGGACAGCCCCTCAGCTTGACGAGAATTGTATTTTTATAAACGTTATGTATAAAGAAATCTTCCAAAAGAGATTACTTTATCCATTTAAAAGTAAAGATAGTAGATATCTATAAAAAATTGTTTATAAGGTAAGGACCACCACGAAGACTCCTGTGGGAACAGCTTGAGCAGAAGACCCCGCAGGAACGCAGTGACGAGGAGGCTGAAGCCAAGCCCACGGAAAGCGAAGTGGTGGTCCTTGCCGAATTTAATTATACAACTCTATGCACCCAAAATTAAGTTTGTCTACAGTCTAAAAAAAACAGCCTATTCCGGCTGTTCTTTTTCTATCATATGAGGTTTGAATGGTTCATACCAATTGAGCAGCTTTTCTGCATCCGATTTATCTAAATGAGGAACAGTGGATGATTCGCCACCTATTCCCGATTTAATAGTGGTGATAACGGATGATATGTTTTGTCTTTTTTGAAAATAAGTCGTTCTTTCCGTCATAGACTGGATGCGTCTCTTTTCCATCCAAATCGTTACTTTACTAATATTTCGATAGCGCATTATTAAGTGCTGTCCCTCTATTGCATATCCAGCAGTTCGATGTTGCCACATTCCTAAGAGGTAACTTAGAGGAATTAAAATAAGCGACAGGAGCCCAAACGGATAAAAAAAGTAAATAACAGCCGCACATATAGGAATAATCCAGAGATAATCTAGTCGGTAGAAAAACCTTCTCGATTTCTTCGGAACTTTTGTGAATGTTGGTTCCATATGAATTTCATGAAAAATCTGTTCCAATACGTGATTGATTTCTGCTTTTTTTATTAAAGGTAGCAGTCGAATCTTTTCATCCTTCTCTGCAAGGGACCCACCCGCACTATCTACAATAACTGATGCAAATCCTGTCCATTGCCGAAGAGGATTTTCCACAATCCTTACCCCTTGAATTCTAGAAAGTGGTAGCGTGATTTTCTTCTTTTCCAATAACCCTCTTGTAATAATTATCTCGTCATCTTCTACACGAATAGTGAAGTCATAATAATTAATAATGGTAAGCACTACAGATACAATCCAGGCAACCAATAAAACAAGGAAAACAGCCAATGCTATTAGAAGGGCTCCAAAACGAATGAACACTACTATCTCATCATATATTTTTTCATAGGGGATGATATTGGAAAATTGGGAAGCAAATACGGCTATCCCCGAGAAAAATACTCCCATACCACCAGAAGTGCTCGCTAAGACAAATAAATCTTTCATCGAAATTTTAAAAATCGGTCGCGTCTCTACTTTTACAACTTCTTCTATTAGAATCGATTCATCTATTTCTATTTCTTCTGATTGCTTATTTTTAGCTATTAGCATTTCTTTTTTTATTTGTTCAGCGGCATGTTTTGTTATTGCGGTTAATTCGGCGTCCGCTTCTTTTGTTGGTCCGCCACCAGCCGTTTCAACTTTTACTTTAACAAGACCGAATGGTCGATGAAAAATACCCTCTGTATAGTTTAAGCTTTGAATACGATCAAATGGAATATATCGTTTTTTCTTGACGAACAATCCATACTCGATTCGCAATTCTTCATCCTCGAACCAATATCTAAACCGTTTCCACTTGATGATACCGCTAACTAATAGAAATATTAGAACAACAGCATAAATACCTGATGTAATATAAGAATACCAACCATCTGATTCGGTACTTGTTCCAAAACCATTTAACACCACAACAGCTATTAACGGCACAATCATATCTTTTAAAACTTTCACAAAGTTAATAACAGCGGAGATTGGGTGTAGCTTATATTTTTCGTTAGACATCATCTTCCGCCACCCTTGCAAGTACAGAAATTCTTCCCCTTAGTTCATCTGCTTCTTCTGTAATGAGTGCAGGAATAGTATGATTCGTCGCTGCAGTAGAAATAGTAATAGAAGCTAAATCGTACTTTCTTAATATTGGACCTTGCTCCGTATCAACATGTTGGACACGAACCATTGGTACCAACGTTCGCTTCACTACAAATAATCCATGCTGTAATTCAATTTCTTGTTCACGTACTTCATAACGCCAGCGCATCCATCTTACTTTGGGAAATAAGTAAATCAATAAATATGCTATCAATAATACAACTGCTCCTACAACTATGTATAACCAAATAAAGTTCCCATTAAAATAATTTATAACACTTACTCCAACTCCAAGCAAAATCGCAAGGAGCGTTTGAAAGATTCCATAAATTCTCCACACGCGAAGCCCTTTTTCAGATATCCGATTTATTGGTTCTGTTCTCATTGTAAACACCTCTTCTCTTGTCATTGTATACGATTTGTAAGACAAAATGTTTCAAAATTTTTAGGAATGTTTCTCGAAGTCTATCAACTTTTAATTAGAGCCAACCGATTATTCCGTGGTTCGATTATCCTTGGCTTTTTAATTTTACATAAAAAAAGGATGAATCCACATCGAAATGTAAGATTCATCCTTTGAGTTAATTTTAGTTTTCGTTACGTGGTGAACGAGTTCTAGTGCTACGTTGAGTAGAGCCATCACGTGGACCACTGCTACGACGTGAGCTGCTAGGACGACCACCGCCACCTGAACGTGAACCCCCACGATCGCTACCTCCACGACCTGAAGAACTGCGTCCCGCGCCGCCACCACTGCGATTACCTTTGTAACCACCGCCGCCACTGCGTCCGCCACCACCGCTACGCTCTCTACGAGCTGGTAATGGACGTTCTTCAGAAAGTGCGATTGGCGTATCATCTGGTTCTTTCGTCAATGATTTAATTGCTGCAGCAATTACATCAACAGCTTCAAACTTTTCAAGCATTTCCGAAGCTAATGTGCGGTAATCACCTAAATCATTTTTGTTCACGATTTCTGATAATGTTTCAATCGCAACACGTTGTTGGCCGACTAACGCTTCGTCTGAACTTGGTGGACGAAGAGGTGTCATACGTTTTTTCGTAGTATCCTCTACGATACGTAAGTAACCCATTTCTCTTGGTGTTACGAAAGTTACAGCGATACCATGTTTTCCTGCACGGCCTGTACGACCAATACGGTGAACATAGCTTTCAGGATCTTGTGGAATATCAAAGTTATATACATGTGTTACACCAGAAATATCTAATCCACGTGCTGCTACATCTGTTGCAACAAGGATATCAATTTTATTTGATTTGAATTGTTTTAATACAGACATACGTTTCGCTTGGCTTAAATCTCCGTGAATTCCTTCCGCTAGGTAACCACGAATGCTTAGTGCTTGAGCTAATTCGTCTACACGACGTTTTGTACGACCGAAGACTATTGCAAGCTCAGGTTGGTGTACATTTAATATTCTTGAAAGAACATCGAACTTTTCACGCTCTGTAGCTTTTACGAAGAACTGTTCAATGTTTTCAACAGTCATTTCTTTAGACTTGATTTTTACTTCTACTGGATCTTTCATGAATTTATCAGCAATTTTACGAATTGGTCCTGGCATTGTAGCTGAGAACAATAATGTTTGTCGTTCATCAGGAACACTTTCTAAAATTGTATTGATGTCTTCGATGAATCCCATGTTAAGCATTTCATCTGCTTCGTCTAAGATAAGAGTTTGAACTTGATCAAGTTTTAACGTACGACGGTTGATGTGGTCAAGAATACGACCAGGTGTACCAACGATTACTTGAGGTTTGTTTTTAAGTGCACGGATTTGACGACCAATTTCTTGACCACCATATACAGATAAAAGACGAACCTTTTTGTCGTAACCTAATTTATAAAGCTCTTCCGAAACTTGGATTGCAAGTTCGCGAGTTGGAGCGATAATAAGTGCTTGGATATTAGGGTTTTTTGTATCGATTTTTTCAATCATAGGGATACCAAAAGCAGCAGTTTTACCTGTACCTGTTTGTGCTTGGCCAATAATATCGCGGCCTTCCATAGCATGTGTAATAGTACCTTCTTGGATTGGTGTTGCCTCTTCAAAACCCATGCGTTGAACGGATTTTAGTGTAGAAGCGCTAATATTTAATTCTGAAAAATTTGTCAAAATTTTAATCTCCTTTTTGTTCTGTTTTGACAAATGGTTACATTTTCAGATGAAATTGCGGCAAATTCGAGCCTATACGAGGAACGTTTCCGTTTCTTAAAATTCTCTGTGGTTTTCAGTTCAGAGGGGTCTTATTTAAAGGGAAAGCCCGGTCTTTTGCCGAGCGGTTCGTTATAGAGTAATTACTCTGATTACTTCAACAAACCGTTATGTTCAAAAAAAAGTACTCTTCAATAAAAAGCTGAAGAGTCTTCACACAAAATGTATCCATTGCTCTTTACAGTCTATCATGCTATATCCTACGTTGCAACGAATAAGCAACTGTTATAATAATTAATTAATTACTCCCTATACTTTCCACCTCTTCTTCCATTAAAAATTGGAGTGCTTTATTATACCAACCTACACTGTCGTCACTATAACATATATGGTGTTTTCCAACCTCGGAATAAATAAGTTCTTTTTTATCTGATCCTAATTGGTCAAATAAGAACTGGGCAGTAGTATAAGGTACAATCCCATCTTTTTTTCCTTGGACTAGACAGATTGGTATTTTAATTTGGCCATAATAAGGTTCAACCATACGTACTAAACGCATAAATTCTATCGTGGCATGAATTGGAGTAGCTTTCAATTTAGCTCTATACAATTTATATAGGCTGTTATCTTCAAGTTTTCCAGTCATAGCTTCCTTTGCAATCTCTCGGATGTCTTGAAGTAACTGAGTAGGATAAATGTATTTGGCTGCTGCGCTTAGTAAAATCAATTTATCGATTTTATAACGATTTGCTAAATATAGCGCAATTACACCACCCATAGAAAATCCAATAATAAACAAACGATCTACTTCTTTTTGTAGCTGTCTAAGTGCTAGCTCTGCTTCCATCATCCAATTTTCTGCGGATATTTTTTCAAGCGATAGCGTTTCCCCATGGCCTGGAAGAGTAGGAACAACAAATTTCCAGTCTGTATTTGCATGTAAATAATCTACAAAAGGTTGCACCTCATATGGTCCACCTGTAAATCCGTGTATGCAAAGTACTCCTGTTTTCATGTTGCCCCTCCATTCCCGTTTCTATTTTTGAAACGGTTCAATAACTCTTTCTAATTTCATACCCCGAGACCCTTTTACTAAAACAATTGATTTTTCGTTTATACGCTTTTCTAAAAATAATATGAGTTGTTCATAGTCATTTTCAACCCAAATAATACTGTCTTCATTAAATTTCTCGACTAATCGACCGTATAACCATTCCATTCTTGGTCCAAATAAACAAACTCCTGTAAATACATCATTAGAAATAAACTCACTCATTTGTTCATGGTATTGCTTTTCATTTTCACCAAGCTCTAGCATATCTCCAAGTACTAGCCACTTAACTGGTTTAATCGATGAGCTTTCCAAAAATGATATAGCGGCTTTCATTGAAGTTGGTGCTGCGTTGTATGCATCATTAATAAAAATAGAGCCATTTGAAGCTTCGATCACCTGCATGCGCATATCGGTTAAGACGATTTTTTTCAATGCATCTCGCATTTGCTCAGCAGTTAAGCCAACCTCTTTCCCGATTAATAAAGCAGCCAATGTATTTTTCACTTGATGCTCTCCAAGAACAGGAATAGACATTTCTTCGTTTAACTCTCCGGCTACACGGAAAGTGCTTCCTTGTTCTGTAAAATTCACTTCAATAATAGATAAATCATTTTGTTTATTGAGGCCAAAGGATTTCGTCTGTATAGAAGGAGCATTTTCCACAAATGGGCGTAATAATGGTTCATCCCCATCATAAAACAGCTGTCCATTTGCCTTTAATCCAGATATGATTTCAAATTTAGCCTTCGCGATTCCTTCTCGGGAACCAAGGTCTTGCATATGTGCTTCCCCTATGTTGGTGATTACTGCATACATAGGCTTTGCAAGATTAGATAAAAATTCAATTTCTCCAAATGAACTCATACCCATCTCAAGTACAGCAAACTCCGTGTCATACTCAAGCGAAAGAATCGTTAAAGGCAATCCAAGCTCATTATTAAAATTGCCTTCCGTTTTTTTCACCCGAAAATAGGGAGATAACATTCCGGCAACTAAATCCTTTGTTGAAGTCTTCCCATTAGATCCTGTTATACCAATGAAAGTAGCTTTCAATTCTTCACGATACGCTACTGCCATCTGCTGAAGTGCCTTTTCCCCGCTTTCTACGAATAAAAGAGGAACATCCTCTGGAGGATTTGGTTCATCTTTTAACCAAAAAGACGCTGCTGCTCCCTTATCAAAAGCATCCTTCACAAAACGATGGCCATTTACATTTTCCCCACGAAAAGGGATAAATATGTCCCCAGGTTGCAGCGTTCTTGTATTAATTGATACACCAGTCACTTGTGGATTCAGTGCAGGTTTTTGTATCCCTAACCAATCTGCGATTTCTTGTAAGTATTTTTTCAATTATGTCACTCTCCATCCTTCGAATGCTCAAGTTGTTGTTTTTCCTCGAAGCGTTCGATTGCAAGAGTAATCAATTCTTCAATTAAATCGGAATAAGATAAACCCGACTCAATCCATAGCTTAGGATACATGCTAATTGGGGTGAATCCAGGCATCGTATTTACCTCATTAATAACAACTTCTTCGTTATCTGTTACAAAAAAGTCCGCACGAACAAGACCTGAGCAATCTAGAACTTTAAAAGCACGAATCGCAGCATCTTCCATCTTCTTCAATAATTCAGGAGAAATAACTGCTGGAATAGCATAGTTCGTTGTACCATCCTCATATTTTGCTTCATAATCATAAAAATCTTTCGTTGGTAAGACTTCCCCTGCCACAGAACATCGAGGAGAATCATTTCCTAGCACACTCATTTCTAATTCCCTAGCTACAATTCCTTGCTCCACAATAATTTTACGGTCATATTTGAAAGCAAATTCTACCGCTTTTATAAGCTCTTCCCTATTACTTGCTTTCGTAATCCCAACACTGGAACCCAAGTTCGCTGGCTTAACAAATAATGGCCAATTTAAATTTTGTTCCATTTTTTGTAATAACTCTTCTTGACCATTTTTCCATTCTTTACGAATAAAGTGTACGTAAGGAACTTGAGATAAGCCTGCTTGTGCAAATAATTGCTTCATCACTACTTTATCCATCCCAGCAGCAGATGCTAACACACCATTTCCCACGTACGGTAAGTTCAATACTTCCAGTAAACCTTGAACCGTACCATCTTCCCCATTAGGACCATGTAGTAGCGGGAAAACTACATCTAATTGTGAAGTCACGTCTCCCTCTACAGGCAAGAAGCTTGTAATTGTATTAGGCTTACTATTTTCATTTCCAATCTTTAAAGACTCAATATCTTCAATAGGACCAGTTAAGGCACTACCTTTTCTCCATTCACCCATTTTAGTAATGAAAACTGGATATACTTCGTATTTATCAAAATTAATAGCTTGAGAAACTGCTCTTGCCGTCAATAACGAAACTTCATGCTCCGCTGATTTCCCACCATATAATAAACCTATTTTAATTTTCATTTGTAAATAACCTCCACGTTTTGGATAGTATTAGTTTATCACGTACTGTATCGAGAGATGAACCATCAACCGATGATATAAATTAACTATTTTAGGTAGCACTTCAACGACTTAAATCATACCCAACACTTTTTCCACTATAATATGCTGTTACAATCGGAATCGTTTTCATTAAGTATTACCACAAAATATAATAAACGCCTTTGCAACTGAAAGTAGCAAAAGCGTTAAGTATAGCCGAATTTAAAATTGTATGATCAAATTTGCAGGTTTTGCTAAATGATCGTTCAAATCCCCAAGAACTTCATCCGGAAAAATATTTTCAGGTAAGCTTCTAATCTCTATGCCATAGTTTGTTTTATCTAATTTAAAAAAGGAGAGTAATGCACCATCTTCAAAATAATCAGCGTATGCTTCTACCTTATCTATGGATAATTCAGGTAAAATTACGTTGTTCTTTTTTCTCCAAAAAGCAGTTGATTTCATTTTTTCATGGATGTATTGATTAAATACACTAGCTATTAAATTGTTAATATCCTCAATATCACGAAAATATATTTTTGTGATCTGTTGACCTTCATCTGATAAATAAACAAAACGATTTTGTATATGATGATAAAAAGGAAGACGAAATGCCTCTTTTTTGTGTGCTATGTAAAGTAGCTCTGCTTGTTCCTGAGGGGACATCATATTTAATTTCCGCTCATCCGAAAAATCAAGCAAACAAAGTGCTGTTGGTCTTTCTGCATAATCCTTTAGAAAATGATTATATTGTTCTTTCACCACAAACTCTAATTGCGTATGAATATTAAAAGATGCGTCCTCATAATGATGTTTTAATAATAAAAGAGCCGACAAATCAGAGAAATTCTTTATAAACTGTTGGATCGTAAGTCCACTAAATAATGCGAAATGTTCAATGTCATTTACATGTACATATAGATGCGTTAAATATTCTTCTACTTCTTTCTCTTTTTTTGCCACTAGGTTCACTCCTTCATTGTCTGTTTTATATTAGCATAATTTTTTACAAATGAAACATATGATTTTCGTGCATCGTCTTAATTAACCGACAAGCAAAAAACATTTTTTTAAGCTATAATAGGAAAAGTGTAAGCTGCGACTAGTAGTTTGTTAATACTGCACAGGAAAAAATGAAATTTGATAGAAATATAGGTGACTTTATGGAAAACAAAAAAGGCTTTGCCGATCGATTTGATTGGACGCTCGCTTTTATAATATTGCTATTTTTGATTGTTAGTTTGCTAGCAATTTCTTCTGCTATGACATCAGGACAGTACGCAACGAATTTTGTTGCTAAGCAAGTGTTTTGGTATATAGTAGGAACAGTTATTATTGGACTTGTAATGTTATTTGAACCAGAACAATACAAAAAAATGTCTTGGTATATTTACGGTTTTGGACTATTATTACTTTTTATTCTTTTTATATTGCCAGGAAGCATGGCACTTGTTGAACCCCGGAACAATGCAAAAAGCTGGTTCCATTTACCAATAGGCGATATTCAGCCAGCTGAATTTATGAAAACCTTTTATATCTTGGCTCTTGCTCGTTTAATAACAAAACATCATGAAGTATATCTTATGAAGACCATAAAAACGGATTTTATTCTGCTTGGAAAAATTGGTATCACCTTACTCGTTCCGTTATTTTTTATTCTTGAACAGCCCGACCTTGGAACTGCACTAGTATTCATTGCTATTACTGCTGCATTGGTCATTGTAGCGGGAATAACTTGGAAAATTATTCTTCCTTTATTATTGGGCTCCGTAACAATAGGAGCTTCCCTTCTTTGGATGGCAATTTATATGCAGGACTTTTTAGAGGAAAAATTCGGCTTACAAAGTTATCAATTTGCTCGAATATATTCTTGGTTAGATCCGTATTCTTATGCCTCCAATGAAGGCATGCACTTGATAACCTCTTTAAATGCTATCGGTTCTGGTGAAATTTTTGGGAAAGGATATGGTGGTCGCGTTGTATATGTCCCAGAAAACCATACCGATTTTATATTCGCTGTTATTGGAGAAGAATATGGGTTTGTAGGTGCTAGTATCGTCATTAGTCTTTTCTTTTTACTTATTTTCCACTTAACAAAGATTACATTACAGTTAAAAGATGCCTATAGTACGTATGTATGTGCCGGAATCATTGCAATGATTACATTCCACGTTTTTGAGAATATTGGAATGACGATTCAGTTACTCCCGATTACAGGTATCCCTTTACCATTCATAAGCTATGGCGGTAGTTCGCTAATGGGAAATATGCTAGCAATCGGCTTAGTATTCAGTATGAAATTTCATCATAAAACGTATATGTTCGCTAAAAACGAAGATGACTAAAAACCAAATAAAAAGAGGGTGGCTCGAATTATTCCGAGTCACCCTCTTTTTAGCTTTGAGGACTTTGTGCTGGTGGTGCTAACGCTTTAAGCATGTCAAGTCTCGATTTTGTCATTGTAACAGTCACACCAAGCTTTGAAAGATTACTTACAATTTTCTTTAAATCAACTTCCTTAGCCATTCTTTCCACCTCGTCCTTCCATATAGTATTACGATTTATATACAAAAAAGTTTCTTATTTATTAATTTTTCTCAATCCTATAATACCACTATTTACATCGTTTTAATCTTTCATTTTTATTACATATTTTATTTGATTGTAAACCAAGCTAAGCAATAACCATAAGGAGTGATTCACGTGAATGTAAAAGATGTGATGAGTAGAGAAGTCGCGACTTGCAATCCACAGGATTACGTAAATGAGGTTGCTGAGCAAATGCGAACATTGGATATCGGTTGTCTTCCCGTTGTAAGCAATAAAAAATTGGTTGGTATGATAACCGATAGAGATATCGTAACAAGATCCGTTGCAAAAGATGTGAAAAGTAAAGTCGAAGATGTCATGACGAAATCCGTAATCTCTGTTTCACCTGATGATACTACAGTAGAAGCCTCATTAGTGATGGCAAGATGTCAAGTCCGTCGTCTGCCAGTAGTTGAGAACGGTACGCTCGTTGGTTTTGTATCATTAGCAGATTTAGCATTTCCATTTCCACATGTACAAGAAGTTTCTCACGCTATGGAAAGTATATCCGAACCAAGGAGTTATTAAACATCATTAGCTATCCTTTTTTATAATTGGGTAGCTTTTTTTATATGGTTTTAGGTACTGAGATGTCAAACATATAGGAAAAGTGTAATATAGAAACTAGAAGATTTTCAGAAAGCAGGTTTCTGTATGAAAAAGACTATATTTATACTAATGTCCATACAATTTTTAGTTTATCTTGGTTTTGGAATAATCATACCTATATTGCCAGAGGTTATTTTGGAGCAAAATTATAATGAAATACATGTCGGTGGTCTATTAACAGTTTACTCACTAGCTTCATTTTTTACTGCTCCATTTTGGGGAATGCTTTCGGATCGTACTGGAAGAAAGACACTCATTTTAGTTGGACTAGTTGGTTTCAGTTTAAGCTTTTGGCTATTTTCATTATTTTTTGATTCGCTCTTTATGCTTTATCTCTCTCGTGTCGTTGGAGGTCTTTTTTCAGGAGCCCTCTACACAGCTGTAACGGGATTTGCAGCAGATCTATCCAACGAAGAAAATCGCAACAAATATATGGGGCTTCTTGGAATGTCCATTGGTCTAGGATTTATTTTTGGACCAGCTATTGGTGGTGTTCTCGGACACGTAAGCTTATCACTTCCATTTACCGTGTCTGCAATTTTATTGCTAGTAATTTTTGTATATGCACTTATTATATTGAAGGAGCCAGAGAGATCTGGAGAAGCGAATAAACGAGCACTTCTTCCTAAGGGTGCTGCGAGTCTTTGGTCATATCGAATAAAGTATTTATTCCTATTTTCATTCATGGTGACGTTTTTATTGGCTGGATTAGAAGCAACCTTCCAGCTGTTCCAAATCGAGAAAGTTGCCATTACCCCTTTGCAAATCGGCTATTTGTTTATGTTTAGCGGCTTCGTGGATGCGGCAATTCAAGGCGGAGTGGTACGACGAATTAAAAACGGTACAGAAACGAAATGGCTATTATACGCACAAATCATTACTGCAATTGGTCTATTTATGACCGTATTTACATCGAGTATTTTCTGGGCAGGATTCTCCCTTTGTGTGTTTACCGCTGGGAATGCACTAGCTAGAACAACAATTGTTTCACTTACTACGAAGGAATCTGGTGGAAGCTACGGTACAGCGGCTGGTATGACTTATTCGATGGATAACTTAGGTCGAATTATCGGCCCATTATTATTTGCATGGCTTTTCACAATCCAACCAAATAATATTTATATGTTCTCTGGTGTACTCGCAGTTCTTTCCATCGGATTAATCTTCGCATATCGTAAATCTACAAAATCATTGAGAGAAGTAGCGTGAGATTGAGGGATTGTAAGTAGAGATTGTGCGATACTTGATCGTCATTGAGCGATTCACCTAATTTACCACAAAACGCCAAGGATTTTCCTTGGCTTCAGGTAGCAGCTAAATTTAGATTTCTAAAGTGTCACTTCAGACTTGTTTGAAAACGCTTGTCAGTCGAGGCGCGCCGACACGAGGCGGAAGCGAATAGAACTTAGGTTCATGAGCTTACAACGAAGTGTAAGCAACGAAGAATGAAAGCGTTTTTCAACAGTCTGATGCCAAGGATTCGCTCCTTGGCATTTTTTTATTGTAACTCTGGTTGCGCAGTTTGTAATTCAGGATGTGCTGCTCTTACAACGGATGGTCTTGCAAGTAGTAATACCACCAAGATTAATACAAGGCTTGATACTATGAGAATACCTTCTGCCGGTAAAACATCGTATAAGAAACCAAACAATACCATTCCAAGCGGCATGAGAGCCATTGCACAAGTTTCAATGATAGAAAACACGCGCCCCTTATAATCATCCTCAATCATTTTTTGCATCATCACTTGAATTGGTGTATTAGTCACAATCATCGATATACCAAAACCAAACATAAGGAGAATGTAAAAGCCTACTAACCAATTATAGGACATATCGAACAGCAAAGGTAATGCCACTCCGCCCATTAGCACTCCCATCACCACGATACTCCATTTAGAAACTAAAAATGGATACTTTAGCTCTTTACGAGAAGTAAAATAAATGGACATAATCAACATTCCGATTGCAAATGCTCCTTCAGTGAATCCAAAATGCTGAGCATTTATTTTTAATTTCTCAATTAAAATAAATGAATATCCCACTTGGTATGCACCGAACAGAAAATTAATAAAAAGAGAAATTACAACCATCGTTTTTAAAATGGAATGTTTCATTAAATAGTTGAATCCCGCCTTCATGCTTTGAAGCATCGACTCTTTTACTTCTCCCTCTACTACCTCTTTCCGTTTAGCAAATAAATTAAAATTCATCGTGGACTCTAAGAGTACTGCAATAATCGATGCAGCCATATACATAACAAGAAAAACTGGCATTGTTACAGTACCATAGAGTAACCCACCTACGGCTGGACTACCAATTGCAGCAAATGAAATGGATATTTGATTTAAAGACATTGCCTTTTGTATTCTTGCTTCATCCACTAGTCCTGTGATTGACGAGCTAAATGTTACACCTGAAAATAATGAAGTGATGGATAAAATTACAGTAGTTGTATAAATTGCTAACAATGATAAACCTGCTGTTAAACTAACAATTAGCAAACCACCAATTGCAATTGTGGTGGCAATTTGAGCAACGATGACAATCATTTTCCTAGAGTAATTATCAGCTACATAACCAGCAAAAGGTGCTACAAGCGTCCTTGGTAAAATACTACAAATCAAATTCATTGCAAAGCTTGAGGCAGAACCAGTTAATTGCAAAATATAAAAGCTGATGGCAAATGAATACACTTGCGCCCCAAATGTTGATATGATCTTGCTTATCGTGAATGTCCACAAATGATACGTTGCCCTTTTGAGCTTTAACACTTCTTCCATTTTTATTTCCCCTTTTTTCAAATTCTCATTGGTAAAAGGCCGAGATTTTGAATCGCAAATACGATTTACCCCTGTTCAAAATCTTTGGCAACCACCAAAGGCCTTACTTTTTTTCTATGTAAAGAAAATAATACCATATTTATCCTTTCAATTCAACGAAAAGTTTAATATAATTAAACAAATGGATAAAGAGGTGATTCTTGTGCCAACATTAGGCGATCGCATACGCAAAATTAGAAAACAACAAAAGATTACATTAGAAGCACTTGCAGGCTCAGAACTCACTAAAGGAATGCTTAGTCTAATTGAAAACAATAAAGCCAATCCTTCTATGGAAAGCTTAAATTACATTGCCTATCAGTTAGGAGTAGATGTTTCAGAGCTTTTGGAAGAAGTAAGCACACAGGATTTAAGAGAAGTATTAGAGAAGGCTGAACTACTTTTTAATACGAAGTATGAAGATTTAACGAATGAATATGAACAAATAATCGATCTAATCGAGCCATGTGTCCCAAAGCTCACTCAGGGGTATGAAGCAGCTCGTTTACTTGAATTGTATAGTAGATGTATATCATTAAAGGACAAAGAATATTCTCTGAAGCTATTAAAACAAGTAGCTTTAATGTATGAGCAATTAAATTTAACAACCAAACGGGCAGAAATAGGGACATTTTTTGCTTTAGTTCCTTATACTAATCACAATTATCAGGAAGCGCTAAATATTTTACTTTCAGAGCGTTCTCAGTTAGAAATGAATCCCTTATGGATTGACCCTCTATCTCGACTAGACTATGACTATCTGGAGGCTGTTCTTTATTTTGCAGTAGGTCAACATGAAGATGCTATCGATAAGATGGAAAAAGCAATTGCATATTCAAATAAGCATAAAATATTTAAGCAAGTAGATAATTTATATCGATTAGCTACCGCCCACGCTATGATGGCTACGGACGAAGAGAAAAAAGAGTATTATTTACAAAAGTTACTTGCATATAGTGAATTTGCCGAGGATGAGGATTCGAAGATTTTCATTTCGTACGCTAATATTCACTACTTAACTTCTTTTAAAAAACTATATAAAGAAGCAGACCAGTTATATAACGATACTTTTAAGGTCCGCATACAGAATAAATTATTCGCACCTTATTTCCTACTTGAAAGAGGAAAAACATTATATGGTTTACAGCAATTTGAAGATGCACTTAAAAAGTTAGAGGCAGTTGAAATCCCTAGTATTCTCCATCACCCATTTGATTTGTCAATATTCTACGAAAAGGATGCATATGCTGCATTATGCTACATGGAGCTTGGTCAACAGGAAAAAGCTTTGGAAGCAGCACAGTTTGCTATAGATAATATCAATAAAATGCCTGACTCTCCGTATAAATCCTTTATTAAAGAGACGTACGAGAAAATCACTGGGGGAAAGTAGTCTATGAAGAAAAATTGGTTTTGGGGAGTTATTAGCCTTATTGTGATAAGTTGGATTGTCAATTCCATTTACTTTCAATCGAAGCAACTAGAGGAACCAGTTATTCTAAATGCTTATTTAGATATACCAATAAGTGATAGTACAAATTTTTCCATACATTATATAACGAATAAAAAAGATATTATAGAGTTGCAGTCGCTTTCCATTGGCGCACAAAGCTTATGGAATGAGCGAAACTTCACATTCCCTGGTTTCGAGAATCCAACTGCACAATCTTTCAATCAAGAATTTACTCATCATTATTCAAAAGAGGCTATGTTCAGCTTAGGCGAAGAGGATATAAAAAACTTTCAAGAGGAATTAAAAAATCATAATCAGATATACGCCACTTTTACAAACGGTCAGACTGTGCCGTTAAATTTAACAAAATTAAATTTCTCCCCTCACAAAGTTTCCGATATAGAATTTGTAAATAGTGGAGGTCTTGAATATAATGGCAACTCTCTAGCGGAATATCTATATATTAAAGAACCCTTAAAGATGGAGGCTTTTGAGTTACCAAAGGAAGTTCAACAAAATATCGATGTAAAACTGATGGTATGGAAAGATACAGATGAACATAGCCCTATTATAAGAGAAGACGCTTCAAAAGAATGGGGGGATCTGGACGCTCCTCTTTATACAGATGTAAAATGGCCGCTTCAAATAAATGCAGGAGATTCAATAGGAATTTTCTTTCACACGAAAGATGACTTGGATAAGGCAAAAACGATTAGACTTATCCAAGATTGGACAGGTGAGGATGCCGACGGGACTCAAATCAAGCACGTGATCAATATTATTAGTAATCCTATATTGACGCAAGATCAAGTGAATAACATTGTAAAGAAAGCGAGAGGTGAAGCGAAATGAGAAATGGATTCAAACAGCTATTCATCGGCTTTCTTTTCGTGTTCATCAAGTTTCACTTGATCGTTGACCTCTTGCCAGATTTTATCGGATATATCTTTGTTTACAATGGTATCAAACAAATAGCGACTTTATCCTCTCAACCTTATGAGAAACTAAAGGTCCTATCGATTATTTTAGTTATTATTTCGGTGCCTAACTTCTTTTTAAATGATCAAGTTATCCAACTGAATGAATGGCTAGGATATTACTCAACTCTTCTCAGTTTGCTGAAAGTGATTCTTATATATTTATTGTTTGCCCTTCTGCAAGAGGTTGCAAAGCAGCTTCCATATAAAGAAGGTTTCATTTCAACTAAGCGAATGTTCTATTGGTATATGGCGATTGCTTTGCCATCCTTGTTCATACAATCGTTTTTAATGAATACAACTTTCGATAATAGCATAACTGGGAGTATTTTGATTGTAGTGTTTATGCTAATCATTGAGATTTCTTTCCTAGTATATTTAAACAATATGCGAAAGAGATATCCTAGAAATGCAATTTATGAAGGTTTTGAAAAAGGGGCAGTCTCCTAACTTGGAGACTGCCCTATTTTGACTGTGTGGACGTATTATTTTTTATCCGCTCAGAAATTCTTTTATCTGGTCACATTTTTTTCTAAACGGTCAGATTTTTTAGTTTCCGGTCATTCTATTTACTATCCGGTCACAATCTTTCATTCACCGTGATAAGCACGATAATTATCAAGCCATTCCATAAATTTAGTCCATGCATCTTCAAAATCAGGTTGGATGCATGAAATTTGTAGCAAGCCGTTTTCAATTAAATAATCGCTTTTATAATGCAGATCAAATCCTGACATTCTTGCGTCTTCCGCTAAGTGCGGATAATTCTTTTCCTTCCACGTAAAAATCATTGGATAATGTTTATCTGCTAACAGTTCAATTTGATGCTGTTTCACATCTTCTTCGATAAATCGCATCCGATTATGTAATTGTTTATATCTAAATCCTCCATCATATGCCTTTAATGCATATTCTAAACTCAATACAAACTGGGAAGGCATTGTAAATGGAACTGCGTGATTACTTCTAAATGCTATATCTAAATACGTTGGTATGTTTTCACTTACTGTAATGTCCGTATTAGCAAATACAAATGCCAAGCCACTCATTGTTCCAATAGCTTTTCCACTTACCCCCGTAGCTAAATAAACACCATCTAGCTGAAAAGGAAGTGAACCAAATGAACTCACACAATCTGCACATAACAATACATTATGACGCTTACATATATCAGCTAACTTCTCCAATTCATTCAACATTCCAGTAGAGGTCTCACCATGTGTCATTAGCAACCAGCTATAATTACCTGTAGCAAGTTCTTTTTCAATCGCAGCTATATCAAAGGAAGTTCCCCATTCGTACTTGTCAACCTCAAAGGAAAGTCCCCATCTTTTCGCTTGCTTTTCCAAACGTTCTCCGAAGGCACCATTTGTTAGTAGTAACCCCCTCTCGCCAAGCACATGCAATTGGGCAATCATCGCTTCATTGGCAAGAGTTCCACTCCCAACTAACAGATGGACTTGTGCTGCTCCACTCATCTCTAGCAGACGACTCTTCACTCGCTCCAGCATTACCTTGAACTCATGCGAACGGTGGGATATTGGCTTTTCTAAAAATGCCTGTTGAATAGATTCCGATTGTTGGACAGGCCCAGGATAAAATGAATATCTTTTTTGTTTAAAACGAGCAGCAACCGAGTTGTCAAATCGTTCTCTTGTCAGTACCATCGGAACAAACAGAGCTTCTCCTGTCCCGACCGTGTCTGCAAAGGGTTCAAAACCTAGCTGGTTATATAGTTTTTGTTCACGAATCGTCCCTGATATGACAGCTGCTCCATAGCCATTTTCATAGGCATAATCAGACAATGCCCTAGCTAAATAATAAAACACTCGTCCATTTCGATGTGCTTTATCAACCGCCATTAATCGAACTTCGCAAAGCATCCCTTGAAGTGCATCCTCAGGAAGTAAATCCTCTACTGGACCAAGTTTTAGATCTAGCGAAAAAGGACGGACTGCTCGAAAGGCAACCATCCCCGCTAGTTCTTGATCCTTCAATACAATCACATATACGTTTTCATGATGAAATGGATCGACTCTCATTCCACTCGGATCTGGTTCATGCTGCGGAATCTCTTCCACGAATGTCTGATAATTTAATCGAGCGATTGCATCAAATTCTTTTTCGGTCCGTGCAATTTTACACCAATACATAACCCCAAACTCCCCAATCTATTCACTTGAATGATAGCGTTCCGTTCTCTTTTCCAATAAAGTGATTCCGACCGCTAATAGGATAACGCCTAAAAGTAACATCATACTAACATACGTCCAAACGTTACTTAAGGTTTCCCCATAAATGGTAACTCTCTTTAATGCTTCCATTCCGTAATAGATAGGAGACAACCATTTCATTGCTAGCAAGCCTTCTGACTGTACGATCTCGAGTGGCCAATAAGCACCGCCGATCATTGCAAAAGCGACAGATAGCAAAGAAATAATTACACTGCTTTGACTTACTGTTTTGACTAACGAGATAACAAATAAAGAAAATGCCATCACAAGTAATACATAGAAGCTACAAATGACGATAACCTTCCATAATCCCCCGTACATATTTGTGCCAACTATAAATCGGAAAACAAAAATGACTAAAAGCATTTGGACCAGTCCAATTAAATAACTAAACGATAAATGCCCAAAATACAATTGAAATCTACTGATTGATGCTAGCTTCAAACGATTCCATACTCCTGAACGTTTATCTTCTAATATAAATTGTACATTTATAGAGATTGTATAAAAAACAAAATAAAGCATAAAACCAAATAAACTTTGTAATGCTCCATCATAGCGGAACACTTTTGACTCATCCATCGATGCTTCTTTTATTTGAAAAGCAGGATTTTCTAAGCCTTTTTCTACTTCCTCCCACTTACTTTCCCCACCTACATCAATTATCTGATATTGAAAAGCTAGCTCATTATAGATAGTCTCTACATTTAAAGAAAGATTTCTTACTACATCTGACTCTGTGTCTGCTAGAACACTATACGTTTTTTCATTTAGCAATACACCGATCGTGTCCCTTTTTTCCTTTATTGTATCCTGAAGTTCTTGCTCCGATAAAACAGTTATTGCATAATCCTCTTCTATCTGTATCCTCTCTAAAACTTCCTTACTCATTTTAGATTCATCCGTAGCAATTAATAGAGACAATTTACTACCAACTGAACCACTTAACACATATGCAAAGATAACGGTCATGATAGTCATTGAAATGAGAATAAGTGGCTTTCTTTTTAAGTTTTGTAACCTTGCAATCCATATACCCTTCATGATGTCACCCCTCTTTTTGGAAATAAAACAATAGAGAGAAACACACAAAGGCTAAATGCCACAACCAAAACAGACATAAATGGCCATATTACCTCTAATTCTCTACCTTTTTGAATGGATAGGATGGCAGTCATGGTAGCTCCATTTGGTGTAAGATTACCGATATTGGCAAGTAGTGTAGATACTTCCCCTATATTGAAAAAAGAACCACCAAGAAATGAGAATATAGTAATTACTAAGCCATTAAATATATTCGCTGCTCCCTCTGACTTCGTTCTAAGTTGAAGGGTGGTCAGTAATGCTGATAGTCCCCCAATAAAAAAGCTATAGGTTAAAACGGTAATAGCCATTGCATCTAGTCCAATCCACTCGATTCCAAGCACAAACTTCCCATAAAGTAGAAGTAACAATTGTTGAACAAAAGCTACCAGCGTCCCTGTAATAAAAATAGAAATTGAGTACCAATTAGCCGATACTCCTGCTAAAATAATTCGGTCATATACCTTCCATTGCACCTCCTGCAAAGCAAAGCCTGCTAAAAATGACGGGATATACAGAGCAAACATCACAAGCATTCCAGCAGTGTAGTAAACAGAGGCAGGAATTTTTCTTTCACTTTCTTCCAGCACCTGTTCCACTTTTTCAACACTTGAACTGTTTAGCAAACGTTGATCCAGTGATAATCCAGCTTTCGTAAGAGCAAGTGACTTCGTATAGCCATTTTGCCATTCATTGATTACGGATTGAATAATAGAAGCTCGTATTTCATTTTCTTGACTAAGAAATAAATCAATCTCTGGTGTTTGCGTCTCATTAAAATAAGCCATTTTTATATAATCCAAACGAAAACTCGATGGAATTGTTAATATACCATCCGTATTTTCGTCTTTTCGAATATTTTCTAAGTCTGTAAACTGTTTCTTTTCAACCACTATATACTCCTTTATACCATCGGTTGATAGAATGGAGTCTTCTAAAATTTTTATAGGATCATAATTTTTCATTTGAATTAGTACCGAATCTAAAGAAGAGCCGCTCAATCCCTGTTCCTTTAAGAAATTTATGATAGATTCCTCTTCTTTCTCCCAGCTAGAAGTATCTATTAAAACTAATCTTGCTTGAATAGCTGGTTCCCCACCACTATTCATCACACCAGCAAGCGCAGTAGAAAGAATTGTAATAAGTACAAGTGGCATGAGTAATAAAATAATAAGTGGTTGCTTGTTTCGTAATAGCATTTTTATTTGCTTTCCAATTAAAGTAAGTAGCATAGCCATCCCCCTAGTCTCTTAATGCTTTTCCTGTTAAATGTAGGAATACATCTTCAAGAGAAGGTATTTTAATGATGGCCGAAGTGATTGTCACATCATTTTCTGCAGCTATTGCGAAAATGCTAGCAAGTGGCTCTTCCTTTTTAGGCATGGATAATAGCAGAATATCTTCTTCATGACGAACACTGGCAGCAGGAAATTGTTTCTTCAGTACCTCCCCAAACTCTTTTGAAAGTAAATGTCCCTTTAATTCAATCGTTTGATTATCAGAAACTAGTGATTTTAACTGCTCTTTTGTACCGAAAGCAATAATCTCACCTTGGTCCATAATATAAATTTTGTCACAAAGGAGCTCAACTTCCTCCATATAGTGACTTGTATATAATAAGGTCATTCCTTCCTCAACAAGCTGTTTAACAGTATCTAAAATATACGCTCTTGACTGTGGGTCAATCCCTACGGTTGGTTCATCCATAATTAAAATAGATGGATTATGTAAAAGTGCAGCTCCAATATTAAGGCGACGTTTCATACCACCAGAAAATGTTTTAACAATGTCATTTTTTCGATCAGTTAATCCAATTTTCTGTAATATTTCTTCTACACGTTCGGTCAATAGTGAACCTTTTAAACCATAGATTCTACCGAAAAAAGCTAGGTTTTCTCTTGCCGATAGCTCAGGGTATAAAGCAATTTCCTGAGGAACTACCCCCAATGTTTTGCGAAGCGACTCGGGATTTTTATTGATCGATTCTGAATTCCAAAGTACTTCACCACTTGTTGGCATTACTAAAGAAGAAAGCATGGAAATAGTTGTTGATTTTCCTGCCCCGTTCGGCCCGAGAAGTCCAATAGATTCTCCTGCTTCTAGCTGCATATTTACTTGGCGAACCACTTCCTTTGTCTTAAACTTTTTATGAAGATTTATTGCTTGTAACACGGCTCCATCCCCTTTATCAATTAAATTCACATTGGCGTATATCCGTTCTCGTTTAGATTGAAAATCTGAGACATACGCCGGAGGTTTTAACTCCAGTCAGTCGAGATTTAGACCTGGATTAAAGTTGGTATTTAGTACAATTATACCAAAATTCTTTTGTAATATTAAAAAACCACAAGTAAAGTTTATGTTAAGAGCATAGATTTTATTTGAGCGCATACAAAAAAGCTGTCCGATAAAGGACAGCTTTTTTTGTAATTTTGTTATTCTACTGTTTGTGTTTCTAATGGTGCATTATAAACGTCTTTATCTAATTCACCGGTTACTTTCGCAGTTGTAACACCTGCAGTCATTGATCCACTCACGTTTACAGCTGTACGTGCCATATCAATTAATGGCTCTACTGAAACGAGTAAACCAGCTAATGCAACTGGTAAATTCAGAGCAGAAAGTACAAGTATCGCGGCAAACGTCGCTCCACCACCTACACCTGCAACTCCAAAAGAACTAATAGCCACTACGGCAACTACAGTAAGAATAAACATCGGATCTAAAGGATTAATACCTTGAGATGGAGCAATCATAAATGCTAGCATGGCAGGATATACACCCGCACAACCGTTTTGCCCAATGGACAATCCAAAGGAACCAGAGAAATTTGCAATACCTTCAGATACGCCTAGTTTATTTGTTTGTGTATTAATATTAATAGGTAAAGTACCTGCACTTGAACGTGATGTAAATGCAAAAATGAGTGGCTCTGCTGCTTTTTTCACATACGTTATAGGATTTAAACCTGAAAGTGAAATAATTATTAAGTGGATTGCAAACATAATAGCTAATGCTACATAGGATGCTACCACAAATTTACCTAAATTATATATTGCTGCAAAATCAGATGTCGCAACGGTTCTAGCCATAATTGCCAGGATACCATATGGAGTCAATCGAAGAACAAGTGTCACTACACTCATAACAAGCGAGTACACAGCGTCTATTCCTTTTTTAATCGTAGCAGCAGTTTCACCATCTTTTCGAGCTACTCTCAAGTAGGCAAAGCCTAAAAATGCTGCAAATATTACAACCGCAATTGTAGATGTATCACGCGCACCCGTGAAATCTAAAAATGGATTAGCTGGAAGTAAATCAAGCATTTGCTGAGGAAGTGTTTTATCTCCTACTTCAGCAGAACGTGCTTCATAGTCCTCTGCGCGTACAGATTCTGCTTCACCTTGCACAATCTGATCTGCATTTAGATCAAAGATTGCTGCAGAACCAATTCCTATTAGTGCTGCTATAGCAGTAGTTCCAATTAAAATACTTAAAATAATTGCAGCCATCTTCCCAAAGTTTTTCCCAATCGTCAACTTCGTAAAAGCGCCTAGAATAGAAATAAATACTAGTGGCATTACTATCATTTGAAGTAACTTCACATAGCCAGTTCCTATCAAGTTATACCAATCTACGGATTTAGCTAACACTTCAGATGTTACACCGTAAATTAGATTTAATGCTAATCCTAAAGCTATACCTAAACCTAACGCTGTAAATACGCGTTTAGAAAATGATACATGTTTCTTTTGCATTACTATTAGAACACCCACGAACAACAGTAAGGCAGCTATATTAAGAATGATAAACAATATGTCCATTTCATTACCTCCATTTTTTCACCTAACATAGAATAATACTTTTATTCCAATAGGTCAAGTAGGTTATACTTTCTACCACATAATACCTAGTTTCTTCATTCTTTCCCCTAAATCGGATATACTAAAACTAACTTCCAAAAAAAATAAAATAGAAGGAGGTGAAACTGTGGCGGCTAGCATTATTAGTTTAATAGTGACAGGGACAATTATTTTAAATATTTTCTTTGCAATTGCATTAATATTTTTGGAACGTAGAGATGCTTCCTCTACTTGGGCTTGGATCTTGGTTTTATTCTTTGTACCTATTGTAGGTTTCGGTATTTATTTATTATTTGGAAGAAAGTTGCGTAAAAAGCATTTATTTCGTTGGGAAGGTAAAAACAAAATTGGTATCGATAAATTAATAGAATTTCAAATGGAAGCGATTGAGGATGATTCGTTTGATTTTCGTTTGGATGATGCCATGCATTATAAAGAGTTAATTATTATGCATTTACACAATAACCAAGCGGTACTAACTCAAGATAACAAAGTAGATATTTTTAATGACGGACGAAAAAAATTCCAGGCACTTTTGCAGGATTTAGAAAATGCAAAGGATCATATTCACATTCAGTATTATATTTTTCGTCTAGACAATCTTGGTCAAGAGATTTACCAAGTACTATTAGATAAAGCGAAGCAAGGAGTAAAAGTTCGAATTTTATATGATGACACAGGTTCACGCTCTTTGCGGAAAAGGCAATTTAAAGAGTTAATAGAATTAGGTGGCCGTGTAGAAGCATTTTTCCCTTCTATCCTACCTCTTATTAATCCACGTATGAATTATCGTAACCACCGAAAAATTGTCGTTATTGATGGTCGAATTGGTTATATCGGAGGATTTAATGTAGGGGATGAATATTTAGGATTAAATAAACGATTTGGTTATTGGCGTGATACACATCTAAGGATAGAAGGAAGTGCAGTACATCCACTTCAAACCCGATTTATACTTGATTGGAACCAAGCTTCCGCCGAACATGATATTGAATATTCCGATGTATTTTTCCCAGCCATCCCGATGAAAGGCTCAGTTGGATTGCAAATTGTTTCCAGTGGACCTGATTCCGAATGGGAGCAGATAAAAAACGGATATTTAAAGCTTCTAATGATGGCGAAAAAGTATATTTACATTCAATCACCATACTTCATTCCAGATGCGAGCTTTATGGATACACTTCGTATTGCTTGTCTATCTGGTATCGATGTTCGGATAATGATTCCAAACAAACCAGATCATATATTCGTTTATTGGGCTACCTATTCTTATGTAGGAGAATTAATAAAAGCCGGAGCAAAAGTATATATTTATGAAAATGGATTCCTTCATACAAAAATGATTGTCATTGATGATGAAGCCTCTACTGTAGGAACAGCAAATATTGATGTCCGAAGCTTTAAGTTAAACTTTGAAGTTAATGCATTTATCTATGACCGCGAAACTTCTCATGCGCTTGCAGAGCTATTCGAGGAGGATATGAAGTTATCTACTCCATTGACTATGGAACTATATGAGGAAAGAACTCGTATGATTAAGTTTAAAGAATCTCTAGCACGATTATTATCCCCAATCCTATAACTAGAAAAGTCAGCGTCCCTTAATGAGGACGCTGACTTTTTATATATCCAAATATTCTTCTAGCGTAGTGCCTGCTTCATAAATCTCGCCCGCTAGTTGCTTACCAACATAGCGGAAGTGCCATGGCTCGTACATATATCCGGTAATTTTTTCTTTTTCCTTTGGATATCGCATGATAAAACCATAGTTATGTGCATTGGCAGCAACCCATTTTCCAGCCTCAGTTTCTCCAAAGCTTTCACGCGCAAAATGTTGCTCAAAATGTTGTTCTCCTATATCAAAAGCAAGACCAGTTTGATGTTCGGAGTATCCTGGACGTGCGCTATAGCGATCCGCCTCTTCTTGCCCATCATTACTCACATATCTCTGATAAAGTGTAGTTTGATATTCAAATGAACGATATGTACTAAATGCAACGAGGTCAAAACCAGAAAGTTTTGCTTCGGCAGCCATTTCTTCAAATGCTGCTCTTGCATCCTTACTTTCTCCAGGGTCAAATGTTGAAGGTAGTGGATACTTTTTACTTGCAATGAGTACTCCTTGGAAGTATGTCGGTTCCGTTGGTAACGTTTCATGACCTATGTATCCATTTGCTCCTGACATATCGACTTCAGGCTCTTCGACAACTGGTGGTTCTACTACCTGCTCTTCTTTCGTCGGTTCCTCTGCTTCTTGCTCATCTATCATGTCTTTTTCTTTTTCCTCTGTAGTCATCTCTTCTGTTTTATTCGTCAGACCTAAAGATGCAAGACTTTCGTTTATATTCCAATCATTTATTCCAATCCAAGTGACAATGGCTGCAACTAACAATCCCAAAATTGTACCCGAGACAATATATGGCCATTTTTTTTGTTTTTTCTTTTTAAATAAACTTTGTCGAGAATGCATTGTCTTCCTTCTTTCCAATAACGATACTATCATTTTAACATTTTTCTTCTAAAACTGGATGAGAAAATGGGTTGTCTTTGTGGACAACCCATGAACAAAAGTTATATTAAAACCATTCCTAGAACGACGAAAAATAATACGATAAATAAAATAGACATTCCCTTCATCCATTTTGCTTCCCGTTCAAAACCTTTTTCCTTAAAGCTGACCGCTCGGTAACCATTACTTAAAGCAAATATAGCTGTCATAAAGAGGACTGCCATGTTTAAATTCCCTACTATAATAAATATTAAAGAGGCAATGGAAGCCGCTGCAATTAAGATTCCAATGATCCAATTCTTATTCACTTTTAAACTACACCTCTCATAGAAAAAACGAAGCTATAAAAAGCTTCGTTTTAGACTGTTGACAAACGTTTTCGTTATACAGATTCTTCTGCTTTTTCTGGATGATTTGAATAAAATTTACGCCCTAAGTATGTTTGGAAGATTAAGATAATCCCACCGACAGCCCAGTACAATGGTAATGCAGCCATAGAGCTGAACGAGATGAACATAATCATGATAGGAGAAATATAAATCATCATTTTCATTTGTTGCTTTTGTTGCTCCGGTACCGTCCATAATGAAACTTTTGCTTGAACAAAATAAACCACACCTGCAATAAGCGTCATCGCAATATCCGGAGAACCTAAGTTAAACCATAAAAAGGGATGTGTTTTCACATCTGTTGAGTGCAGGATTGCAAAATATAATCCCATGACGATTGGCATTTGAATAAGCATTGGTAAGCAACCCATATTCAAAGGATTTACATTATGCTTACGATATAATCCCATCATTTCTTGTTGTAAAGCCATTTGTTCTTCTTTTGACTTTGTAGCTTTTAATTTCTTTTGAATCTCATCCATTTCTGGTTTCAATTTATCCATTTTTTCTTTCATACCTTGTTGATTCTTATAGTTTTTAAGCATCAAAGGCATTAAAGCAAATCGAATAATTAATGTAATTGCAATGATAGCAAGTCCATAACTACCATTGAATATTTCTCCAAAGAAATGAAGTAAAAAATCAAAAGGTCGAACAAAAATATTATAAAAAGTACCTTCTTTATTCTCTACTCCTGAACATCCGCTTAGAACAACTGCTGCAAAGACAAGAATAGAAAGCAAACTAATCTTCTTTTTCATTCATTCACCTTCATTTTTCAAACTATAACGAGTATACCTTCTATGAAGCTATTTATCAAATATAAACATAGCAATACTTATATAGCTCTGCTTTCATTTGGAAAATTATATTTGAAATTAGGGTATTCATGATGATCCCTAAACTGCTTCGGTGTTAGACCTGTATACTTTTTGAATATACGAGTGAAATAGCTTTGATTGCAAAAGTGAAATGAATCAGAAATATCGGAAATCCCTTTGTTCGTATGTCTTAGATAATACTGGCACTCCTCTACCTTACGAATATTTAAATATTCTACTAGAGTTACCCCTGTATGTTCCCGAAAAATTCGAGATAAATGACTTGTACTAATATTAAAACACTTAGCAATATCTTCCACAGTTAAATTTGTTTCAATTTCATCATTTATAAATAAGATAACTTTGTTCACTGTTTGATGACCAAAGGACGGTTTTTTTCTTTCTGTAATGACCAATACAAAAAACTCTACTAATTCATCTGCACATTGAAGAAACTGTGCATCGCTCATTTTTGTTTCTATAACGTTGACACTAGCGATATTAAAAGCCATTACCTTATCAGAGGGAACTTGGCTTTCTTGTAATTTCCTTGCCATCACAGCAACTAATTGTATGTAGTAATTTTTGACATACATAATCATTAACTTCTCAGCTCTAATAATAATTAAGTCTATGATTTCTCTTAATACTTTTTTAGCTTCCTCAAGCTCGAAAGCATACATATGAAGAAATAATTTTTTTTCTAAATCTAAAAACAAACTCAAACCTTCAATGCTGTTAATTACGCTTATTTCTTTTGTATACGCTTTGGAAAAGCTTTCTAAAAAAATCTTTTGTGAGTATTGCATAAGGACCTCATCTTTCTTTTTTTATAGTACTTTTGGTATTGTTCTTTATTGGGTACGTAGAATCATTTTATAACACTTTGTTGGAAAATGGAAACATTTATGATGATAATTTAGCTATTATTTGGAATTAATAATTTTAAGTGCTTTGGTAGTACCTTAATTTCAAATGGTGTACATACACCTTCATCCCCGTCAACGTTACAAAATAATGGTCGATCAGACTCCATGTAAACCTTTTTAGTCGTAATGACCTCCACTCCATCATCCTCTTTTAATGTGCCCAATAAAATTTTTGTACCCATTCGAACGAGGTTAGCAATACCAGATTTTTTAAAAATATACACATGAAGAAGTCCATCGTTGATTTCGGCATTTGTCATCATTTTTTCAAATCCACCTACTGAATTTGTTAAGCCAACTAAAACGAGCATCGATGTTCCAGTCCAGGTCCCATGGTCATGTTGAATAGTGAAACCCACCTCTTCGTTAGAAATAACTACTTTTGCACCTTCAATTAAATATGCTAATGAACCTAGTTTCGTTTTTTTCTCAACGGAAGTGTTCGCAACTCTACTTGCAATCTCACCGATTGCAACGATATTTCCAAAATATTTATTACCAATTTGAGCTATATCTACAAACTCTGTATTGGTCATCTTTAATGCCTCGATTGCAATCTCTGGCTCTAAAGGGATTCCTAATGCTCTTGCGAAGTCATTTACTGTTCCAAGAGGCACTATTGAAAATAGAGGTCGATATGATTGATTGGCTAGTCCGTTTATAACTTCATTTATCGTCCCATCTCCACCCATAGCTACGAGGAACTCCATTTTCTCTTCACAAGCTTGTTTGGCAAACGTAATAGCATCATCTTTTTTTTCTGTTTCCTTTTCAACTATTTGATATCCAAGTGCATCGAGAACTGTAAGAGCCCTTTCTTTATATGTTTCGGCTTCTTCCTTCCCAGATGAAGGATTAAATATAACCATTGCTTTTTTCAATCTATTTACCTCCTTTATTTGTAATTTTTATTTCCCTAATACCCTATTTACCTATTATGAAACAGATTACATAATAAAAAAGTGCTAAACTAGAGTAGAAGCTGAAATAGAAATGAGGAATATACTTGCGGGTATTTATATATATAATTGTCTTTTTTTCTTTTTTTGATTTATTTGCACAGCTACCTATAATGAGTCCTTACGCTAAATCTTTAGGTGCTACCCCATTCTTAACGGGCTTGGTTGTAGGAATGTATTCATTCTCAAATACAATCGGAAACATCATCTCAGGTTTTTTAACCGATAAAAAAGGTCCTTTTTCTATATTAATCATTGGTTTATTTGCTACGAGTATTTCCCTCTTTATGTACCAAGGGGTATCAGACCCAATCGGTCTATTAATTGTCCGCTTTATCCATGGACTGCTTGCAGGTCTTATCGTTCCTGCAGCTTTTACGTATTCTGCGAATCAAACCTCTGCTGAAAAGCGTGGAAAAAGTGTTGCATTATCAGGAGCATTTGTAGGACTAGCTGCGATTTTAGGTCCTGCTTTTAGTGGAATTATGGCTAGTAAAAAAGATGAAGTATTTGTCTTAAGTATCACAGGTTCTATTATGCTTATTCTTAGTATTTTATCAGTTTTCTTATTAAGTACAGTTTCCATTCACAAAAAAACGAAGGAAAATGCTTCTGTAACAGTAAGAGACATTTTTGCAGAAAGTGGTTTGGTAAAAGCATTTGCAGGTGCCTTTTTCTTGATGTTTTCACAGGGCGTACTCGCCTATATGCTCCCTTTAAAAGTACTGTATCTAGGGTATGATTCAAAAACAAGCGGACTATTACTGAGTACTTTTGGCTTTGTGGCAATTTTAGTCTTCATATTACCTATTAATCGACTATTTGATAAAGTTAAACCTATTAAAACACTCGCTTTTGGGATGGGATTAATGGGGATAAGCATGCTTTTACTCGGACAGATTGACACATTACAACTGCTATACGTGGGAATGAGTTTATATGGAGTAGGATTTGCATTTCTATTCCCCTCTATAAATTCGTTGCTAATTGACTCAACAGAACCTACTTATCGGGGAAAGGCATACGGATATTTTTACGCCTTTTTTTCAATAGGCGTGGTAGTTGGTTCTAGTGTTACTGGACTACTGCAACTTACTGCAAACGGCGGATTTCTATTGACGGGTGGATTGTTAATATGTTTATCAGTATTATCTATACTAAAAGATAAAAAAAATTGAGGGTCCCCATGCTGGAGACCCTTTCTATTAAGAACTCACTTCATTATATTCTGGAGTTTTCTTGTCCTTATTTTGCACTTCATCATTATAATATTGAACACTTGTCATTGCGCCTTCGTCTACCATCTTGCTATCGGGAGTATTGTGCGGATCTGGGTGCCCAGCAACAGTTAAATCGGAGCGATTATGTTTTTGTGCATCTATAAATGAGTTAACCTTTGCTTTTGTATTATTAAATGCAACTATCGCTTTATCACGATTTTCTTTTTTACTAAAATATGCATAGGCTCCCGCAGCAATTCCTGCTAGTAGTAATGTGTTATTTTTTCCTTTAGCCATGATATGTACCTCCTAATTTTTTATGTTCTACTTATTACTTACCCTTTATTTCAAAACTTACACTTTTTTATTTCTAACCATATAAACATGAGGAATTCCATCTTCATCAAATTCATCCGAGCTAGCATGAAAGTCAAAGGAACTGTAGAAGTTTTTCAAATGACTTTGAGCACAAAGTTGAATCGATTCTATTTGATAAGTGCGTTCTGCTTCTTCTAAAGCTTTTATCATAAGTTGTCTTGCAACACCAGTCCCGCGAAATTTTTCTTTCACAATTACTCTACCAATAGAGCATTCCTCATATTTTTCACCAGGTGGAAGTATTCGGCAATAGGCAATTATCTCATTTTCGTCGCAAGCAAATAAATGCAAAGAATTATAATCATAAGTATCCAATTCAGGGTAAGCGCAATTTTGTTCTACAACAAAAACATCCACGCGTAGCTTGAGTATTTCGTACAATTGATATACGTCCATTTCATTAAATTTTTGTAAATTCCATTCCATAAAAAACCCACCTTTCATTTTTATTATCACACAATAGTAGAAGATTGATATTATTTTTGTTATGATAACAAAAAGAATTTAGAGGTGACTCAAATGATTAGGGCGATCACGTTAAATGATCTAGCAACTGTTCAACAAATCGCAAAGATCAGTTGGAACAGCACATATAAAGGAATTATTCCAGACAATATACAAGAGCTTTTTCTAAAAAAGGCTTATTCAAATACGATGTTAGCCAAAAGAATGGAAAAAACTATTTTTTTACTTGCAGAGTTTGAAGGAAAGCCAATTGGATTTGCTAATTTTACGTATGTAGATGAAGATGGAGATGCCGAGCTAACCGCTATCTATGTACTTCCAGAGTATCAGCAAATAGGCTACGGCAAAAAACTACTACAGGCCGGCTTGAACGAGATGCCAACGGGACGTCAGTTATTCGTCTATGTAGAAAGCAAAAATGATGGAGCGCGTGCATTTTATGAACGTTTCGGTTTTGAATGCTTGGAAGAATTTGACGAATACTTTGAAGGTCATCCTCTATCCACGGCTAAATATGTGTATTTATTAAAAACACCGACTTACTGAGTAAGTCGGTGTTTTATCTTTATACTGTTTGATCTGGATTGTAGTATTCTTGCTCCTGCGCAAAGCTCGTCGCAGAAAGACATTTTGCTCCTGCGCAAAGCTCGTCGCAGAAAGACATTTTGCTCCTGCGCAAAGCTCGTCGCAAAAAATTTCTTTCTTATCTTCTTATTTATAAAGAATTGTGATTTAGTTATACCGTTTGATCTGGATTGTAGTATTCTTGCTCAGCGAATTCAACTGGCGGCTTACGGACGAAGCACATAATTGCTGCGATGTATAATAATATCGATGTTAACGATATGATCCCCGCAAACAATCCAGCTAGTATAAACATAATACCTGCTAATTTTGGATTTTTATTTTTGGATATAGAAACAATCCCTACAATATTTAGTATAAGACTAATTACAAGGGCAACAACAAATCCCCAACCAAATACACCAAACACACTTGGAAGTATATCCACCAATTGTGCAATTGCTTCCGCATCCTGGCCAGTTAAAGTTGGATCATTTAATATTTGTTGCTCAAACTCCGTATTAAATGCCTCATCCTGTATGGCTGCACTTCCAGTAGTTACAATTATCGCCATCAATATAATTGCTAGAAGTGTAAAAATTGCACTTATAATACCTAAAACCTTTTCTCCTGTTCGAGACATATGTATACCTCCATTAATGTTTTATATAGTAATTTTACGTTCAACCTTACTAAAAGTTTCATCTTTTTTTACTTTTACCCTATACAAAATGAAATAAACTTGTTTAATAGTTGTTTTAGGGGGGTACTTAAATACTAACACTTACTACAGAAAGGAAGGAATAGGATGGAGAAAAAGTTAATCTTTAATCAGTCTGATTTCTTATACACATTGGCAGGTGCATCCGTATTAACCGGTATTTTAGTTTTATTTATTTAACATTACAAATGTAAAAGGCAATCCACTTTTCTTAAATAAGCGGATTGCCTTTTATATTTATTAAGCTTTTACATCGTCATATTCGTTTGATTTATTAAAAGCTGCCACAACGTATGAGCATACAGCTTCCATCTTTAATTCTTTTTCACGTGCGTAGGCTACTGCAGTATCTAATAATTTCTTTGCTATACCTTGCCCTCGTAGTTTATCTGAAACGTATGTGTGGTCCATCACCATGACATCTCCAAGTAAAGTCCACGTAATTTCACCAAGTCTTTCACCATCTTGGACATATTGATAGGCATAAACATCATTTCCTAATTCTTTGTATTGAAATTCCACAGTCAACCACTCCTTTTTTGAATTTTAACATAGTTATTTGTTAATTGACAACGGACGCAACTTAGCTTCTATCTGCTCTCTTTTTGTTTCTAAAAAAGGAGGTAGAGCGAGAGACTCACCTAAGGATTCTAATGGTTCATCTGAATTAAAGCCTGGCTCATCTGTAGCCAATTCATATAGAATACCGTTAGGTTCTCTGAAATAAATGGATTTGAAATAATAACGATCTACTAAACCTGATGTGACAAATCCTTTTGCACGCAATAATTCTTCCCATTTTGGATAGTCCTCCATTGTCGGCACACGGAATGCAACATGGTGCACACTTCCTCTACCAGGTCTCTCTTGTGGTAAATCAGTTCTTGTTTCAATATGCACTTCGCCTGCCGGCCCCCCTGCACCTGTGGTATATACTAACACTTCAGGCATATTAGCTATTTCTGATGGATAAGATCCAGCTAACGTGAATCCTAGAATTTCTGTAAGCACTTTTTCTGTTGGATCTGCTTTTCGCACAGTTAGCTTCACTGGACCTAATCCTACAATCGCATTTTCAGCAGAGATCTCTTCTTTCACCCAAGCCTCTCCATATGGAATTCCTTTACCATCATCGACTACTAGCATTAAACGAGAGCCCTCAAAGTCTTCAAAATAAAGTGTTTTCCGCCCGAATTTTTCCTTTATTTCGTCATGGGGTACTTCCAATTTCGTAAATCTTTCTTTCCAAAATTTCAGAGCATCTTCGCTTTTTACACGGAATCCCGTATTGCTAATACTTGATACACCAGGATATGTTCTTCCTGCCATCGGAATGTCAAAGTAAGTCATATCTGTTCCAGGGGTTCCTACAGCATCTGCATAAAACAAATGATAGGAAGATGTACTATCTTGATTGACTGTTTTTTTCACTAATCTCATGCCCAGTATTCTTGTAAAAAAGTCGTGATTTTTATCAGCATCTGCTGTGATTGCTGACACATGGTGTATTCCTGCTAATTTCATTGCTTTCTCCTCCATTTTATCTCGAATTCAAGATAATTTTATTAGTTTTATAATATCAAATAAATATAATATGTGCAAATAGGAAGTTATTATTAATGGTTCATCGCTAGTATGCAATGAAATTAAAAGTCATAGTACTAATTTCTATAGGCATTCGCGCCTGCGTCCGATAAATAAGAAAATCATTGAAACGGCTCCCTTTCCGCGGGCGTTGCCTTAGCCTCCTAGGCCAACACGTGTTGGTCATGCAATCGTTGCCGCAAAAGTTCTTATGCGACGAGCTTTGCGCAGGAGCAGGATGCGGCGAACTTAGATTGCCTTCCCCTCAACTGCGGGGTCTTCTGCTAACGCTATTCCCGCAGTGGTGTCACCTTTTTCAACGATTTTCTATAAATACTAATTGAAAAAATGTAAGTGATAGAAACTTGCTCTATCAATGGTATGATGGTTTTCTAATTGAAAGGCGGTTAATAGATAATTGTAGTGGAAGGCGGTGACTCTAGCCGGAATAGCAAATGTTTTCTGCACCGAAAGCGAAGCGGCAGGTGCATGAGTGAAAGGACCCTGGACTGAGCTTAGCGAAATTAGTTTTTGCGACGAGCTTTGCGCAGGAGCATTGTTTTTTGCGACGAGCTTTGCGCAGGAGCATTGTTTTTTGCGACGAGCTTTGCGCAGGAGCAAGGGAAGCGGCTGAAGCCATGCCCGGCGGAACGCGTCCGCCTGGAACGGAAATTAACGGGTCTAATGAACCCCGTAAAGGATATAGGAGCGACTTATCCTTCGGAGAGTCATGCGTAGCGTGCAGCAAGAGGTATATCCGTCTTTCCAAACTCTAAGCGCTAGTCCATAAAAAACACCCTAAATGCCTGCGATGACAATTAGGGTGTATCGTTTAATTAAATAAAGAACGAATGGAATCAATTAAATTATTAAAGAAGTCTTTGACACTTTGCCAAAATCCTTCATCATCTACAATCTTACCAATCTTATCTTCTATCGTTTTACTTAAATCATTCAATTGATCAGACCACTGGCTAAAATCGATGTCTAGTTGACGAATTCGATCCATCAAATCTATTAGTAATTGGCGATCTTTTTCAGATAGTTCAATCTGTAACTTAGCTAACTGCTCCGTAACTATCTTTTCAACTTCTTCACGTGAAACAGGATTTTGCTCAGCAATTTGTTTTTTAATTTCTGTTAACAATTCACTTACTTTCGCTTCATCAATACCTGCTTCTTTTGCAAGATTTGTCGCTACCGATAGTTCATCGTTTGCTACATCTGTACGTTCTGGGTCTAACTCTCCGCCTGTCACTTCGTACGCTTTATATATTCCTACGAGCGCCGAATGACCAGTAACTGGTTTTGGAGCAGCGATTTCTACAACTGCGTCCTGAATTCCAGCTGTAAGCATTGCATTTGCATACATTTCTGAAGTTACCTCAGTAATATTATCTGGTGTGACAATATTGATTACTAAACCTTTACCAGCATCTTTTCTAGTGATTTTGGCTGAAGAGAACATTCGTGCAGATGCATCACCATCTTTTAAATACGTCGCTAAATCTTTCCCTGTTACGATTATTTCTTGAACATCTGAATTCTCGGTTATTTTTAAACTATTTTTCACACTATTTTTTTGTTCATCTGTCAGGTTCCCACCATAAACGACTATTGGTGCACCGAATTTTTCGTTAACTGGTTCCGTAGTACCCGTAGAGTCTGCAAACGTGATAGAAGGAGTAACTAAAACTCCAAACAATAAAATGACAGCGATAAATGGTTGTAATAATTTCTTCACTCAAATATCCCCTTTCTTCCAATCCATTCTTCCATTAGTACGAAAAAAGGAGCAAAAAGTTCCGACTGATCGATTCTTTTTACTCCTTCTCCAATTATTTCTAACTATTTAGACCTTTCCAAGTTTAACTATTGGAAACTTTCTTTTACATTTTTACTTCTGTCCAGCCATCATTTTGAACAATTTTACCCTCTTTCATGAGTTTACCAAGTGCTCGTTTAAAAGCCGCTTTACTCATCGTAAACATTTCTTGGATCTCCTCAGGCGTTGACTTATCAGTAAATGGCATTCTACCACCTACGTCATTTAAATATCTAAAAATAGATTCCGCATCGTCTCCCAAACGTTCATGTTTACGAGGTAATAAGGAACCGTTCAATGATCCATCTTCCTTTGTATCTATGATACGAACCGTTAAATCCTGGCCTAATCTAGGTTCTTCCACACGTTCTGATTGGTGCACGAAAATACGGTAATTTTCTGGAACACTAAGTAAGAAAGATCCAATCGGAAGAAGTCTATACGCTCTAGCTTGTACATTTTTGTTTAGTAAAGTAGTTGGAGCATCTATATATAGTTCCTCCACGCGATCTTCTGTTGCAAGACGACCAAACAATTCTCCTTCTTTATCTGTGCGAAGTGTCATATATAAGTGATCGCCAATAACTGGCCACAGTTCTTTCACTTTCGGTAAGTCCTCTGCCTTTACTTGTACTTCCTTAGAAGTGCCAATATCGACAAATGCCCCTTCTTTATCCGTAACTTTTATCACCCTCGCCCATCCATACGTCCCCTTTGTAATATGTGGCAGTTGTGTGGTAGCTGATAAATTCCCTCTACGATCTACAAATAAAAATACTTCAATCTTGTCATCCACTTGTAAATCTTCTGGTGCTTCAGAAGCATTTAAAGAGATTTCTTCTCCTTTATGTGTGAGAATCCATTTTGATCCTTCTTTTTCTTCAACTTTTAATTTTACAATTTCTCCTGATTCTAGCTCTGCCAAATTCACCGCTCTCCTTCTGACCAATTATGATAATGGTCTTGACCTTACTTCTAATTTGTATCGTACATTATCCACTTATATATTCAGAAACCCTTACTTTACTTATTACCTTTTCGTTTGCATTATAAACTCTCCAACTAATCCGTAACAAAGACTATGTATATAAACTAATCGCTCTCTTCTTCTTGTAATTCAAGGAGTTTTGATTGAAGATCTGGATTCTCTTCTAGAAACAAAACTAAATCTGCTATACGATCAATGGAATTCCAGCTTAAATGGTGTTCAATTCCTTCTACATCATTGTATATATTCTCTTCTTTTACTCCAATTAGTCTTAGGAAGTCTTCTAATAAATCATGTCTTTTCACTAATTTTTTCCCAAGTTTTAATCCTTTAGGAGTGAGTGTAAGACCACGGTATTTCTCATAAATTAAAAAACCGTCTTTATCCAACTTCTGTACCATTTTCGTTACAGACGAAGGCAAGACAGATAAGGCTTCTGCAATGTCAGACACACGAGCATATCCTTTCTGCTCGATTAACAAATATATTTGTTCGATATGGTCTTCCATGCTTGGTGTTGGCATACGTATCTTCCTTTCATAACTACTCCGTTTATTTTACTACAACGCTCTCTTCTTCACAAATATAGCTATTTTATCCAAGTAGAGCTTTTCTAAGTGAAAGAACCTTATCGTTTGATAAGGTTCTGAGAGAAAAGTTTAAGGTTTAACTACGATGAGGATACTTTCCAATTACATGTATTGATTGGATAATTCTCTTATTAATCCATTCTAAGTTCTCTTTTGAATTTAAACGTTCAAATACAGCCGTTCTTCCTTTGTCAGTTGTGACGTAATGTGCGGGTAAAGTATTTAAGCTTAAAGCTATAATATCCAATTCACATTGTTCACATTTACAAAAGGTTTGGTATTCCGGACCTCTCATAAGCATCGTCACCAGGCTCTTCACAATTTCTTCCGTTACGTTTGTGAGCAAATTTATCTCTTCTCCTTAAAAATTATCATGATGTTTAACACTATATACGAAAGGGTAAAACTTTAATAACCAAATGCTAAAGCGGAAAGGAGAATATATATGGGTAAAATTTTATGGTCTATTATCGTTATTTTAATCGTACTTTGGTTACTCGGTTTAGTATTAAAAATTGGTGGAGGGCTAATCCACACACTACTAATTATAGCAGGTATTATTTTTGTTATTCAACTTGTAACAGGAAGACGGTCCGTATAGAAAAAGGATGCTCTATGAGCATCCTTTTTTATTGGATTGTTTTCCCATAAATACATGTGTTTCTAAGTCTTTTCCCATCTGCTGATAAGGAGTCATTGTGAAGTAATCCTTCTAATGTATATCCGACTCTTTCTGCAACGGAGCGACTTCGAACATTTTCACTATCACAACGAATCTCTACTCGGTTTGCCTGTAAATCCTCAAAAGCAAACTGTGTTATTCGTTCACAAGCTTCCGTCATTAAACCTTTTCCTTCAAACTTACAATCAATCCAATAGCCAATTTCAAACTTTCGTACATTCCAATCTATTCGATGTAATCCGGATGCACCTACAAATTCACCAGTATCTTTCAAGAACAAATGAAGTCGTAAGTCTTTTCGTGTTATAAAATCAGCAACCGCTTGGCGTAAATTAGTCGTCATCTGTTCCAATGTTTGTTTATTTTGTGCCCAGGGCATCCACTCTTTTAATGCATCATGAGAGTTAATTACTGACCTCCACACAACTTCTGCATCCTCCAAACGAGGTGCTCTAATTATAAGTCGTTCTGTGTAAAACTCCTCTGAAATAGAGTGTCGCTCTTCATTCTTTGCTTTTTTATTGAAATCATCGTCCCAGTTAACCGGAGTTGCGGTTCCCTTTAAAAAGTCATCTCTCGTCATTCCATATGTCACTGCATCATAGTAAGAGTTTTCCTTGGGAGAAAACCAAGCCTGTCTGAGCTGAGCTTCTTTCACAAAGCCAGCTCTTTCAAACGTTTTACGCATAGCAAAATTATCCTGTCGAGTATGACCCTCCAATCGTATTTTCACTTCAGGCAGTTGGAAAACATACTCAGTAACCATTTTCAATGCAAGAGGACCATATCCTCTTCCACGTGCTTCATCTGCAATTCGTAAATCAAATAAAGGAATCTCATCTTGTAAGTCATAGATTTTAACAATTCCTACTTGTTCTTTTTTTTCATTTTCAACCCAAAATGTCTTCACTTGATCCGATTGATATCCACCTTCTTCAATCGTCTTTTCTATTAATTCTCTCGCCGGATGAGAGTTACCATGATATGGCCAAGTGTTAGTCGTCATAAAATGTATTAGCTCTTCTTGTTCTTCCATTGTCCATTCTGTAAGCTTCATGCTACCCCTCCCGTGCTACTTATGCACTTTTAGTAGTCGTAAAGAATTTAGTACCACCAGTAATGTCGCACCCATATCAGCAAAGATGGCAATCCATAACGTTAACCATCCTGGAATAATGAGTAAAAGTGCAATGATTTTTAATCCTAATGCAAACATAATATTTTCTTTAATAATATGCAATGCTTTTCGACTTAATCGAATCGTATATGGGAGTTTTTCTAAATCATCGGCCATCAAAGCAACATCCGCTGTTTCAAGAGCCGCATCTGTTCCGGCTCCACCCATGGCAATTCCAACCGTTGATGCTGCAAGTGCTGGAGCATCGTTTACACCATCTCCAACCATTGCTACTGACCCATACTTTTCTTTCAGTGATTTTATAGCTAATAGTTTTTGTTCAGGCATAAGCCCGGCTTCTACATCAGTTAGTCCAAGTTTAACAGCAATAGCTTGAGCTGTTCGCTCATCATCTCCGGTAAGCATTACAGTATGTTTGATACCTGCAGATTTTAAATCGGCTAATACTGTCATGCTAGTTGAACGAATTGGATCTGCTACAGCAATAAATCCTTTGTATATTCCATCCTCTGAAGCCAGCATCACTGTGTTTCCTTCTGCTTGTAACTTTTCCACACGAGCTATAACTTCCGTTGGAACAGTGTTAATCGCACCTATCCAAGCAACGCTTCCTACCGCCCATTTCTTTCCTTCTATTACTCCTTCTGCACCTTTTCCAGTAACAGATTGGAATTCCTCGACCTCTACCGCTTGTATATGTTCCTTAGAAGCATACTTTACAATTGCTTGTGCAAGTGGGTGTTGTGAATACGTTTCAATCGACATTACTTTTTGAATGAAGTCATTATCGGATTCTGCTTCCACATAAGTCACTTCAGGATAACCTTTTGTTAATGTTCCTGTTTTATCAAACGCAATTGCTTTCAAACGGCCTATTTCTTCTAAATGTATTCCACCTTTAATAAGTACACCCTGTTTTGCGGCATTTCCTATTGCTGTTACGATTGCAACAGGTGTAGATACGACTAATGCACATGGACATCCTACTACTAGAACTGCAAGTCCCTGGTAAATCCATGTCTGCCAATCTGCTCCGAATAATGGAGGAACGATTGCTACTAAAAAGGCGATCACAATAATAGCAGGTGTATAATACTTCGCAAATTTATCGACAAACTTTTGTGAAGGAGCCTTTTCAGCCTGTGCTTCTTCTACTAAATGAATAATCTTAGCAATCGTAGTATCTTCTACTCTCTTAGTTACTTGAACTTCCAAAGAGCCCTCTTCATTTAATGTACCAGCAAACACTTCGTCCCCTATAGTTTTTACTGCAGGTACTGACTCACCTGTAATAGACGCTTGATTGACAGCTGATGTACCTTTTAAAACAATTCCATCCATTGCAATTTTTTGTCCTGGTTTCACAATGAGAATGTCATTAATTTGAATAAATTCTGTATCGACTTCTACAAGCTGATTATCACGGCGAATCGTTGCAGTTGGAGGAGCAATATCCATTAGCTGGCTAATTGATTGTCGTGCTTTATTCATCGAGTAAGCTTCTAATGCTTCACTCACTGCGAATAAAAAGACTACAACTGCACCCTCTCTCCATTCACCGATAATCGCTGCCCCTATAATGGCGATAGTCATTAGCGTATTCATATCAAAATAAAATTTTGATAAATTCTTAAACCCATGTTTGAACATTTCGTATCCACCAACAGCAATGGAAACAACAAATAAGCCGACTGCAGATGGATGGGACTCACCATTGACAATGGACGCAACAATCCCGATGACTAAAAATACGAAGGAAATGACTGTTACGATATTTTCCTTTCGTTTAAAGAACGGTACCTTTCCTTCTACTTTACGTTGCTTTTCTTGTGCTACTTTAATGCCGTCAAATGCCCCTGCTTTCTCAATATCTTCTATCGTCACATCTCCTATTACAGAAACTTTAGATGCTCCGAAATTAACAAGAGCGTCATCGACATTAGGAAGACTTTTTATATTATTTTCGAATTTCATGGCACAGCTGGCACATGAAAGATTTTCTAAGCGATATTCTTTTTTAGCTGTTTTCTCCATCTTTCCCACCCTCTTCTACCGCGTGTTCATACGCGATTTTAACTAGCTCGTTCACATGATGGTCTGCTAATGAATAATAAACTAATTTACCTTTACGACGTGATTTTGCAAGGGATAAATCTCTTAAAAATCGTAAATGATGTGATGCAGTTGCTGTAGATGATCCAATAATCTCACTCACATCACAAACACATAATTCTTCTTCTATTGTTAGTGCGTATGCAATTTTAAGTCTTGTTTCATCTGCCAACGCTTTAAAAATTTGCGCAACCTTTGTAACTTCTGGCAGCTTCTTTTTGACAGCCTGCACTACTTCTTCATGTACAATTGTCACTTCACACATATCTTTGGTCTGCATTTCCTCACCTCATTCAAATGTTCATTTGATTGTTACTTTCATTATATGTTCACACTATTTAATATGCAACTTCATTCAAACATTTATTTGAATGTTTTTCATTCTATGAGTGAGCCATCCGATTATTGGAGCAAACCATCCGATGTGACCAGATAATCGATTTTCTGTCCGTATAAAATTATATCCGACTGGATAAGTGTGGTTTCTGTCCGTATAAAATTATATCTGACCGGATAGTTGTAGTTTCTGTCCGGATAGGTATTTTTCTGACCGCATAGCAGTTTCAACCCAAAAAAACCACTCAGATACTGAGTGGTCTCTCCAAACTTATTTAGCTTTCAAATTCAATTCATAGCCTTTCTCTATGTCCCCATCAATAACTGTTGTATGATATTTTCCTTCTGCCCAATCCATCACCTGATCATGGTACCAATCTGATTTCATATGCCCACTTTGACCAGGTCCAACGATATGATATGACTCACTTAAATCTGCCAAATCCGCAACAAATCGCCAGGATGCTCCGTGGTCGACTCTTCCATCATCACCGAAACCAGCTGCCTGCACTGTAATATTTGAGCCGCCAATTGGCACAGATTTTGGATTTAATAAATACTCTAAAATCGGCGAGGCACCTGCCAAGGGATGGTCAAATGTTAACTGATGATAATCCCCCCACTTCCACTTTTCTTCTTTTGAACCAAACTCCTCTTTAACATCCGCAATCGCATCTACAAAAGAATCATAAACCCATTTGTCCACTCCACCATACTCATCTAACCATGCACTAGATTCATTACGATATCCTTTCCTTAAAAACTGATCCGAGATATTTCCTTTTCCGGATAACATATTGTATACATCCTCTGGCATTTCATCTTCCAGCAAAGTCTTTGGAAGCTGCTTCATCCACTTATGAAAAACAAGAGGAGCCGCTAACTCCTTGTCATCCACCTGGTTCCACTCAGTTAGTAAACTAATAATCTCTTTATATTCCCCACCATTGTCTAGCTTTTCCACTGAATTAATCATAGAAGATAAAAATTCCCGAGCATATAAATTCGTTTGATCCATTTGTAAATTCATCATATCTTCCTTTGTTAAATCGGAATTACTTTTCAACACTTCTGCAATACGATCAAATCGGTAGGATTGTGCCCAAAAGTCTGTAATATGATATTTATAAGAATCATCTACTACTTGATTGTTCGCTGTCGCAATAAACCCTTCTAAAGGATTCACAATATTAGGTAGTTCATTGTATGGCACATACCCTTCCCACCCATAGTCAGCAGAGTCTCCCGGCACAGGTAATTGTCCGTCTCCCGATTTACGTATTGGTAGCCTACCATTTGCTTTATATGCAATTGTTCCATCTTTAGCAGCAAACACAAAGTTTTGTGCAGGTGCATGGAAATCCTCTAGAGCAGTCTCAAACTCATCCCATTTAGTCGATTTATTCATTTTAATAATTGCTTGTAATTCAAGCGTTGGCTCTAGCGCAGTCCATTGCATGGAAAACAAAGCGGATGCTTTCTCTTCTTTGAATAAAACATCTGAAATAATTGGCCCATGACGAGTTACCACAACCTCGAAAGGAATGGCTTCTTGTCCCTTTACTTTAATTTCATTTTTACGTACCTCTGCCTGCTCCCACTTACCTTCATAAAAAAACTGTGTTCGGTCATCCGGGTTTGGTGTTTCAATATATAAATCCTGGACATCAGGTCCCACATTCGTGACACCCCATGCAACGTCTTCATTGTGCCCTAGAATAATTCCAGGGATTCCAGCAAATATAACCCCGCTTACGTTAGAGACTCTAAATGCATTTGATACCAAATAGAAGGCGTACTTAATCCTAAATGTGGATCATCCGCAAGTAGCGGCATGCCACTTTCCGTTTTATTCCCACTAACGACCCAATTGTTACTCCCGTTAAATTCATTCGGTAGTAAAGAAGCATTAAAGTAACCGCTTACATTTACTGGTTTATTTTTGTTTGCCTCTATGATCGATTTTGCATCCTCTGGATAAGTAATAAATAATTCTTTCGCCTTTTCTTCCTCATATTCATTTAGCGCCCAATGCCTAATTGCCAAGGTTGACCAATTTCCTCCTAGATCATATGCCATAAATTTTCCTATTGCCAAAGAATCAATAGGCGTCCACTCTTCTGGTTCATATCCAAGGAGCTTAAACTCATAACTCAATTTCTTTTCTTCTTTCGCGAAGGCGATAAACTCATTAACCCCTTCCGCATACCATTTCAACACATCTTTTGCTTCTGGACTATAACCTTCATATGATTTTTCTGCAGCATCTCGCAAGCTAAATGTTAAGAAAAACTTATCTGTATCTAAAGCTGTTTCACCTACAACTTCTGATAATTGCCCACTTGCTTGCCTTCTCGCTAAATCCATTTGGAACAGTCGATCTTGTGCTTGTACGAATCCTTGAGCGCGATATAAATCTGCATCCGATTTTGCTAGAATATGAGGTACACCGTCAGCATCTCGCACAACTTTGACATCTGCCTCTAATACATCTACGGAAAGATCTCCCTTAATTATAGGCTTGGAATTGGATATATACATATTCACTCCAATTACCGCAATTGCAATTATCGCAAGGATACTCCCCAATAACCAAGCAATTATTTTCCACCTTTTCTTCACATTCGTACCCCCTTTTATTACATTACATTCATCGACATCCGTATTAAATTACCTTTATAACATAAAAAAAGACCTATGAATAAATATATTCATAGGTCAATATTTATATTATTCTTGTTTGTTTTCACCAACAATTTTTACTTCTAATTCTAACTCGACTCCAAAGTTCTCTTTTACCGCTTTCTTAACCATTTCAATTGTGCTTATATAGTCAGTAGCGGTTGCATTGTTCTTATTGACTATAAAACCAGCATGCTTTGTTGAAACTTCTGCCCCGCCGAAGCCTTTTCCTTGTAATCCGCTATCTTGGATAAGCTTTCCTGCGAAATAACCAGGAGGACGTTTGAATACACTTCCTGCAGAAGGATACTCAAGCGGTTGTTTGGATTCCCTTTGATATGTTAGGTCAGCTATTTTAGCATCAATTTCTTCTTGATTACCGGGTTTTAATTCAAATTCAGCCGATAAAACATAGTATCCTTTTTTTGTGATGATACTTTTACGGTAGCCAAGCTCTAATGCTTCTTTAGAAAGAACAAGTTTTTCTCCGGTACGTGTGAGGACTGTAGATTGAACAATTACATCCTGAACTTCTCCACCGTAAGCACCAGCATTCATTGCCATTGCACCGCCAATCGATCCAGGAATTCCACAGGCAAACTCTAATCCTGTTAGTGATTCTTTGGCCACAGCTCTTGAAACGTCAATAATGTCCGCTCCACTTTCTGCAATTACTCTATTTCCATTTATCGTAATCTTATTTAGTTTTTCTAAGCGAAGAACAATCCCTCTAACTCCACCATCCCGGACGACCATGTTTGATCCGTTTCCAAGAAGTAATAAAGGGATATCATTTTTGAACGCATATTGAACAACAAATGCTGCTTGGTCTTCCGTTTCGGGAGTGACGAATAAGTCCGCAACCCCACCCATCCGTGTCATTGTATGCAAATTTAGTGCTTCATCTATTTTTACATTTCTTGCATCTAGTTGTGTAGTTATATCTTGAAACCATTTTTGTTTACTCAAAAAAGACAATCCTTTCTTCATATACAATTCACCTTTACATAGTATGCGTTTTAGCAACTAATATATCAAGCAAAATTGTTATAACCATTCTTTAGACCAGGTTTCTATTCCGCCAACTACATCTTTTAGGGCAAGACCTTTGTCTGTTAAGTTATATTCGACCCGCACTGGGACTTCTGAAAAGACAGTTCTTTCTACTATACCTTCTTTTTCAAGTTCTTTTAAACGCTCAGAAAGTAACCGCCCACTTATAGGAAGAGAAGATTCAATTTCATTAAATCGTTTCGCTCCATCTATTAGTTGGTAAACAATCAAAGCTGTCCATCTTTTCCCTATCAATTCCATTGCCTTCGATAATCGCGGGCATAATAATGATTCTTTCATCTGTTTCACCTCTATCATTTTCTATTATATTCTCCTCTAAGTAATTTGTAAAACAAAGTAATTTAATTACTTGACGTAACCATGGCATTATTTTAAAGTTAGTTACATAAAGTAACTTATAGTTTAATAAACTTTTTAATGGGAACAGAATAATGTTGAATTTTTTATTTATCTTGAAATAAAACATCTTGATTTCAAAACAAATTTGTTTTATAATAAGTTTATCAAAAAACATTCCAAGGAGGAAATTTATAATGACAAAATTTAATCTTGACGCGGCACACTCTAGTATCGACTTTTCTGTGAAACACATGATGGTTTCCAAAGTAAAAGGTTCTTTCACAAATTTTACAGCTGACCTAGAAGGTACTGCTGAAGATTTAACTGGTGCAACTATCAGCTTCGATATCGATGTAAAATCAATTAACACAAATAACGAAGATCGTGATAACCACTTACGTTCAGGTGACTTCTTTGATACAGAAAAATACCCAAGTATTAAATTCGTTGCTACAGACATTAAAAAAACGGATGATGGTGAATATGACGTAACTGGTGATATGACAATTAAAGGTGTAACAAAACCAGTGACTTTCGAAGTAGAATACGGCGGTAAAGGAACTAACCCATGGGGCCAAGAAGTAGTAGCATTTTCTGCGGATACAAAAATTAACCGTAAAGATTTTGATCTAGTATGGAACCAAGCACTTGAAACTGGTGGCGTTCTTGTTGGTGAAGACATCAAAATCACTGTGGAACTAGAGTTAAACCCAGCTCAATAATCTATATACATCTTAAGCTATCCTAAAAAACTAGGATAGCTTTTTTTGTTTCTTTCAAAACGCTAGAAATATGAAAACACATACATTTCCAAACTAAAAAAACTGACTATTCTGGAATATATTATATACTTTATACTACATCAAATCTGTGCTATTGTATGGAGTATTCTATATTGTCAGAAAGGAAAGTTTATTATGCCTCAAATGCTAGCTTTAGTTTTGGTTGTCGGAATTTTATTTATCGGAGATCTTGTCTCTAATAGAACGAAGGCATGGATCCCTTCCGTTTTCGTTTCCGCCGTTCTATTTATTATTGGTTATTGGACTTTCTTTCCAAAAGAGATTGTTTCCATTGCAGGGGTACCTCCTGTAGTAGCAACAATGATGATTTATTTACTTATTACTAATATGGGTACTTTACTTTCCATTCAACAATTAAAGGAGCAGTGGAAAACGATCTTAATTTCACTAGCTGGAATATTAGGTATTATCGCTGTTCTATTTAGTATAGGAACTTTATTATTTGATCTTGAAACGGTTATTGTTGCAATCCCCCCTCTTGTTGGAGGATTGGTCTCCGCATTGATCATGTCTGAGGGAGCAGCAAATGCTGGATTAACAACATTATCTGTATTTGCAATTGTTATTTACGTTATGCAAGGCTTTGCTGGTTATCCACTTACATCTATCGCACTTAAGAAAGAAGGGAAATCACTTCTTGAAAAATTCCGTAAAGGAGAACTTACAATACCAGGACAAACCAACACTTCTTCAGATGAACCACAAGAAGAGCTGAAAATGTTCCGCAAAATGCCTGCAAAATATAACACAGATTACTTTAAGTTTTTCCGTTTAGCTTTGGTAGGTTTTCTTGCCTATCTTGTTTCAACTGTTTTAGAACCTATTGTATCCATTAGTCCGTATGTTCTTTGCCTATTATTCGGTATTATCGCATCGAGTATTGGTTTCTTAGAACGCCAAGTATTACAAAAAGCAAATGGTTTCGGCTTATGTATCATGGTTCTGATGCTTTTCGTTTTTGATGCTTTAAAGACAGCAACACCTTCGATGATTATGCAAATTCTATATCCACTTATCGGAACAATTATCCTTGGAGTAATAGGTATGTATATTTTCTCTTTACTTATGGGAAAAGTTCTAAAAGTGAGCAAAAATATGGCTTTTGCCATTTCGTTAACTGCACTTTACGGATTTCCTGCTGATTACATCATTACAAACGAAGTAATTAATTCTTTAACCCAGGATGAAAAAGAACGAGAAGCTTTAACTGCACATATGCTGCCACCTATGCTAGTCGGAGGATTCATCAGTGTTACGATCGTTTCTGTTATTCTCGCAGGTATTTTCGTAGGATTCTTATAAGATTAGGAGAGATAATATGGCAAATCAAGCTAGAATAGAAGAACATATTAAGCAACTAAGTCAATTTACTGCTACTCCAGGCGCAGGAGTCACAAGGCTTACCTATTCTAAAGAAGATCAAGACGCTAGAAAATACATCATAAAGAAAATGACTGAATATGGGCTTATTGTTTCTGAAGACGGATTTGGTAACATTTTTGGAAAACTCGAAGGAAATCAGCCAGATGCTCCATCTATTATTGTCGGTTCCCATTTTGACTCTGTCCCAAATGGAGGAGCTTATGATGGTGCTGCAGGAGTGGTGGTCGGCTTAGAGGTAGCCGCACTCTTTCAAGAAACCGGTTGCAAGCCAGCCTATCCTCTCGAAATTATTGCTCTTGTCGAAGAAGAAGGCTCCCGTTTTGGTGGAGGGTTAATGGGTTCGAGAGGAATGATGGGTTTATTGACTAATGAAGAGTTTAAAAGTCTTGCTGATAAAGATGGGATACTTGCTGAAGATGCGATGATGAGCATTGGATTAGATCCTTCGAACGATAAAATTCGTGATCCAAAAACGATTAAAGCATTCTTAGAGCTTCATATCGAACAAGGTCCAATTTTAGAAGAAAAAAATATTCCAATTGGTATTGTGGAAGCAATCGTTGGTTTAACTCAATTAGAAGTTACGATTCAAGGGCAAGCAGGACATGCTGGTACTACACCGATGGAACGACGATCAGATGCACTTGTCACTGCCGCCGAAATCATTGCAGCTTTCCCTCAGCTTGCCTTCGAGGAAGGAAACGGTACGGTTATTACAACCGGGCAGTTACATGTATTTCCTAATGGATCAAATGTCATCCCAAACAAAGTAATTTTTTCGGTAGATATACGTTCAGCTAAAGAAGAACATGTTCATAGCGCAATGCAAAAAGTAGAGCAATTAATTGCCTCCAAAAATGGTATGGGTATCCTTACTTCCACTGAACAATTGCTTTATATTGCACCGAAAGAAATGAACGAAACAATTCAATCTACTTTTAAAGAAGTGAGCGACAAATTAGACATTCCTTATTGCACAATTAATAGCGGTGCTGGTCATGATGCGATGATTTTATCTGATTTCACCGCTTGTGGGATGGTGTTTATTCCAAGTAAAGATGGTCTAAGTCATTGCCCAGAGGAATGGTCTGATTCGAGCCACCTGGCTGCAGGAGCTAATATTTTGTTCCAAACAGCTTTACATTTAACGGAGGGAAATAAATAATGATTAATTTAAAATTGAAAGACTCTATTACTAATTCTAAAGATGAATTAACTGCTCTACGCCGTAAATTACATAGTGAGCCAGAGTTATCTTTTGAAGAATTTAAAACGACAGCTTTTGTGTGTGAGTACTTAGATAAACTCGGAATTTCATATCGAAAAACTGAGCCTACAGGAGTTATTGCCGAAATTCAAGGAACTCCAGGCGGAAAAACCATTGCTCTTCGCGGTGATATGGATGCACTCCCGGTTCAACAGCTTAATACCCATGTACCTTATGCTTCTAAAGTCGAAGGAAAAATGCATGCATGTGGACATGATGCGCACACCTCTATGCTACTAATCGCTGCAAAGGTTTTATCTGAAGTGAAAGATGAACTTCCTGGAAATGTACGCTTCCTATTCCAACCAGCTGAAGAAGCAGCTGCCGGGGCTAAAGCAATGGTTGACCAAGGCGCAATGGATGGAGTAGACAATGTTTTTGGTATTCATATTTGGTCTCAAATGCCAACAAACAAAGTTTCTTGTACACCAGGGCCTTCCTTTGCTGCTGCTGATATTTTTAAAGTGAAGTTTAAAGGACGCGGTGGGCATGGTGCTATACCAGAAGCTTGTATTGACGCGGCACTTGTTGCCTCATCGTTTGTCATGAATGTGCAAACCGTTGTTTCTCGAACAATTGATCCACAAAGTCCAGCGGTTCTCACGGTAGGAAAAATGGTAGTAGGAACAAGATTTAACGTAATTGCTGAAAATGCTGAAATTGAAGGAACTGTACGTACGTTTCATCCAGATACTCGTAATCATATCGAAAAAAGCATTACACAATACGCTGAGAGTGTAGCTTCTATATACGGTGCTTCTGCTGAAGTAGAGTATATCCGAGGTACAGATGCCGTAGACAACGACAAAGAAAGCGCGGAACTTGTTCAACAGGTAGCTACTGAAGCTTTCGGTTCAGAAGTTATTTATAACGAAAAACCTACAATGGGCGGTGAGGATTTTTCTGCATTCCTTACAAAGGCTCCTGGTAGCTTTGCTCTTGTAGGAAGTGGTAATCCAGAAAAAGATACAGAATGGGCTCATCACCATGGGAACTTTGATATCGATGAAGATGCACTCGTCACTGGTGCAGAACTATACGCTCAGTATGCTTGGGCTTATTTAAAAAAGTAAGAAAATGGAAAGTCAACATTCTAACTCAACTAAATTTCGTTCATTTTCCACTACTCTGAAATTATTCAGAGTAGTTTTTTAAATTTTGAAACTATCTTTTGAGATTTTCGTATATACTAAAGAAAATGGAAATGGAGTGATAATAATGGAAGATATTATTGGACTTGGAATCGGACTTATTGCAGTGGTGATGATTTTCTCGATACCACTTTCCGCAATATGGTCAACTCATTTACGCAAATCACAAAACATACGTGCACAAATTGTAAAAGACGAAATAGAGTTAGAAAAGCTCAAATATGATAATTTTTTACTTGAAACGGAAAGAATGCGAATAGATTTACAGCAAAAACAAGCAAGTCTACTCGAAACTTCAGCGGATCCTTTAATCATAGAGTTACAAAAGCGTGCTCAAACCGAGTCAAAAGTTATATCTTCATAAAAATCGTGTCGAGATTATTTCGCACGTTTTTTTAATTGTTTTATGAAAAGGAGCATACAATGTAAACATCTACAAAAGGATTTTTTCTACTTCTTAAAAGCCTTAGATGATCAGTCAAAATAACAATTATAGCAGTGATCTTATCACTCGTAAGTACCATTGTCGGGTTAATTGATGTCTTTTTACTGACCAAGTATTCTTCCTAGAGCAAGGAAAAATTTCGGGAACAGGTACTCATGAAGAGCTAATCGCTAAACATGATCTATACAGGGAATTCACTCATGGACAAGGTTTTTCGTAAAATGGAAAGTCAATGAAGTCTATTTTGAATTTTTTTCACCATAGTTCCTTTGCTTTGGAGTAGAAAACTTCTAACGCTGTTTTAAATTCTTCCATCTTTTTAGCAGTTAGTGCTTCTCTACTTTTATTTTCTTCTATTTTAATTGGAATTGCATCGTGATTTAGATTATGTTCGTCTGCGTTATATGGTAGAGTTGTTAATAGAAACCAACACATGATGGAAAAAAGAAGCAAGAAAAAAAGAAGTTTGCGAATCGAGATACTTAAATTTTTTCTCAAAAATTCACCACCCATTTACATTTATAATTTAAGTATTAACTAAAAACCCAAATAATTCCACAACAAATATTTGGGAAAGTTGATATGAAAATAGGGAGTTATTTGGGTGTTTTTTATTCGCACTTTCCTGTTCTCTATTTCTTCTGATTTCCAAATAATATTATGTTATCATTAATATTGTATTGGTTTTCTTTTTTCTTACTAGGTCCTATTGAGGAGGTGCTTGTGTATGGAAATAGGACAATTGATTAAATTAGAACGCCAGAGACAGAATATGAAACAAGAATACTTGGCTTCAGGTATTTGTGTTCCTTCTTACTTAAGTCGAATAGAAAATGGTTTAGTAATACCGAGTGAAGATATCCAAAAGCATATTCTTACGCGCTTGAACATCCCTCTGGACTCTTTAAAGAGTGAAATAGACCAAGAGAAAACGATTCAATTTAAAACTAAATTTAAAACAGTCATTAACTCTAGAAACAAGCAAAAAGCAGAAGCTCTGCAACTAGATATCCATAACTATATTGAGAGTCATCCTTTCGAACCCAATAGACTGACACTTCTATTAATAGAAACTAGATTAATACTTATGCTACCAGATCAAACGATTAATATTAGAAACAATCTAGCTATATTAGCGGAGTTTAAAAAGGAAATGGATTCCGAACAGTTATTTTATCTATATACGATTCAAGGAATAGTAGCTTATCAAAATAATCAGTTCAGTCAAGCATCCGAGTTTTTCTCTCAAATTTTCACACTTATAAAAAACTATCGTATGGAAGACTGGGAAATGGCCGAACTTTATTACGTATCGAGCTTATCACTTCTGTCAGAATCACGTTATATAGTGGCTATCGATTATGTAAAATCTGCTCTTTCCTATTTTAATCAAGAATTATTAATTGAACGTTCGATTGAATGTTTAATAATTTTAGGTATTGCTCAAATCGATTCCGGAGTTTTAAAAGAAGCAATAGTCACATTTGAAAAAGCAAAAGAAATCAGCTTAAAAATTGACTCCTCTAAATACAATGGAAAGATTGAACATAACTTAGGGGCAACTTATTCTATTCTAGGTAATCAAAAACAAGCACTTTATCATTTTCAAAATAGTTTAAAAGTAAAAACTAGACCGAATGATAAAATAGTGACTATCTTATCTTTACTTAAGGAATATCACAAAATAAATGATGTTCAAAATGCAATAGTTTGGTTAGAAAAAGGATTCGAGATAATTAATTATTTATCAGGAGAAAATAGAAACTTCTTTAAAAGTCATTTTAATATATACAGGGCACTTTTATTGGAGGAAAATAATATTATTTCTATATTTAAAGAATCCTTAGCATATTTTGAAGAAATTCAAGACTACAAATATTGTTTTATTTATTGCCAAGTGCTGGCAAAAAGATTAGCTGATAAAAAACAATACAAACAATCAACAATTTATTATCAGTTAGGTTTTAACTATAATTTAAAACTATCGCATGTAACTAATTGGGAGGAATTATCATGAAAAAATTTATTATCGGTTCACTGTGTCTATTAGGATTAATAATTACATTTAATTTAGGTGGGGTAGAATCAGCAGTTCAAGATAAACCTGACATCACCTCTATTAATAAATTTGCAGTTCAAGATAAACCTGATATCACTTCTATTAATAAGTTTGCAGTTCAAGACAAACCCGATATCACTTCTAGCAATAAGTTTGCAGTTCAAGACAAACCCGATATCACTTCTAGCAATAAGTTTGCAGTTCAAGACAAACCCGATATCACTTCTATTAATAAATTCGCAGTTCAAGACAAACCTGATATCACTTCTATCAATTTTTACATCTAATAAAAAAGGGCCCAAGAAATTAACTCTTGGGTCCTTTCTAATTTCCATAGTTACGTTCTAGACAAACTTCTTCATCCAGAATTATATGATGACTATATACTTCTCCAAACTCTAAACATTCTTCTATATTATCTACAAGTTCAAATACATCAAGAATCATTAATAACTTTATAGTGGTGGTTTCCCCAAATGCATTGGCATATGTCACGTCTTTAAAGTGTTGCTTCACTAATCCATCTACGTCCTCTAATTTATCCGCTCGGACAATATTGATCGTTTCTTCAAATGTTTTATTAGGCATCGATTCTGGTGAGGAGATATGTTCAAATAAAAGTTTTACAGAGTAAATGTTTGACAATAGAATCACCTCTTCTTTTAATTCTATTATTCTTTAATTTGAGCCAGAATGCCACAACTTTCATGTGGGAAAGTCACCTTCAAAAATGGTGTTTAAGTACCGGTTTACGTTACTACTTTCATGCACAATTTTACCTATTCAACTGACTTTCATAGAGTTCGTTATAAAAGCCTTTCTTTTGAAGTAACGCTTCATGGGTGCCATATTCTATGAGCTCCCCTTCATGGATAACGAGAATTTGGTTAGCATTTTCAATGGTTTTTAATCGGTGTGCGATAACAAAGCTAGTTCTCCCTTCCGATAAACGACTTAATCCTTGCTGAATTGCAATTTCTGTACGTGTATCAATGCTAGAAGTTGCTTCATCTAGAATTAGAATATCCGAATCCGCTAGAATCGCACGAGCGATAGATAACAATTGACGTTGCCCCTGGCTTAAGCTTGAACCACCCGAAGTGATTTCCGTTTCATATTGGTCAGGTAAATGTTTTATAAATCCATGTGCAGAGGCCATCTTAGCCGCATTTACGACTTCTTCATCAGTTGCTTCTAATCGACCATATCGAATATTTTCCATGATTGTGCCAGAAAATAGAAAAGTGTCCTGTAATACGATGCCAATTTTTTCACGTAGTGAACTAATTTTATAATCTTGAATTTTACGACCATCAATTTTAATTTCACCTGAATTTATATCATAAAATCGCATTAACAGGTTGATAACAGTTGTTTTCCCTGAACCCGTTGGACCTACTAAAGCAATTTTCTCTCCTGCCCTCGCCCGAAAACTAATTTCCTTTAAAATTGGCTTTCCGTCCTCATAGGAAAAGTTCACATTGGAAAATTCGACCTCGCCTCTAAACGATTTTATTTCAATAGCATCACTTTTGTCCGTTAGATCAGGTGCCTCATCCATAATTTCAAAAACTCGCTCTGCTCCTGCTATTGCAGACTGGAAAGTGTTTAATAGACTTGATAATTGATTGATAGGTCGAAAAAATTGACGAGAATATGTAACGAAAGCAGCAATTATCCCTACAGTTGCCATTTCTTGGACTGTCATCAATGCTCCGATGCCAATGATTAACGCTAGTCCTAAGTTGTTTATAAAGTTATTAATTGGGCCGAGAAAGCCAGATACAGTATCCGCTGCTGTTGCAGACTGACGTAATCTTTCATTTACCAGTGCAAACTTTGTGAATGTTTTATCCTCTTGTCCAAAGATGGTAATTACTTCATTTCCCGAAATAGCTTCTTCAACAAACCCGTTTAATTCTCCTAAGTCTCGTTGTCTTCTAATGAAATTACTACCACTATACGTAATTATTTTTTTCGTCGTAATAATGATTAAGGGAATAATTGTTAGAGACACTAAGGCAAGCATCCAATTGAGCATAAACATGGCAATGGCAACACCCGACACCATTAATATCGATGAAAATATTTGTATAACGCTTTGGCTCAGTGCATTGTTTAAGCTTTCAATATCATTTGTCACTCGGCTCATTAAGTCACCATGTGTCCGTTTATCAAAAAAACGTAAAGACAGTGTTTGAAATTTCTCAAATAAATGTTGTCGTAAAATTCGAATTGTCTTAAGAGACACTCGAACCATTAAGAATGTTTGTAGCCAAGTGAAGATAGATGCAGCAATATAAATCAATGCTAATAATAATAAAACACGAAGAGTCCCTTCCATATCCTTAGGAATGATATAGTCATCTATGGTGATTCCAATTAAATATGGAACGAGTAAATTCAAAATAGTTGAGATAATAACAAATATAATAGAAGCAATCATCGCAATCTTTTGCTTCTCCATATAGTTCCATATACGCTTAATGGTTCCCTTTTTATCCTTTGCTTTTTCTACTGGCCCGCTAAACCCTCTTGGACCACGTGCTCGGCCAATCGCGTCGTTTGGAGAAGTTTTATTCATAGGAAAGAACCTCCTTCCCATTTTGTGTTTCATAAATCCCTCTATAGACGTCGCTACTTGCTAACAATTCTTCATGTGTCCCACACGCCTCAATCGCTCCTTCATCAATCACCAAAATTTGATTTGCGTTGATAATGGAAGATACTTTCGAAGAAATGATGAACACAATCGTATTGGAAAGGTTTTGGTTTAATGCGTGTTGAACAGACGCTTCCGATAAAGCATCTATTGCGGATGTAGAATCATCTAATATCAATATTTTAGGCTTCCGAATGAAAGCACGTGTCATTGCAAGACGTTGCTTTTGTCCTCCTGATAAATTAGTCGCTCCTTGCATGAGCTCATAAGTAAACTGACCATCGAGTTTTTCAATAAACTCAGTAGCAGCTGCAGACCGTGCTGCTTCCTTCATCTCTTCTAGATTTGCTTCCTCTTTACCAAAGCGAAGATTTTCCTCAATTGTTCCAGAAAATAATGTTGCCTTTTGCTGCACAAAACCTATAGATTCTCTCAGTTTTCTAAGAGGATATTCTTTAATGTTTATTCCATCAATCAAAATCTCCCCAGAATCTGGATCATACAACCGTGGTATCAGTTTGACAAGTGTTGTTTTTCCGCTACCAGTAGAGCCAATAATACCAATTGTCTCCCCTGCCTTCGCTTGAAAGGAAATGTTTTTTAAAACATACTCACCGTTTTTACTATAACTAAAATTAACATGTCGGAACTCCACTTTTCCTTCCATTTCTAATAGCGAAGCAGGATTTACAGGCTCCCTAATATCTATTTCAGTATCAAGTACTTGTTGAATTCTATTTGATGAAGTAAAAGATTTCGTAATTTGCATCAAAACATGACTACTCGTCATTAGTCCGTTCATTATAATATTCAAGTAGTTAATAAAAGCTAGAATGACACCGACTTGGAGCGTACCTTCATTTACTTTAATGGCTCCCATCCACATCCCGAAAACGACACCGATATTTACTACAAAAAGCATAATAGGCATGAGTGTTAAAATTACTTGCTCAGCAGCAATGTTTCGCTTCGTTAATGTATCATTTACCTGTTTAAACGTGTTTGTTTCAAAATCTGATCGGCCAAATGCTTTAATTACCCTAATACCGGCGAAATTCTCTTGTAACTTCGTATTTACGGTGTCCATTGCTCTCTGTACTCTTGCAAATAATTGACCAGATTTTGAAGAAAACCAATAAATTAAAACCATTAATATTGGTATCGCAACTAACAGCACCGGAAACAGTTCTCGAGCAGTAAACCATACAATAACGACAGCTCCGATGAACAGTAAGGGTCCACGCACAAAGATTCTTAACGTCATCATTAATGCTTGTTGAACTGCTGCCACATCATTCGTAACAATAGTTATTAATTTACCGGCACCAAATGAATCCATATTTTCACTTGAAAACTGCTCCGTTTTTTTGAATACATCTCGGCGAATATCGGTTGCAAAATTTACAGATGCTTTAGCACTGTAAACCGTACTACCCACTCCACCCATTAATCCTATGAATGCTGTAAACAGCATAAAGAATCCAAGTTTCATGACATATGCGTTGTCATTATTTGCAATTCCAACGTCAATAATATGTTGCATAATGGTAGGTTGTAGTAAATCCATAGCTACTTCAATACACATTAAAAGTGGTCCAAGAATCGCAAACAATGTATATGGCTTCACATATGGAAGTAATCTTTTTAGGGATTTCATTCATTTTCTCTCCTTAACTATATCCCAATTTTAATAGAGATATCGCAGGAGAACAATCGTTTGTTTTAATAGAATTAAAAAAGCCTAGAGATTTTTCTCTAAGCTCGGTTATTCAATATTTTCTATTTTCTCTAACGGCTCGAATGCGGGACCTTCAATCACGTCACCCTTAAATGTGTATCGTGACCCATGACATGGACAGTCCCATGAAGTCTCTGCATTATTGAATACGACATCACAACCCATATGTGTGCATACTGGTTTAACTAAATATATCTCACCAGTGACATCCTTAAATGCTCCAACCTTTTTACCGTCTAGTTTTACGATGTCTCCAGTACCAAGTTGTAAATCTTTAAACAAGACATCTATTTTTTCAGTCTTTCCTTTTACTAATTCTTTTGCGACGGCTGCGTTATACTTGGCAAAACTAGCTATATCTTCTTTTTTCATTTTGGAACGGATTGGATTGTAAAGTTCCGCGTATCGATTTTCTTTTTCCATGACATTGTCCGCCATTATTTGGGCAGCTACCGTACTATTCGTCATACCCCATTTTGCGTAACCAGTTGCAACCAATACATCAGGAAGACCTGACGTCATGATTCCTACATACGGCACTTGATCTAGGGTCACTAAATCCTGAGCAGACCAGCGATTCGTAAACTGCTTTATATTAAATTTCTCTCTACCAAATGCAGCTAGTGCATCATAATTATCCATCATATCACCTTCATATCTACCGGTAACATGACCTTCTCCACCTAGTATTAAATATCTTTTTCCATCTTTACCCAACGCTGTACGTACGGATCTTGTTGGCTTTTCTACATTAATATAAATGCCTTTTGGATAATTAGATTCGGCTGGCGCAGCTAACGCATAAGATCTTTCTGGGGACATTCTTGAAAAATACAGACCATTTCCATCATTAAATGGGAAGTGGCTACAAACTAATATTTTGTTTGCACGTATTTTATGACCATTCATCATTTCTACTATATTTTTTGATATAGTTTTTGCTCGCGATTTTTCAAAAAACTGCACACCATTCTCTATTGCTTTATTCATTAATCCAGTGGCATACTTTAACGGATGAAACTGTGCTTGATTTTCCAACTTTAATGACTCCATTACATCATAAGGAAGACCGGTATTTGTTGTAAGAGTTGCCCCCTCTATACCTAGCTTATTATAGGCGTCCATTTCTTTCCTTACTGTTTGTACTCCTTCTTTAGTATCAGCATATATATAAGCATCTACCTTTTCAAAATCACATTTAATTCCCAATTCTTTGGCTGTTTCCTCTATAAAGTTTTTAGCCTCTGTATTGGCATCATAATATAGTCTCGCTTTTTCTTCACCGAATATGGAAATTAGCTTTTGGTAAATAGGCCCATGCTGCGCTGTCACCTTTGCAGTAGTGAAACCAGTTGTACCTTTTAATATTCTGCTTCCTTCCAAAACCATTACACTTTTTCCGCTCTTGCTAAGTAAATACGCAGCAGTAATCCCTGTAAGACCTGCTCCTACAATTAAAATTTCGGTTTCTACATTTTCTCTTATTTCAGGAAACATTGGAAAGTCTTCTGTGGCACGCCAATAAGATTGTGATTCAGTTGGTAGTATTTGATCGTTCATTGGATTTCCTCCTTTTCTTCTAGTGTCTATCTATAAACGAAACTTTATTCAATTATTTACGTATAAGAAAAAAACAGTTTTTTTATTAGGGGGTTTAAAATGGATAGCTTAGGCTTTTTCTTTGGGGGTATACCCATATTCATCGGTCTAATTTTCATTTTGGTATTTGGTCTTATTATTTTCACTATCATAAAAAGCATATCCCAGTGGAATAAAAACAATAACTCTCCAAAGCTTTCTGTGCCAACTCAGGTAGTAGCAAAACGTTCCGATACACGCGGTGGTTCTGGAAATAGTTCTGCTTCTACTTCGTATTACGTAACATTTCAAGTAGAAAGCGGGGATCGAATGGAGCTTCACGTTAGCGGGCAAGAATATGGTATGCTCGCTGAAGATGATTTAGGTGTTCTTACTTTTCAAGGCACTAGATTTTTAAGTTTTGAGAGAAGAAGTTAAGGAAAAACGTGCTAGCGCATCTGCTGCACGTTTTTTTATCTTATCCCCTCAATTTCACATAAATTGTTATACCCTATTCCATTAAAAAACTAACGCAAAATAAAAAACCAGCAGAATTTCTCCTACTGATTTTTTGTATATTATTTAGCTTGTAATCCTTCTTCTTCCGCAACTTTATTCAATGCACCAACAAACGTTTCAAGTGGTTGTGCACCAGAAATTGCATACTTATCATTTAAAACAAAAAATGGAACACCGCGCACGCCAATTTGTCCAGCTTTAGCGATATCAAGACGAACCTCTGTCAAATACTTATTGGAATTCAACACTTCTTCCGCTTCATCTCTAGGTAATCCAAGAGAATCAATTAAATCAAGGAGAACCTCGTGTTTGCCAATCTCTTTACCTTCAATAAAATAAGAGTGCAGTAACAATTCATTGGCTTCTGCAGCCTTCCCTTGTTCGGTTGCCCACTTCACCAGACGGTGTGCATCTAACGTATTTGCAGGTTTCATTTTGTCAAAATTGTAATCGAGACCAACTGTTTTTGCTTGCTCCACTACTTGTGCGGTCATTCCTTTAGCTGCTTCCACAGTAGATCCATACTTTTCAGCAAGCACTTCATACATGCTTTGGTCCGAAATTTTAGGAGTATTCGGATCCAACTCAAAGCTCTTAAATTCAACCTCTGCTTGACTTGCATACCCAGCCTGCTCTAAAGCTTCTTCCAAACGTCTTTTTCCTATATAACAAAAAGGACAAACAAAATCTGACCATACTTCAATTTTCATTATTCTCACCTCCATTACATTGTAAAGACTTCTTAAGTATTCAACAATTTTAATGCTCTCTGAAAATTCGAGTTCTTAGATTCTCGGGGATACCTGGGGATTTCTGAGATACCTCCGGGATTTTCTGAGATCCACTCGGGATTTTCTGAGATCCACTCGAGATTTTCTGAGATCCACTCGGGATTTTCTGAGATACCTCCGGGATTTTCTGAGATACCTCCGGGATTTTCTGAGATCCACTCGAGATTTTCTGAGATCCACTCGAGATTTTCTGAGATGCACTTCGTTTCCAAATAAAAAAGCTATCTCTTTATCCAAGAGATAGCCATTTTCTACAATTATAATGCTAGCGCTTCAGTCAAGGCTGGTACTACTTGTTTTTTACGAGATACTACGCCTTTCAGTAATGCGATATTGTTATCATCGAATTTTACATTAAAGGCAGCTTCTGCTTTTAACGCCAATTTACCAAGCGCTAGCGCTACAGAATCATTGTTTAGAATATCCGTTACTACAAAGAAAAATAGATCTAATTCTTTTTCTTGAATTTCAAGATTAATTAAGTCTTCCAGCTCTACTCTACGATTCATTACGTCATTTACGTCTACAGCATTTACTTGTGCAATGACTACTTTGTATTCGCCCATAACGAATTCTTTAGCGTCTAATGAAAGAAGGTCCTCTAGGCTCTTATCGCTTAAATCTGCTCCCGCTTTCAACATAGCTAGTCCATACTCTTCCGCGTTTACACCAGCAATTGCTTCTAGTTCACGAGCAGCAGCAATGTCTTCTTGCGTGCATGTTGGTGATTTAAATAATAAAGAATCTGAAACGATTGCAGAAAGCATTAATCCAGCAATGTTTGCAGGGATTTCTACACCTTTTTCTTTAAAAATTTTATTTAATATAGTTGCAGTACATCCTACTGGTTCTGCACGATAGTATAATGGATCTGCTGTTTCAAAGTTTGCAATACGGTGATGGTCGATAACTTCCGTTACTTGCACATTTTCAATACCATCTGCACTTTGTTGTTTTTCATTGTGATCTACCAAAATTACTTTCTTCGCTTCACTTGAAACATCCCCAATAATTCGAGGTGCTTCAAATCCGAATTTTTCAAGAGCAAATTTTGTTTCATTGTTCACATCACCTAAAGCAACCGCTTCTGCTTCTACCCCAATGGCATTTTTTAAATATGCATATACAATTGCTGATGTGATTGTGTCTGTATCAGGGTTTTTATGACCAAAAACTAATACTTTTTCCATTAATAATCCTCCTAATAATCAATTCCGAACTTATTTTATCATATATCCTGTTGCTCTTTAAAAAGTAAATTTGCTAACAAATGTTTTTGAAGTAAAAAATCTGCCAATGTATATTCGTCCAGCACTTTAAAATAAGCTAGCAAAGCCCTATTTAGTGCACCTTTTAGTCCACAAACCGGTGTAATTACGCAGGAGTTCGAATGACAATCGAAGCATTCAACGAGATGGAAATCATCTTCTGTATTCCTTACAACTTGTCCTATATTGATATTTTCAGGCTCCATTGCCAAACGAATTCCACCACCTCGGCCACGGATTGTTTCTATATAGCCAAGTTTCCCTAATTCATAAGTCACCTTCATCAAGTGATTCTTTGATATTCCATAAGCAGTGGATATTTCTTGTATTGTAGAAAGTTCATCTCTATTTTTGGTTCCCAGGTATATTAACACTCGAAGTGAGAAATCTGTATACATAGTCAATCTCATTTTTCCACCGCCATTCTACTAATCATTATAAACGACTATGTCTGAATCGTGAAAGAAATGTGTCTGAAATATTACATCTACTTTAAAGATGTATTTTAAATATTGCTTTAAAAAATGGCTAGGAGTATTCTGTATTTGTAAATAAAATAAAAGGACGTGTAAATTATGTTATCTCAAAAAACAATTGATATCGTAAAATCAACTGCACCTGTATTAGAAGTTCACGGAGTTGCAATAACCACAGCTTTTTATAAAAATATGTTTAACGCACACCCAGAGCTTTTAAATATTTTCAATCATGCAAACCAAGCAAAAGGTCGTCAACAAACCGCGCTAGCGAACACTGTATACGCAGCAGCAACCCATATTGATAATTTAGCGGCAATTATTCCAGTGGTGAAACAAATAGGACAAAAACACGTAAGTTTAGGCATTAAACCCGAACATTATCCAATTGTAGGTGAGCATCTACTTGGCGCAATCAAAGAAGTATTAGGAGATGCTGCTACTGACGATATCATTAATGCTTGGGCAGAAGCATATGGAGTTATCGCAGATGCTTTTATAGGCATCGAAGAAGAAATGTATGTAGCAGCAGAGTCAAAAGATGGCGGTTGGAGATTCTTTAAAGACTTCGTTATTGCAGATAAAGTAAAAGAAAGTGAAAACATTACTTCATTTTATTTAAAACCAGCAGATGGATCTACGGTTCCTTCTTATGAGCCTGGACAATTCATTACGATTCGTGTGAGCATTCCAGGCGAAACGTATTTGATGAACAGACAGTATAGCTTATCTAAAGCAGCTGATTCAGAATCATTTCGTATTTCAGTGAAAAAAGAAGATGAAAATAATCCAGAAGGAAAAGTTTCTGTTCACCTCCACAATAATGTTAATGTTGGAGATATAGTTGAACTTACTGCTCCAGCTGGTGAATTTGTTTTAGATCCAGAAAAAACAACTCCTGTAACTTTCTTAAGTGGAGGAGTTGGTATCACACCAATGATGAGTATGTTCGAAACAGTAGCTAAGACTCAACCAAATCGACCAGTATCCTTCCTTTATAGTGCTCGGAATGAAAACTTACATCCATTCGACCAAGATATTCGTTCTTTAATGGAAACAATGGATGATGCAAAATATGTTACTCTATACTCTGATAGTGGGGATGGCTTCATAACGAAGGATGTATTAAAAGAACATGCACGTAAAGATGGGGATGTCTATGTTTGTGGCCCAGTTGGATTTATGGAAGCAATGATCAATCATTTACTAGAGTTAGGCTTTGTAAATGAACAAATTCACTATGAATTCTTTGGACCTGCTTTACAGCTAGATTTAGTACAAGCATAATATTCTTAAAAAGAAGTGTTACTTCGTTATGAAGTAACACTTCTTTTTATAGGAATATATTGACGTTAAAATAAGCTTTTAGTAGTGCGCATGTCTTACAATTGATGCTATACTTAGCCTATAAATTATGAAATGAGTGAAATAATGCCTAAAATATTTGAAAGCAAATATATCCCCCTTTCCACTTTCTTTCAACAATCGACGAACAAAGAGATTAGATTAACATATGCAGAAATTGAAGCAATCATCGGACAAGTACTACCTAACGCAGCTTATTTAAGTAGTAGTTGGTGGAAAAAAACAAAGCCTCCTGCATTACATTATTTCGCTTGGACAGACCATGGTTACTCAGTAAAAAAAGTAGACCTAGGAAAATCTGTTTTATTTCATAGTACGGTTCTCGAAACCGATTCGATAATGGATGATGTAAATAACCACCAGGACATTCTGATCATACGAGAAGCAGAGTTAGATGATGCCCGTTCATTTATTCGTTTGCAAGAAACCATATTTTCAGAAACTGATTTTATGTTGTATGGAAAATCTGATATTCAAATGACAGTACAGAGTATCCGAAAAGAGATGACAGCATGGAAAAATATCGAAAACTCTAATTTACTTTTAGCTATTATGAACGGGCAGTTCGCTGGATATGTATTGTTTACGGGTGGACCAGCACCACGTGCTTTGCATCGAGCTTCTGTAGTAATCGGTGTGAAACAAGAATTCTCTAAAAAGGGAATTGCCTCTTCCTTAATGGTACATGGAGAAAAATGGGCTAAAGAAGTAGGAATATCCAAGCTTGAACTGTCTGTTATTAAAGAAAATATAGGTGCTCAAAAACTATATAAAAAGCTTGGTTTCGAAAAAGAAGGCGACCGTAAAAATGCACTTATCATTAATGGACATTTCGTAGATGAATATTATATGGGAAAACTTATCTAATTCATATAAAATACCGACCATTTCTGGTCGGTATTTCAGATTTCACGACAAAAGTATTTTAATAAACGCTTAGATCTTCCAAAAGAGTTTGCTCTATCCAATTAAAAGTATAGATAGTAGATATCTATAAGTAATTGTTTATAAGGCAAGGATAACCACGAAGACTCCTGTGGGAACAGCTTGAGCAGAAGACCCCGCAGTTAAGGGGAAGGCAATCTAAGTTCGCCACATCCTGCGGCAACGATTGCATGACCAACATCGTGTTGGCCTAGGAGGCTGAAGCCAAGCCCACGGAAAGCGAAGTGGTGGTCTTTGCCGAATTTAATATACAACTCTATGCACCCAAAATTGAGTTTGTCACTATCTGAAATACCGACCATTTCTGGTCGGTATTTTTTCTTGTACTTTCGATATGACGCTATCTTTTGATTTCAGTAGGTTCATCTCATTTTAGATACAAAGGGATTGTCCGTTTCCCAAAAACGATAAGGGTAATGCACAGCTTCCCCACTGTTTTCAATACCAATCCTAGGACCTGTTGATATGAACGACACCTCACTACCTTCTGCAATATATAAAGGCTTTTCCGTCCAATGTTTACCGTAATATTCCATAGTGATTCCCATAGCTTTCGTTAATTTCCCGGGGCCATTTGTCCACTGCTTCATTGGTAGATTGTTACGAAATTCTTTCATTAGCTCTAAGCCTTCTACAGGTTCAACAGCTCGAATTAATATTGCATTGGGGATGCCCTCCATACCTGCTACAACATTAATCAGTGTATGTGTATGCATTTGATACGTGTATATAAGCCCTGGCCCACCAAACATTACTTCTGTTCGTTTTGTTCTTCTGTTTCCAAAGCTGTGCGCTGCACGATCTTCAGGTCCCATATAGGCTTCCGTCTCAACTATTTTACCTACAATTAGCCCTCTTCCATGCTCATGGACTATATTCTTTCCTATTAAGTTTCTAGCTAGCTCTAATGTTGGTTGATGAAAAAATGATACGTCCATTGGTCTCATTTTATATAAACCCCATTTGCTTCGCTTCAAAAGTTAGTTCTTCTCTAAATTTAGGATGCGCTATTGATATGAGTTGTTTTGCACGCTCAGAAATTGGCTTTCCAAACATTTTCGCTACTCCATATTCTGTAACAATTGTATCAATATCGTTCTTAGACGTTGTAACGACCGATCCAGGGGAAAGTCTTAGTTGTATCCGAGAAATCTCATCATTTTTTGCAGTAGATGTCATACATACAAAGCCTTTTCCTTCCTTTGCAAAACGCACCCCTCTTGCAAAGTCAGCTTGTCCTCCCGTCGAGGAGTAATATTTTCCGGCAACCGTTTCCGATGCACATTGACCAAATAAGTCAACTTCTGTCGTAGCATTAATAGAAACGATTCGTTCTTCCTTTGCAATTTCCCTAGGATCATTTACTATACTTACTGGCAAAAATTGAACAGCAGGATTGTTATGCAAGAAGTTATAGATTTTATTGGATCCATGTGCAAAGGTCGCTATTATCTTCCCTTTATTTGTAAACTTTTGCGTCCCATCTATTGCACCAGCTTCCACAAGATCCACTATTCCATCTACAAACATTTCTGTATGAATGCCCAAATGTCTATGATCTTTCAGTAAACTTACTACTGCGTTAGGAATGGAGCCGATTCCGATTTGTAAAGTGTCCCCATTTTGAATACTTTCTGCTACATAAGAAGCTATTCTCATATCCTTATCACCAATTGGCGGTGAAATATCTTCAAAAAGAGGACGATCGTTTTCAACAAAACCTTCAATTTGGCTTATATGTATTTGATTTTCACCAAATGTACGAGGCATATGTTTATTTACTTCTAATAGGAAAGGAACCTTTCCAATAAATTCAGACACAATGTCCGCTTGAGTACCTAGTGAAAAGTATCCATATTCATCCATCGGAGAAGCTACTGCCATAATCATCGATAAATTGGTCGATTGTCTTAAAATCTTTGGCATTTCGTGAAAATTATTTGGCACTAGGTCTACTAATCCTTGGTGAAACATATTCCGAGTAGCACCACTTAAAAAATAGGATACATGACTAAGCTTTCCAGGGAATGCACCTTCCATATACTTTCGATGCTTTAATGCGAGTAACTGATGAATTTTCACATTAGTTAAAGCATCCGTATTTTCTTCCAAAATATCAAGTAATTTATGTGGCTCTCCATTCGTTAACGGGAGAATGATATCGGCATCCTTTTCAATTAGTTCGATAATTTGCCTCTCCGATAGTTGTTTGTCTCTCATAGCTGTTCCTCCTACATTTATCTACTTGGGGCAGTATCAATAAAGGCTTTCACTTCCACCGGATTTCTTAATATACATATATCAACGTTACTTGCTTCTCTTAATACTTTTAATATACCTGGGCGGACATCTTTTGGAAAACGCCATACCCATAGAGCAAACTCTAAATCTATTTTTTCTTCACACCCGGCACCCATATCAGGACGTGTTTTACCTCTGTACTCCCATGCTCTCTTGAAAACTCGATACGTACAGAGTAACCGAGGAAAATCTAAGAAGATAATTAAATCTGCGTATTTAGCTCTTAATGCCAAAGTAGAGTCAAAATTGCCATCGATAATCCACTCATTTCCCTCTAGTTTCGTCTGAATTTTTTCGCGAAATGCTTGTTTTGGTGTAGGTACCCATCCGGGATTCCAAAAAAGGGCATCCAGATGGACAATTGGTAATTTCCATTGTTCAGCAAGCTTTCTTGATAAGGTTGATTTGCCTGCACCACTTGAACCGATAATAAGAATTCGTTTATGACGTAGATCTCCCAAGTCCTGCACCTCCCGTATTTCCATTCTTTCATTTTACTATGTTATTGGGAATGAAACAAAATAAAACCTGCTCCCTTTAAGGAACAGGTTTTATATATTTAGTTAGTCTAATTCCACTTGTTTTGTTTCTGTACCAAGGAAGAGTACTGCTAAAACGCCAATTACTATGGCCACACAGAAAATGCCAAAAATATAACCAATTTCGTAGCCAGCAGTTACAAGAGAACCAACCAACAAAGGTCCTAAAATCCCACCAATACGCCCAACGGATGCAGCCATTCCGGAACCAGTTCCGCGTATTACTGTAGGATACTGTTCTGGTGAATAAGCATACAAAGCACCCCAAGCTCCTAAGTTAAAAAATGAAAGGAGCATACCTGAAATGATTAATACAGCTGTTGAATCAGCGGAACCAAAAACTAGTGCACTCGCTGCTGTTCCAAGTAAAAACGTTATCAATACAAATTTACGACCTGCCTTTTCAATTAACCAAGCAGCTGTAAAGTAGCCAGGTAATTGAGCAAGAGTCATTATTAATACATATTCAAAACTTTTTATCAAATCGAATCCCTTCATTACCATTACACTTGGTAACCATAAGAACATTCCATAATACGAAAAGACTACCATAAACCAGACAATCCAAAGCATAAGTGTTCTTTTTGCATATTTCTTCGACCATACATCTTTCATATTTTGCATAATTGATCTTGATTGTGTTTCATTGGATACAAAACGCGGAGAGTCTGGTAACTTTAAACGTAAATAAATTGCATAAAACGCTGGTAGTGCCGTAATAATTAAACCTATTCTCCAACCGTAATTTAAAATTATAAAGTAAGAAATTAGTGCTGATAAAAGCCAGCCCGCTGCCCAAAAACTTTCAAGTAATACTACTACTCTACCTCGTTCTTTTGCTTCGACACTTTCAGAAACAAGCGTGGATGCAACCGGTAATTCTCCTCCTAGCCCCATTCCAACAAAAAATCGTAGAATTAAAAATGCAGCTAATGTAGTGGTGAGAGCTGATAAACCCCCTGCCACAGAGAACAAGACCAATGTAATCATAAATACTTTTTTACGACCTACTTTATCTGCAAGTACTCCAAATACCAATGCACCAACAGCCATCCCTATTGAATTTATACTTCCAATCCAGCCCATCTCATTAGGAGTCAAGCTCCATTCTCTAACAAGCGCTGCAATAACAAAGGATAAAATTCCTACATCCATTGCATCGAACATCCAAGCTAGACCCGCAATGCCTAGTAATTTATTTTTTGATAGGGGTTTGTTTTCCTTTATAGTAGCCATTTTTTCTCCTGTCTTTACACCTGTAATGTTTTTTGTTTACATGATTAGTATAATGCTCGTTTAGCAAACTTTCAATAGAAAGTTTATCTTGTTTTTTAAGTATTATTAAGGTAAAATGTCCTTTATACAAATACATATGTTTATTCAAGAAGAACAGAGAGGCGGAACACAACATGGCTTGGCAAGGTTTAATCGAAGAGTACAAAGATTTTTTACCTGTAACAGATAAAACACCAAATTTAACATTACACGAGGGAAATACGCCTCTTATAAAATTAAATAACTTGTCCAAAGAACTGGGTATTGAACTTTACGGAAAAGTAGAGGGTGCAAATCCTACTGGATCATTTAAAGACCGAGGAATGGTTTTCGCTGTTGCTAAAGCAATCGAAGATGGCAGTGAATGTGTCATTTGTGCTTCTACAGGAAATACTTCGGCAGCTGCATCAGCATACGCTGCTCGTGCAGGAATAAAATCGATTGTCGTCATCCCAAAAGGAAAAGTCGCGCTTGGTAAATTAGCTCAGGCATGTATGTATGGAGCTAAAATAATTGAAATTGACGGTAACTTTGATGATGCACTACAAATTGTTAGGAAAGTTAGTGAAACATCACCCGTTGCTTTAGTTAACTCTGTCAATCCATATAGAATAGAAGGTCAAAAAACAGCTGCTTTTGAAATTGTCGACACTTTAGGCTTTTCACCTGACTTTCTGTGTATTCCAGTTGGAAATGCCGGTAACATAAGCGCTTATTGGAAAGGCTTCAAAGAATATAATGAAGTAAAACAATCAGGTCTACCTAAAATGTTCGGTTTTGAAGCTGAAGGCTCTGCTGCAATCGTTCAAGGTGCTCCAATTGCTAATCCAGAAACAGTTGCAACAGCGATTCGTATTGGGAATCCTGCAAGCTGGTCTTTAGCTGAAGCGGCACGAGACGAATCTGGTGGTATTATTGATTCTGTCACAGACGAAGAAATTCTAAACGCTTATCAATTAATCGCTAATCGCGAAGGGATATTTGTAGAGCCTGGATCTGCTGCTTCTTTAGCAGGAGTTATTAAATCAGTGAAAAGTGGAAAAATCTCCGCAGGAAGTAAAGTGGTTACTATTTTTACTGGTAACGGTTTAAAAGATCCAGATACAGCGATGAATGTATCTACAGTTGAGTTAGTTTCATTAAAAAATGACGAGGAAGAAATTCGTCAATACATTGAGGGAGTTTTATGAGTAACAAATGGTCCATTTTAATACCTGCAAGCACCGCTAACTTAGGCCCTGGTTTTGATTCAATCGGAATAGCATTGGATAAATACTTAGAAGTAGACGTGGAAGTTTCTGAGAAATGGAAGATTGATAATTTAACAGATAATCTTCCAGAAGTACCAGATCCACAAAATCATTTAATGGTGCAAGCTGCACAAAAAACTGCACAAATACACGGATTAGAATTACCTGCCTGCCACTTAGAAGTCAGAAGTGAAATCCCCCTCGCTCGCGGGATGGGGAGTAGTGCTTCTGCGATTGTGGCTGGAATAGAAGTTGCTAACCAAGTGCTCGATCTTCAGCTTACTTCACAAGACAAGCTAAAAGTAGCAACGTCAATGGAAGGACATCCTGACAATGCAGCTGCCTCTATTTTCGGTGGCTTTACTATTTCTTCTTCTGCTGAAAATGGAGAAATTCACGTATTTCATACAGCTAATATTGGTGCTGCTTTTGTTTTGTTCATTCCAAACTTTGAATTAAAAACAGAAAAAGCAAGAAATGCCTTACCTGAAACCTATACACGTAAAATTGCCGCACAAGCAAGTGCTGCTGCAAATTTATTAATAGCCGCACTTCTATCTCAATCGTTTGAACAAGCTGGTGTGTATATGGAACAGGATTTATTCCACGAACCATACCGTCTAAACCTTATTCCAGAAAGCAAAGAGATTAAAATTGCTGCGAAAAGAGCCGGTGCATACGGAACCTGTATAAGTGGAGCTGGACCTACCCTTCTCTCTTTGGTGGAAAGAGGAACAGAGGAAGACTTTATCTCTAAGTTAAGTGGTATATTCCCTAACTTTCAACTTGTACCAGTGTCAATCAATCGGACAGGAATTGTTGCATTAAAAAATAAAAAAGGCAGTGCGGTTCTCTCTTAATGAGAACTGCACTGCCTTTATACATTTGAAACATATTCTTTTCTATGCCATTAAAACTAGACTAAGTGCCATTACAAGCATTCCAGCTACGACACCGTAAATAGAAGAATGCGCTTCATCGTATTTTCTTGCAGCTGGTAATAGTTCATCTAACGAAATAAACACCATAATTCCTGCAACAGCGGCAAATACTACACCGAAAACTACACCGTTTAAGAATGGCATTAATATTAAGTATGCAACAAACGCACCCACAGGCTCTGCAAGTCCCGAAAGAAATGATAATTTAAATGCTTTTTTACGATTTCCAGTCGCATAATAAATAGGAACAGCAACCGCAATCCCTTCTGGAATATTATGAATAGCTACAGCTATCGCTATGGCAATCCCTAGATTTGGATCTTGCAACGCAGAAGCAAATGTTGCAATTCCCTCTGGAAAGTTGTGTATTCCGATGGCGAGTGCAGTAAACATACCCATTTTCATTAGTTTTGTGTATTCAGCATTAGTTGGTGTCACATCCATATCTTCTACACTTTTAGCGTCATGTGGGTTGCCAAGGGAAGGTAATAAACGGTCAATAATCGCAATAAAAATCATCCCACCAAAAAAACCAACAATGGTCATCCAATAACCATTTTTCTCGCCTAGCTCCGCTACTAGTGAAACTTTTGCTTTCACAAATATTTCAACTAAAGATACATATATCATTACACCTGCCGAGAATCCTAACGCAACAGATAAAAATTTAGTATTTGTTCGAGAAGTTAACAAAGATAGCAAACTGCCTATTCCTGTTGCTAATCCCGCAAACAATGTAAGTAATAGTGCAAAAACAACATTGCCTTCCATTGTACCAACTTCTTTCTTATCAATGATTTCCACTTTATTATACGCATTAAGTTTCCTTGACGCAACAATTTTCAATTGAAGAAAACATTAAAATGCAGTAGATTTTTTAATATACTCTCCAATATTTAACCAATCCTTTTCTAATATATCTCGATTAGACGGGCGGTAAAAAACTGCGGCTGGATGATACGTAGGCATTATAATATATTCCTCTGTAGACCATTTATATACACTTTCTTTTAGTGAAGCAAGGTGTTGAACGGGATGTTTTATGATTTGGCCATGCATCTCTGACACCCTTGCTTCCTTTCCTAATAGACGCTGGAGTCCTACATTGCCTAAAGTTACAATAACGAGTGGGGAAATATTTTTTAATTCAAAATCGAGAAGTGGTGCGTGAGCAATTATTTCCTGCTGAGTAGGTGGCCTATTATATTTTCTTTTCGTTATTTCCCCATTTCTCATTTTCTTCTCTTTCCACAAATATGGTCTGCTTCTTACAGCACTCGTCATATATACTTCATCTCTCGTTAGGTTGATTGTGGCAAGTGATTTTGCTAATTCATTCCCTGCTCTTCCTATGAAGGGTATACCTTCAACTGCCTCATTTTCTCCTGGCGCTTCCCCAATTAACATAATTGTAGGGGTTTGAGGCCCTCTCCCCTTAACAAAACCTTCTACAGGAAAACCTTCTATTCTCTTTTTAGCAAGTTTAACTAGTTCATCTGGTAGCTCAAACATATACATTTGCTCCTTTTTTTATTCTACAAGTCAAAAAATCCTCTCCATAAAGGAAAGGACCTTTGTTTCTATTCTTTTTTAAAACTCTTTTTTCTCCATTCGTACCATAAGGCAACCACTACAAACCATGTATACCCTACCATCCATCCAGCAAACACATCTGAAGCATAATGACGACTCTCTGCAATACGGGATAGACCAATCATCATTGCAAGAAGAACAGCCAAAATCCACGTAAAAATTTTGATTTTATTATTTGACTGATGCTCTGTCAATAAATAGGTAATGGTAAATACATAAAGTAAACCAACCATTGCATGGCCGGAAGGAAAACTAAAGGTCTCTAATTGATGAGGAACATCTGGTCGTTCTCTTTGAATCCACTTTTTTAATAATTGATTTAGCACATTTCCTACACCCACTGAAAATAAAACAAAGAGCATAGCTCTATAATTTCTTGAATGTAACCACAAATAGATAATTAATAGAAGCATAGCTACTAAAATAAACTTTGTTTCGCCAATATAATGAAATAAAGTTATAAAAGCATTTCCTGCAAGAAGTTCGGACATTGTATGATCAATTGCTATAATTTCTTCTTTTGAAACTTTTAGAAACAACATGACAAATCCTACCAAAGTAACTACTCCGAGTGGATAAAACCATTTTTTCACAAAATCCCCTCCTAACAAAAAGTATAAGCTAGATAATATATTATGTACAATTAAAATATAAGCATCCAATTAATAGAGCAATTCGGTTCGTTTATGGAGCCGACTTCGATTCTGCCAAAAAAAATCCACAAGGTACGTGTACCTTGTGGATTTCAAATTATTTACTTACTTTTACTTCATATACATTTTGGCTGGATTCAATAATATAATCAGGCTTTGGCTTTCCTATATTCGCTTTGTGACCAGCAATATGCTCGGGACTCTTCTCCCAATTCTTCCAGTCCTCTTCTGATCTCCAACCTACTACTACAAGGACTTCTTCTTCCCCACGGCGAACTTTTTTCACTAGAACTTCTAACTTTTCAAAGCCCGGTTGCTTTTCAAGTTTTCCTTCTCCTTGAAAACGTTCTACCACACTAGACGAAAAACCTTCTTTTATAACCATCCGTTTTATTTGATAAAACATATTATTTAATTGCCTCTAGGACTGCATCAATTTTTGCATTTTCCGATTCAATACCGCCACCTGCTAAGTACCAAGCTTCTGGATCCAAATAATATACTTTACCGTTTTTAACAGCATTTGTTTTGCTTACGATTTCATTTTCAATCGCCGCTTTTGTGCCAGACTCACCCTCAGAGGCAACTGCATCACGGTCTACTACGAATAGGATATCTGGATTTTTCTCTAACACATATTCATATGAAACATTTTGACCATGTGTAGAAACTTCTAAATTTTCATCAACTGCTTTAAAGCCGTACACGTCATGTACTATTCCAAAACGTGAACCTGGACCATATGCACTTAGTTCACCTTCAGATGCAAGAACTACTAAAGCCTTTTCTTCAATGCTTTTTGTTTTCTCTGACATTTCTGCAACCTTTGCATCAATTTCTTCTAATGCCTTTGTTGCTTCTGCTTCTTTACCGAAAATTTTACCAGCTAACTCAGTATTAGCTTTGAATGAATTCATGTAGTCAGTAGTATCAACTCCAACATAAACAGTAGGAGCAATTTTACTTAATTCTTCATAAGCGTCTGCTTGACGACCAGAAATGAAAATTACATCCGGATTCATCGTGCTGATTGCTTCAAAGTCTGGCTCTTTAAGTGCGCCAGCATTTTTATATGCAGCTTCATCTGCATATTTGCTTAAATATTTTGGAAGGCTGCTTTGAGATACAGCTGTTACATCAACGCCTAGTGCATCTAATGTATCAAGAAAACCATAGTCAAAAACAACAACATTTTCTGGTTTTTTATCTAGTGTTACTTCTTTATATCCCTCTGGTTGAGGAATAGTTAATGGGAAAACTGATGATGCTTCGTTTGATCCTGTTTTTTCTTCTGAAGTACCTTCTTCTTTAGTTGACGCATCTTCGTTTGATCCACACGCTGCAAGTAATAGAACTAGCATGGCGAAAATCACCGCTAAAAATTTCTTGTTTTTCATCTATTAAACGCTCCTTTTTCTTATGAATTAAAATAAACACAAATTCGACAGCTATTCATTTCTTGTATTGGAATATCCATGTCATAAATTTCTTTTAGTGCATCAGAGTTAATAATTTCATGAGTAGGACCGTCTTTGATCACACGGCCGTCCTTCAATGCGACAATATAATCTGAATACACGGATGCAAAGTTAATATCGTGCAATACGATGACAACCGTTTTACCTAGATCTTCTACAAGCTTGCGAAGAATCTTCATAATTTGTACAGAATGCTTCATGTCCAAATTATTTAATGGCTCATCTAGCAAGATGTATTCCGTATCTTGAGCAATAACCATCGCGATAAAAGCGCGTTGGCGTTGACCACCAGAAAGTTCATCTAAATAGCTATCCTCGATATCAGCTAAATTCATATACTCAATAGCCTGGTCGACCATTTTCATGTCTTCTGCATTTAAACGTCCTTTAGAATAAGGAAATCGGCCGAATGACACTAGTTCACGAATCGTTAAGCGTACATTCATATAGTTTGATTGTTTTAATATGGATACGCGTTTAGAAAACTCATCGGATTTCCATTTACTAACATTCGATTTATCTAGTAGAACTTCACCTGTATCTGCATCCAATAAGCGGCTAACCATTGATAAAAGTGTAGATTTTCCAGCACCATTAGGTCCGATAAAGGATGTAATTTTTCCTGACTGGATATTAACACTTACGTTATCCACTACTGGCTTTTTAGAAAAATACTTTGTTACTTCTTTAACTTGTATCATGATGTAGCTCGACTCTCCTTTAGTAATAAATAAATGAAGTAAATTCCTCCGAGAAAGTTAATTATCACGCTCAGTGTTGTATCAAATGTAAATATACGTTCTACAATCCACTGTCCTCCAATTAGTGCTATTAAACTCATTATGCTAGCTCCAGTAATTAATACCGAATGCTTGTATGTGTTGAAGAATTGGTACGATAAGTTTGCGACGATTAAGCCAAAGAATGTAATAGGACCAACCAGCGCTGTAGAAGTAGCAATTAAAACAGCTGATAGTACGAGCATCGTTTTAACTATTTTGTCATAATCCACACCGAGATTAATAGCATTATCGCGTCCTAGCGACATTACATCCAACTCTCTAATCGTGCGCCAACCATATAGGATGGCTAAGACGATAATAACCATCGCTAACCAAACTAAATCACCGTTTACGTTGTTAAAACTTGCAAACATCTTATTTTGTAAACTTGTAAACTCGTTTGGATCAATAAGTACTTGAAGGAAAGTTGTAATACTTCCTAAAAATGTTCCTAAAATTATCCCTACAAGTAGCAAGAAATAGATTGGGCGTTTCCCTGCGTTGAACAAAAAGCGATAAAGTAACAGAGCAAATCCGATCATTGCTATAACAGAAATAAAGAAATTATAGTTTTTGTTTATAACTAAAATCGACATTGAACCAAAGAAGTAATAAATACATGTCTGTACTAACATGTATAACGAATCCAGACCCATTACACTTGGAGTTAATATTCGATTATGTGTAATAGTTTGGAAAATTACCGTAGAATAAGCAATCGCTACCCCAGTAAGTCCCATCGCCAATACCTTTATAGCTCGACGTGGCAATGCATAATCATAGCTTCCATTCAACCCTTGAAACAAATAAAGTACTATAAAAACTATTGCCAAAGCTAGTAATATAATCATTTTTGTTTTGTTACGCATATGCTTTCCCCCTAAACAGCAAGAATAGGAAGATTGCACTTCCGATTACACCAACTGTCATACTAATCGGGATTTCATAAGGAAAGATTAATACCCTACCTAGAATATCGCATATCAACAAGAAAATGACTCCTAGCAACGCAGTATGTGGTAATGTTTTTTCTAAATGATCTCCTTTAAATATGGATACTATATTTGGGATGATTAATCCTAAAAAAGGAATCATTCCAACTGTCAATACAACAGTTGTAGAGATCAAAGCAACTAGCACTAAACCTAAATTTAATACTCTTTTGTAGGAAAGACCGAGATTTTTTGCAAAATCCTCTCCCATTCCTGCTACAGTAAAGCGATTAGCGTAAATATAGGCAATAATAAGTACTGGTACGCTTATGTAAAGCAATTCATATCTACCTTTTAAAATTAAAGAGAAGTCTCCTTGTAACCAAACGGTGATATTTTGAATTATATTTGATTTGTAAGCGAAAAACGTCGTTATAGAGGCTAAAATATTTCCAAACATCAGACCTACAAGCGGAACAAAAATTGCATCCTTAAATTTAATCCGATTTAGTATTTGCATAAAGAGCAATGTACCTGCTAGTGCGAATATAAATGCAAAAGAGATTTTTTGCATATACGTTGCATTTGTAAATACAAGCATCGAGATTAAAATACCTAAGCGGGTAGCATCAAGAGTACCAGCTGTGGTCGGTGATACAAATTTATTTCTACTTAGACTCTGCATTATTAAACCTGCGATACTCATCCCTGCTCCTGCAAGTATTATGGCGATAAGTCTAGGTAAGCGACTAATGAGAAATATTTGTGTCTCCTCCGAAGTAATATCTAACAAATCCATTGGTGAGATTCTAGTTACACCAACAAAGAGAGATAAGAGAGAAAGTGCGACTAGTGCAATTACAAGATATCTTTTTTTCATAACTATCCTCAACATTTCTATTTGTGAAAGGGCGATAGTGAAAATCATTATCATTTACTCACAGTTTTTATTATAGCACCTTGACAATACAAGTCAACGCTTAAATGAAAATGATTTTCAATTGAAAATACACGTATATGCCAGTTCATCCTATTTTATTTATATGAAGCAATTTCATAATTCAAATTTACTTGAAAAACACGAACCAAATTAAAGGAAACTAAAGAAATATATATTTTAGTAATATAAGGTATAGTTGATTTCCGTTATAGGCGGACGCTTTCCGCGGGGTGAGCGATAAACCATCACCGCCGCTACGCGTCGCTTGTGATGTCTTATCTGTCTCACTCATCCCGCTGGAGTCGTCGCCTGCCACTCCTATCAACAAAATGATATATGTTAGTGTATTTATGACAAAGTACTATTTGAAATTAGCTCATATTTAATTTTACTATAAAAAATATGTAAAACAAAAAGACTGCCTGTAATTGTCGCTTTTTCGCAACATTTACAGCAGTCTTTTTCGCTATTTTCAATATCTACTTGACGCTTCGCATATACATTTAAAGCTTAAATTTCTACCGCATTATCAATTACTTCTTGAGGAATAACAATTTCTTCTACTTGATTGAAATTAGAGAAGTCGGATTTCATATCTTGTTTCATATTCATTGTTTCTCCGTCGATTGTCATATCCATATCAAGAACCATATCTACTTTATTTGTTTGGAATGTCTCTTTATCAATATGAATTAAGTAGTTTACGGAATTAATAATCATATCCATTTCAATTTCTTCCACACCAACCATGTTTTGAAGAGCCTCATCCACTTGTTCTTTTACTAACTCGGTGAATTTTTCTCCAGACGCTTCTAAAGTAAGAATATAGTTGTCGTTATCTTGCTCAAAGGTGAAGTCTTCTAAATATCCTTCAATTTGTTTTAATTGATTTGATGGATTCGATTGATCTGTTGTGCTCATTAACTGATTCATCATTTCTTGAGGAAACTTCATCCATTGACCAGATTCTCCCTCATACGTATAAAAAGCATCCTTCGTTATATAGCTCTCCATCTTCATCTCTTGATTTCCCATATTTTCATCAGTAGATTTCATAGATGTTGTTCCTGTTTGGTGAATTTGTAATGGATCAATTATATAATCCATATCCATTAATGAATTAATGTCTAAATTTACGTCTTGTCCAGGCAATTGCATCGTTTGCTTCATATCAATTTTTGCTTTTACACTCTTTAATTCTTCTGAAGCTGCCATTGACTTATCATATACTTCTTGTAAAGTTAACTCACTTTTCTCAGTTACATCCTTCTCATTTGCCGGGGCAGCTGTTTCATTACACGCTGCTAAACCTAATGTTAATGTGGCTACAGCTAAAAGTGTCGACCATTTCTTCATATCGTTTATCATCCCTTCCCTATTGATAATAACTTTACGAGGAAAGTTAAGGAAAGGTTTCATTTATTTTCTATTAGTTTACTCCACGCATGTATCTTTGAATAAGTGGTGTTAAGAAGAATAGTAAAAATCCTATTCCAATTGCTACCGCACCTATGACCCCGAAGTAAAGAATTTCATTCTCTGGAGAATAAAATTTAACGACTTGTGCATTGATCGCTTGAGCAGAAGCACTTGTCATAAACCACAAACTCATCGTTTGTGCAGCAAATGCAGTTGGCGCAAGCTTAGTAGTTGTAGATAGACCAACTGGCGAAAGTAATAATTCACCAAGAACAACTAAAAAGAAACTCAATACTAGCCACCATGGACTAACAAGTGATTCAGTCCCATTTACATACGCTGGGATAATCATGACGATAAACGACAGACCACCAAATAATAGGCCGTATGCGAATTTTTTCGGTGTAGATGGTTGTCGATCCCCTAGTTTTACCCAAAGCCAAGCAAACACTGGAGCAAACCCAATGATAAATAACGGATTCAATGATTGGAACCATGCAGGAGATATCTCAAAAGAACCGATCGTTAAATCTACACGTTCGTCTGCATATACCGCCAAGATGCTTGATCCTTGTTCTTGAATTGCCCAAAACATCATCGCTGAGACAAATAACGGAATATACGCAAGTAATCTAGATTTTTCATCTACCGTTGTCTTTTCACTTCTATACATAACGATAAAGTAAAGCGTTGGAATAACAATCCCTAAGATAGATACGGTCATTGTAAATGCATCGAATGTCATAATACCTTGGTCAATTAAAAAGTATCCGATGATTAGAAGTAGTAATACTCCAACCCCAATTCTAGTGAATACTTTTTTTCGCTCTTCTCTTCCCATTGGATTTGGAGCATAAGAGCCGGCTAAACCTAAATACTTTTTCTTTGTAATTAGGAATACTATTAAACCAATTGCCATACCTATAGCTGCAATTCCAAATCCTAAGTGGAAATTATACTTTAGTCCAATTGTTCCGACAATTAAAGGTGCAATAAATGCCCCCATGTTAATACCCATATAGAAAATACTAAAGCCAGAGTCACGACGAGGATCAGTTTCTAAATACAAATCTCCGACGACACTAGAAACATTCGGTTTTAATAAACCCGTACCGACAATGATTAAAGCCATTGAAATAAATAATGGTGTCGTTCCACCAGGAAACGCTAACACAATATGTCCAAACATAATGAGGACACCACCGTAAAATACGGTTTTAGTAGTACCAAAAAGTCTATCAGCAATCCAACCACCAATAATTCCAGACATATAAACTAATGAACCGTAGATAGCCATTATGGAGTTAGCTGTAGTACGATCCATCCCTAGTCCGCCTGCTGTTACTTCGTAGTACATATAGTAAATTAATATCGCTCGCATTCCGTAGTAAGAAAAGCGCTCCCAAAACTCCGTAAAAAATAGAGACAATAAACCTTTTGGATGCCCAAAAAACCCTTTCTGCGGTACCGACTGAACTATTTCTTCTTTTGTAGCCATGTTTTATACCTCTCTTCTAATTTAGAAAACTCAAAGTAATCAAAAAGTTGTACAGATGTCCGACCTTTGAGTGTTGCTTATAAAAAACATATTATAAACTTCCCTTTTTTTATTGTCAAAAAACATTTACTTATTTCGAATTCTGAAATTATTCTATATAATAGTCGTTATGACATAGGAAAGGAGAGTAGATTTCTGTGCTTAAAAAGTTTTTTGCCTTTTACAAACCGCATAAACGATTATTCATTATCGACTTTAGCAGTGCAGTGTTCGTAGCTATTTTAGAACTTGCATTTCCGGTAGCAGTTCAATGGTTCATTGATGACCTTTTACCAGGTGGAGATTGGAATATGATAGTAAGGGTGAGTATTTTACTATTTATCGTATATATAATAAGTACATTTCTTCAATTTATCGTTAGTTATTTAGGTCATAAACTCGGTATAAATATTGAAACGGATATGAGACAGCAATTATTTAACCATGTACAACGGCAATCATTCCGCTTCTTTGACAATACAAAGACCGGGCATATTATGAGCCGGATTACAAATGACTTATTTGATATTGGTGAGCTTGCCCATCATGGTCCCGAAGATTTATTTATCGCCATTATGACATTGATCGGTGCCTTTGCAATTATGTTCAACATTAATCCAGAGCTCGCAGTGATCGCCATCATTATGGTCCCGTTCTTATCTATTGTTGCTACATACGGAAATATTATGATGAACAAAGCATGGAAGAACATGTACGGTAAAATTGCAGACGTAAATGCTCGCGTTGAAGATAGTGTATCCGGTGTTAGAGTAGTACAATCTTTTACAAATGAAAACTTTGAAATTGCTCGCTTTAAAGAAGATAACGGTCAATTTCGACTAGCAAAACTTATTGCTTATAAAGTGATGGCTGGAACACATTCCAGCATCTATATGATGACTCGCCTTGTGACATTGGTAGTCTTGGTTGTAGGAGCATGGTTCACATACAAAGGGACGCTATCCTACGGACAGCTAGTAAGTTTTGTCCTTTATGTAAACGTGTTAATTAAACCAGTAGATAAAATTACTGCACTTTTAGAACTGTATCCAAAAGGAATGGCCGGATTTAAACGCTTTTTAGAACTTGTTGAGCAGGATCCTGAGGTTCAAGACCGACCGAATGCATTAAATGTATCTCATTTGAATGGAGACATTGAGTTTGAAAATGTCAGCTTTCGCTATGATGAGCATAAATCAGTGCTCGAGAATATTAATTTATCGATAAAAGCTGGAGAAACCGTTGCATTTGTTGGTCCCTCTGGAGCTGGTAAAACAACTATATGCTCGCTCATTCCTCGTTTTTATGATGTGAATGAAGGTGCAATCTCTATTGATGGTTTAAACATCCAGGATGTTACGATGCAATCTTTACGTTCTCAAATTGGTATCGTTCAACAAGATGTATTTTTATTTACTGGTACAATTCGAGAGAATATTGCGTACGGTAAAAAAGAAGCATCAGAAGAAGAAATTCAGGATGCAGCGAGAAAAGCACATTTGGAAGATTTTATTAGTTCGCTTCCAGATGGATATGACACACAAATCGGTGAGCGTGGACTTAAATTATCAGGAGGACAAAAACAACGTCTAGCAATAGCTCGCATGTTCCTTAAAAATCCTCCAATTTTAATTTTGGACGAGGCAACTTCTGCCCTTGATACAGAGACAGAAAAAATCATCCAAAAATCTTTAATGGAGCTTGCAGAAAATCGTACAACCCTTATTATTGCCCATCGTCTTGCAACCATCCGTGATGCGGATCGAGTAATTGTTGTAACCGATGACGGAATTGCAGAAGATGGTTCGTATAGTGAATTAGTAGCGCAGGATGGAATTTTTGCCAGACTTCATAATATTCAGTTTCAAGAATTATAAGATTCTAATTACCAATAGAAAAAGGTTGTTCGCAAGTAAAAATCCTACTTGTGAGCAACCTTTTTTTAATCACTACTCGGCATATACAAACTCTAGAAAACGGTTGTAATCGGATTGTTTTAATTCTACTTTTACAAGAGTACCCTCTTCTTCATAAGAGGTGGACATAATAGAGGCATGTTCATTTAAATATGACACGATATCTCCTCGATCAAATGGTACGAGTAAAGAACATTGTACATAATTAGAAAAAATATGCTTTTTAATCAATTCGAGCAGCTCGTCTAAACCCGTTCCTTCTTTTGCAGAAATCCAAATATTATTGCCGGATACATGAGGATACTTTAATTCTGCCAAATCTGATTTGTTATATACATAGATAGTTGGTACATCTTCTACCCCGACAGCATGTAAGGTTTCGTTTGTAACCTCCATCATATAGCGGTGCTCTTCATTCGAAACATCTACCACATGGAGAAGTAAATTTGCATTTCGAGCTTCTTCTAACGTTGAGCGGAAAGCTTTGACAAGATGATGAGGAAGCTTACTAACAAATCCTACCGTGTCAGTTAATAAAAACTCTTTCTGATCCTGCAATTTTATTTGCCGAACAGAAGTTTCTAATGTCGCGAAAAGCATATCCTTTTCAAATACTTGCTTCGATTCTTCTTGACCAATTTTATGAAGAAGTTGATTCATAATAGTGGATTTACCAGCATTTGTATATCCAACTAGTGAAACAACTGGTATGGCATTTTTCTTCCGTTGCTTTCTTTGTGTTTCTCGTTGGTCCTTTACATGCTCTAGCTCACGTTTTAACTTAGCAATTTGGTCTTCAATTTTACGTCTATCTAGCTCCAACTTCGTTTCCCCAGCACCACGGTTTTTAAATCCGCCGCCAGTTCCCCCACCCTGTCTACCAAGTGATGCTCTTAGTCCTACTAAACGTGGTAACATATATTGGAGCTGGGCAAGCTCTACTTGCATTTGTGCTTCATTCGATTTAGCTCGACGTGCAAAAATATCTAAAATAAGCATCGTACGATCGATTACCTTACATTCTAATTCTTTTTCTAAGTTACGAATTTGGGACGGTGAAAGTTCATCATTAAAAATGACAAGATTTGCTCCTGCTTCTTCATAGAAGTTTTTAATCTCTTCCACTTTACCTGTACCAACATAATGGGATGACGTAACTCTTTCAAGATTTTGTGTCACTTCTCCTACAACTTCCACATTTAACGCTTTAGCTAAGTTATGTAACTCCTCTAATTCATATTCAAAATGCTCGTCACTTTGCAAATTGACAGCGACGACAATCGCCTTTTCTAATAATTCATCCAAACTGATTCCCCCTATTCGCAAAAACAATAAGTCCCTTGCTCATAATAAATCGGCTCCTGCTTTCCGTGGCCATTTACATATATACAAGCAAGTCTTTCCTGTTCTCCTGTCTCAAGCTTTTTAAAAACTAAATTTGTATTAGCTAGTAGTAATGTTTGGTTATCTTGTTCTTTTATCTCAAAGTAGTTTTTCCATTTATCCATTACTTCCCTAGGATTTCTCACATGAAACTCACAAGTTGAAATAGTCAACTCTAAATTACTATCTACTATTGTTCCATCCTTTTGTAATAATTGATAGCGTTCTTCATCATCTTCCTGCCATTCAATGAAGAACGGAGTCGGTAAATCATTACTTATTTCTTCCTTTACGAAAAGCATTTTCCACTTACGAACCAAGCCACTTGTCGTTTTTCTTTCAGCATGTAAAACTCCGGAGGTTTCTATACCTTTTCGTTCTAGTTGATTAAATAGACTCTCGATGTTTTCAGTTCGAATACAAACTGTTCCAAAACCTGGTTTCGTTTTCAAATCATGTAGTAGAAGATTGATTAATGGATGATTTGCATTTAATGCAATTTCTTCATTTTCTAGTGCAAGCCATTCAATATAACTAGTTTTTGTGTAAAGAAGCGCATTATACGTACCCCATCGCGTATGCTGTCCTCCTATAACAGCATGAAACCCATTACCTTTCCACTCTTCTACAACTTCTGTTGGTTTTTTTGTTACAAGATGAACAATGTGATCTAAATACATGAATACACCTCTAATTCTATAAATTTCCTTTGTAATAGTATACAACAAATCCAAAAAGCATCGCTTATAAAAATGATGCTCTATAAGGTCTTTTCAAATCTCTTCGTTGATTTCCACTTCTAGCGCCTAGTAATAAAATAACCGTTCTACCTACTGCGAAAGTTATAATAAAAATCATTACAAAAAGCGTCAATCCTCTTGGATCAACGCCTGCTAGTTATTAGAAATTAACTTTAATCTTTAATTTTGAGTGGCTCCCGTTTCATCGTAAAACATTATCTCCCATTGATGACCATCTATATCTTGGAAACTCCAAACATACATAAAACCATGATCAACAGGCTCATATGATTCTTTCCCACCGGCTTCCAATGCTTTATTTACAATTTCATCTACTTTTTCTTTACTATCTGCCGATAATGCCAAAATCACTTCAGCACTGTTCTTTGTATCTGAAATTTCTTTTTTCGTAAATGTTTTAAAATAATCTTTAACTAACAACATAACATAAATATTTTTATTTATGATCATACACGTTGCATTGTCATCGGTCATATTTGCATCAAATTCAAATCCAATCTTCGAAAAAAATTCAACTGACTTTTTTAGATCTTCTACAGGTAAATTAATAAATATATTGTCCGCTTTTAAACTCAATCTCTGTCACCTCATAATAATTTTTTAATTTATATATGGACCATTCAATTAAACAATTTACTCTTAATTTTTCACCTTACTATTCATTACCCTTCTAGACTCCAATTATTCAATCATCCTATCTTTCCTATCACCTACATACATTAGACGATAAACGAGAAAATGTGACATTTTCCACGGTAAAAATTTTTACGTAAAATAAAATGTGCTACCGCTAGATTCCCCACTTTTATTTGTCTCTTCCATTATTGAATATGCATCTATACTTTTTATGTCTATTTCCCAGGAAATATGTCGCTAATTATTAAACTTCAATTTTCTCTTTCGACATTTCTCTTAGAAGGAACTTTTGAATTTTACCAGAAGCTGTCATTGGGTATGAATTGATAAACTCCACATACTTTGGTATTTTATGAAACGATATTTTCCCTTTACAGTACTCTTTTAAATCCTCTGAAGTTAAGCTTTCACCAGCCTTCAAAATGACCCACGCCATTAGCTCTTCTCCGTATTTGGCATCAGGCACGCCGACTACTTGCACATCTTGAATAGCAGGATGCTGATATAGAAATTCCTCTACTTCTTTTGGGTAAATATTTTCTCCACCACGGATCACCATATCTTTAATGCGCCCTGTAATATCGATGTAACCATCTTCATCCATTACAGCAATATCTCCTGTGTGAAGCCAGCCATTCGAATCAATAACAGATTTTGTTGCTTCTTCATTTTTATAATAGCCTTTCATTACAAGGTAACCTCTTGTACAAAGTTCCCCTGGAACTCCTGCCGGTGCTTCTTCTCCTGTCACCGGATCGATAATTTTAACTTCAACTCCAGGGTGTGCTTTACCGACAGAGGAAACCCGTTTTTCAATTGCATCGTCTGTTTTTGTTTGTGTAATAACTGGGGATGATTCTGTTTGTCCGTATGCAATTGTAATTTCGGATGCCCCCATATCTTCCATCACTTTTTTCATGACTTCTATTGGACAAATGGAGCCTGCCATAATCCCAGTACGGAGTGTAGATAAATCAAACTGAGTAAATTTTGGATGGTTTAACTCTGCTATAAACATCGTTGGTACACCATGTAAGGCTGTACACTTTTCATCTTGTACAATTTGCAGTACTTTCCCTGCATCGAACTGTTCCACTATGACCATTGTAGTGCCATGAGTAACCGATGCAATTGTGCCCATCACACAGCCGAAACAATGAAAGAATGGAACAGGAATACATAGACGATCATGTTCCGAAAGATGAATATAATCTCCAACAAGTTGTCCGTTATTGACTACATTTTTGTGTGAAAGCATTACACCTTTTGGAAAGCCTGTTGTTCCAGAAGTATATTGAATGTTAATCACTTCTTCATTATTAAGTGATTTAAACGTTTCATCTAAAGTTTCATCAGATACTCCTTTTCCATGAGCAAGTAATTCCGACCAAGTATAGATTCCAGGATACTGATTTTCGCTCATCACAATGACACGTTTAAAATGAGGAAGTTTTTCGGATTGAATATTCCCTTTTTCCGAGTGATAAATCTCAGGACATACCGATCTCAAAATATCTAAATAGGAAGTACCTTTAAAAGACTCACATAAAATTAGGGTAGTAGAATCAGATTGTTGTAATAAATATTCTAACTCTTTTTCTTGATAGTTCGTGTTCACAGTAACGAGTACTGCCCCCATTTTTCCAGTCGCAAACTGACTTAGTAGCCACTCTCTTTTGTTGTCTGACCAAATTGCAACATGTTCCCCTTTTTGTATCCCCATTCCAATAAAAGCTTTTGCTAGCTCGTCAGTTTCTTCATCGAATTCCTTATAAGTTTTTCGGATACCGTGCTCTGGGTAAACATATGCTTCTGTTTCCGGGTACTTTCTCGCTGCTTCTTTAACAATTTCTCCTACTGTTTTTTCATTTAACAAACAAATCTCCCCTTTGATTGTTTATATGCAGTATCATTTTATCATAAAATTCTGAATAAATAATAGTGTTAAAAAATTACTAGTTTACTTGACAGGGCGCTGAAAAGTGGTAAAATCCTAATTACTTCAGTGATTGAAAGCGTTGAATCGCGAAAGTGAATTATATAAGAGTGATTGTCATAGTAGTCTGCATGTTTACAGAAAAAAGAGACTGAACGGTTGGTGAAAGTTCAGGTAGAATGACAGATGAATTACAACAATTTTTAAAGCTCTTTTTGAAATGAAGTGGTTGGGTATGTATGGCCCAACAAATAGGGTGGTACCGCGGAGATTCCTTCGTCCCTAACAAATAGGGATATAGAAGGTTTTTTTAATGTCTAATATTAGTCACCTTGGAGGTTTTACAGTGTTTCGTATTCAATCAAAGATCACTCCGTCATTTTGGGAGTCAATACTGCTTACTTTATCAATTATTTCTATAATGGCCATTTGTATTATAAAATTTGATACAGTTCCACATATGCCTATTTTACTCGCTATTCTTTTACTCATTACGTACGGACTCATAAAAAAAGTACCTTACAAACAATTAGAAGATGGACTTGTTGAAGGTTCAAAGGCGGGGCTTGGAGCCATTTTCATCTTTTTCTTTATAGGCATTTTAATTAGTAGCTGGATGATAGGTGGAACCATCCCTACACTTATATATCTTGGTTTTCAGTTCATATCGCCACACTTTTTCTATGCCATCGTATTTATCATTACATGTATAATTGGTTTGTCTATCGGAAGCTCGTTAACTACTGTCGCAACAGTTGGAGTTGCCTTTATCGGAATGGCAGGTGCGATGGATATTTCTTTAGCTATTACAGCTGGAGCAATTGTTTCCGGTGCTTTTTTTGGAGATAAAATGTCTCCTTTATCAGACACTACAAATCTTGCCTCTGCAATTGTTCGTGTGGATTTATTCGACCATATAAAGAATATGGGATGGACAACCATTCCAGCATTTGTTATTTCGCTAATAGGCTACGGTATGTTATCGCCAAATAAAGATTCTCAACATTTAGAGCAGATTTCAAGCTTTCAAGAAGGCCTTCTTCAAACAGGTATGATTCATTGGTACACATTATTACCACTTGCTTTACTTATTGTACTTTCCATAAAGAAAGTGCCTGCAATATTATCTCTTGCTCTAACTTCTATTGCAGGGATTGTCGTTTCTTACTTCCATCAATATCTTACAGCTGGAGAAATATTAAACATATTATTCACTGGCTATTCATCTCAAACAGGTATTGAAGTAGTAGACTCCCTGTTATCCAGAGGTGGTATGAATAGCATGATGTTCACTATCGGTCTTGTTTTACTTGCCTTAAGTATGGGGGGACTCTTATTCACTCTTGGTATCGTACAAAGTTTATTACTAAAAGTAGAGAGTTCATTAAAAACTGTCGGATCCGTTATTTCGGCAGCTGCTTTTACCGCAATTGGAGTAAACACATTAATCGGAGAGCAATACTTATCGATTTTATTGACTGGGGAGGCGTTCCAAGCTCCATTCCAAAAGGTCGGTTTAGCCAATAAGAACTTGGCAAGAGTAATGGAAGATGCAGGTACTGTCGTTAATCCTCTTGTTCCGTGGAGTGTGTGCGGTATATTTATCACGAATGTATTAGCTGTTTCTACTCTCGACTATTTGCCATTTGCATTTTTCTGCTTGCTTAGCCCCATCCTAACCATATTATTTGGAGTGACTGGTAAAACTCTGACCTATATCAAAGAATAACCCCTTCAAGACTGAAGGGGATTTCTTTTACATTCCAACTAAAGGTCCGATAATTCCAACTAAACTTGCTTATTTACCAACTAGTCGACCTAAAATTCCAACTAATATATTCATTTTTCCAACTAACCCATCCTTCTACCCTAGAATCTCCTTGTTGTGATACACTATTGCCAAGGATCCTACTAAAAGAAGGCGGTTTTTATGGAATTTCAAGAAATGAAAGATTATCTGCTAGAGCAAATAGAGAAAAAGCAGTTGGTTGCTGCTACAGTCAGTCAGCCTCGTGCCAAGTCAAATGAAATTAAACGAGTAAAACTAAAACCGATTGAAATAAAAAATGTATATCATATTCAGCTAGAGTATCAATATGAACGTATTTTGAAGCATGAAAATATTACAATAGAGGCATTTGAAACAACACTGACCGAACTATTGGAACAATTTCGTCAAATCCATGCTGATTTCACAATGGAAAAAGTACAAATCCAACTTTCCAAGAAAAACAAAGTAATGTGGAAGTCCGAGAAATTAGCTACAACAAAACCAGTCAACCTATCACATAATCGAAAAAAAAATTATTTGCTAGATGAAAATACACCGTATCCATTCCTTATACATTTAGGCGTCCAAACCGCTGAAGGAAAAGTAAAAAAACAAAAGTACGATAAATTCAAACAAATCAATCGTTTTGTTGAATTTATCGATGATACCCTTGTTCACTTACCAAAGGACAAAACCGTTCGAATTCTGGATTTTGGATCAGGTAAATCTTACTTAACATTTGCCCTCTATCATTATTTAAAAATTGAAAAGGGTCTCGACATTCGAGTAACAGGCTTAGATTTGAAAAAAGAAGTTATTGAAGAATGCGCAAAAATTGCTGAGGACTTAGGCTATGATCAGTTAGAGTTTTTAGTAGGAGATATTAATGATTACAACGAGGAAACTGCTGTGGATATGGTAGTCACGCTCCATGCTTGCGATGTTGCAACAGATATGGCTCTTGCCCGCGCTGTCAAATGGGGTGCTAGCGTTATTTTAAGTGTTCCTTGCTGTCAGCACGAACTGAATAGACAGCTAGATGCACCAGGTCTAGATATTATGTTGAAACACGGTCTTATAAAAGAACGTTTTGCAGCACTTGCCACAGATTCTATTCGAGCTGAAATCTTAAATATGGTTGGTTACGAAGCACAACTTGTCGAATTTATCGATTTAGAAAACACTCCTAAAAACATCTTAATACGTGCATATAAAACAGGGAAAAAGGCAACATCTGAACAACTGGAAGGATATAAGCATTTTAAACAAATGCTCCATGCGAATCCTTTCTTAGAAAATGAACTAAAAGAGTATTTTAATTGAAAAAAGCCGGTTCTCCTTGCTTCTGAGAACCGACTTTTCCCTATATAGCTCCCTACTAGGAGTTATTTCCTTCCATTTTCCTTTTTCTATAAAAAATAACTATTAACAGGGCAATGGCCACTATAAATATGCCGATATACACAAATGCTAGCGGAATTTCGATAACACCAAATAGAGATAAAGCTAAGACGATGCCTAGCCCAATTAGGATTACTGACAATGTATTACTTAGCATTTCAAAACCTCCAGTTAATTGTTTTATGCTCCAGCCATCCCTATGCAGGCAAATCCACAGTCTCCAAAGAGTGCAGTATTAGCCCAGACTAGGCTACATTTCCTTTACTTGCTAAACAGTCATTAAAATTACTCACCAACCAGCTTCTGCAACTTGGGGTTATAATAAGGTTAACATAGAGTTACTCGGGTTAACACTTGCTGTGGTGCAATAATGAAATCCCCATTGTGCCCTTGAAAATAAAGAATTAAAACAAAAATTCAAAGTGAATTGAAACTAGTAAAGGAATTATCTTAAAAAGAAGTTATACTTATACAATAAGTTATTTTTAAAAGAAATGGAGCAAAATCAGTGAAAGAACCAACCTTAAAGAAAGTTGCTTATGGTATTGCCATGGCTATTGCAATCATTATCGTTCATTTTGTCGATGTACATGTATATCCAATGCCGCCAATTCTCGCTTTGGTTTTAGCAATTATCATTACTTATTTAGGAGTTAAATTCATTAACAAATCTGATCGATTCGATAAAAAAATTTCTCGTTCTAAATACAATTTAATAAATGCACTCGTTGTATTTGTTCTATTTATTGCTTATTTTACAATCGCACAATAAATAAGGTCGTCCCAATCAAGGACGACCTTTCTTTTATAATTCCTGTCTTAAAGCATTGATTACATCAATATTCGTTGCCTTTCGCGCGGGTCTCCAACCAGAAATCATTGCAACCCCTATGCTAATGATCGATGCAATAACAACAAGCTGCCATGGAATCAACGAAAAAGTAATGGATAGATTTTGAATATCTTCATCCCCTAACGCTGCTCCTACTACCATTGGCAATACCAAATTTGCCAGTAAACTCACTGCATATGAAATGACTACAGCTAAAACTGTTCCAATAATACCGATCCAAGCACTTTCCATTAAGAATAACCGTTGAATAAGCTTGGGACTTGCCCCTATTGCCTTCATGACTCCTATTTCTCGAGTTCTTTCAGTTACAGCCATAGTCATTGTGTTAAAGATTCCAATGGATGAAATCAATACTGCAATTGTGCCTACAAAGATAAGGCCAATTTTAAATGCCATGAAAAAAACATCTATTTGTTCCAACTGTTCAGAGACCGAATAGACATTATAGCCTTTTTCCTTTAGATCTTCTGTAACTGATTTTACATGCTCTAAACTAGAGGTAAATACTTTCGTTTGTGCATAAAATAAATCTTCTTCTACTACTTCTATTTCTGAATTCGCAACAATTACTTCTTTAAACTTGTCCTTCCAAGATTCGTTGACCAACACATTTGTATCTATAATCCAATCTCTTGCTGGATTTTCTGTAACTCCAACAATTGTAAAATTCCATTTCTCCTGAAAAGCTTCCTCAGCTTCATAAGACTGAAGTGATAAAGAAATTGTTTTTCCAATTAAAGAGTCCTTGTATCCTCCGATTTGTTCTGCATTTTCTTCTACATTTTGTTCCATTTCTTTACGCTCTGCATCCGTTAACAAACTTTCCGCAAACTGATAGCCAACTATTATTTCATTATCCTTTTCGGGCATTCTGCCTTCTGATAATTGTAGATTTGATTTTTGTTCTTCGTCAAAGTTTGTAAGAATTACATTTCCTTGAAGGCTACGGTCCTCTATTTGAGAATTAGCCATAGCATTTAAATTTAACCTTTGTACAATTGCATCTACATGCTCAATAGATCTTATTTGTGAAATATCCAGTTCCTCGTCAGCATTTGGATACACTTCTACTTCTGTAATCGCTTGATCTTGTAATATTTCTTTCCGCATTGTATCTTGAATCCCGAACCCGATGGAGGCAAGCACGATTAAAAATGCACATCCCATTGTGGCAGCTAGAACCGTCATAAATACTCTCAGTTTATTCTTCTTAATATGTTGACGTACAAAATCAACTTGGTCTTTAAACAACATATGGAGCACCTCCTTTTACTAGTTCCCCGTCATGCATTTTAAATTTACGATGTGCAATACTTGCAACTTCTTCATCATGGGTAATAATGACAAACGTTACACCTAATCCTTGATTAAGATCCTGTATAAGCAATAAAATGTCTTGCTCTGTTTCCGAGTCTAAGCTACCAGTAGGTTCATCTGCAAAGATAATCGGTGGATTAGTTATGAGCGCACGTGCAATACTTACACGCTGTTGCTGCCCCCCTGATAATTCATTTGGATAATGATCTGCTACTTCTTGTAGTCCAACTTTTTGTAGCAATTGTTTTACATTAGCTTTTCTTTTTTTAGAAGATACTCCCTTTAATTTAAGCGGAAGCTCTATATTTTCTGACGCTGTTAGTCCCGGCATCAATTGAAAATTTTGAAAGATGAATCCAAAATTATTTAATCGGAACTGTGCTCTTTCTGCTTCATTTAAATAAGCAGTTTCCTTACCATTCACAGTAATGGATCCTTGTTCAGGACTCATAAAACCTGCTATTGTGTGAAGCAAAGTAGACTTACCTGAGCCACTTTTTCCAACTATCGCAACAATCTCTCCTTGCTCCACTTCAAAAGATAGCCCTTTTAAAACAGGCACTTTCTTTTCCTTTCCTTTTTTCCCGATTAAAAATGTATGATTTACATCCTGTACTTGTATCATTTTATTTCTCCTTCCGTTTACTATGAACATAGTATATCGATTGTTTCTTAACATTTTAGAAGGATAAATATGAAGAATTTCTTAAGAAAAGGGACATCGCCATTCATATTTACATTTGAAGGATTGTTGCTGGGGAAAATATTCTTTATATAAGGCAAACTTTCCACTCCAGTCCTCCGTCTAATTTTTGTTACATAATTATGTTACTGAAATGAAAAAGGAGTACAAAGATGTCATGACAAAAAAAGAAAAGTTTCAGCTAGTTGAAAACTATATTATTGAAAATCAACATGCGCATTATCGTCTTGCTTTTAGCTATGTTAAAAGTAAGGAATCTGCATTGGATATAATACAGGAAAGTATTATGAAGTCTCTACAATCCATTGATTCCTTAGACCATATTCATTATTTAAAAACGTGGTTTTATAGAATTTTAATCAATACCTCAATTGATTATATTCACAAAAATAAAAGAATCACCTTAATTGAGGATGATGTGTTAGACTTTCATCTACCAATTCAAGAGGACGAAATTCGAGATATTGATTTGTATGAAGCAATAGACCATTTATCGGCGCAGCACAAAACCATAATTATTCTTCGATTCTTTGAAGATATGAAAATCGAGGATATCGCCACCATGCTAGGAGAAAACATTAATACTGTTAAGACGAGATTATATGCTGCCTTGCGAAAATTACGAACAAATATGGAAGAGAAGGTGCATGCATGAGTAAGTTACATGATTCTAAAAAACAATACGATAATACTGAAATACCAACTGAGCTAAAACATGTTGTAATGGACACCATTCGTGAGTCAAAAGGAAAGAGGAAAAAAAGTATGCCATTTAAAAAATGGGGCATTGGAATGGTAGCAGCGGCCGCTATCTTTGTGGCAAGTGTAAATGTAAGTCCCGCATTGGCCCAAACGCTATCATCTGTACCCGTGCTAGGTTCTATTGTTCAAGTAGTGACAGTACAAGAAATTCAAGTATCTGAGGACACATACAACGCTGATATAAAAACTCCTAACGTCACTGGACTAGAAAATGAAGAATTAGAAAATATTTTAAATGAAAAATATATTGCTGAAAACGAAGCACTTTACGAAAGCTTCCTAATTGAAATGGAAGCATTAAAAGAAGCTGGTGGGGGCCATCTTGGTGTAGCATCTACGTATGAAGTGGTCACCGATACAGAGGAAATTCTATCGATAAGTCGTTATGAAGTGAACCTTGTAGGTTCCTCATCTACTACGCTAAGAACAGATACAATAGATAAGAAAAATGAAGTTCTTATTACGTTACCGAGCTTGTTTAAAGATGATGCATATATAGAAGTAATTTCCTCCTATATCAAGGAAGAAATGATAAGACAAATGGAATCGGATGAAAGTATTGTGTATTGGATTGCGAGCGAAGAGGAAATAGGCTTTGCAGCAATTCGCCCGGATCAAACGTTCTCTATTACAGCAGACCATAAACTGACCATTTCTTTCGATAAATATGAAGTAGCACCGGGTTCAATGGGTCTCGTAACATTTGAAATTCCAACGGATGTCATACAAGAATCATTAGTGAGTAATGTATATATAAAATGATGGTTCTGCAGTTTTCCAAAACCGAGCAGTCGCTTCTCCATAACAATCTGTAACCTTCCTTCTATAGGAGTTTATGTTTTAACAGGAAGTGTCTGTGATGTAAATAGCTCTCTGGTACAAAATTTACAAGTTGCGGTGGAAACTTCTTCTTAAAAGAAAACAGCCCATTCTCACTAAATTAGTGAAACGGGCTGTTTTTTTATGATGGCATCGGTGTATCTGTTGGAGTTGCATAGCCTTCTTTATATGCTTCATCGATTGCATTTCGAATTTCTACAAGTGACTTACCCTCTTGTGTCATATTAATCGACATAACTGCAATTTCTAAACATGCTGCACAACGTGTACCATGGTCATCCCATACTACTTCGCCATTTTCTTTAATCTCCTGTACAAAGCAGTTAAAGTTACTCATGTGACCAGCACTGTCACCACATCCACAATAGCAAGGCATCCATTTTAGGATATCATTTGCTTTTGCCGCTGCTTGGTACACAAGCTTCATATCCTCAGATTGACTGTCTAAAAATGTTGGTAAAATTTCAGCTGATGCAGTTGTTTCTTGTATATCGCCATTTTCTGAATGAGCAATATGCTCAGCATGTTCTTCATGGCCTACTTCCGTCTCTTTCTGACCACACGCAGAAAGCACTAATATAGAACTTAGTAGTATAAACAATATCTTTTTCATTCTGATAGATAACCTCTTTATATTCAAATTGCACCTTAAGAAGATTTGCATACACCAATGATTTTTGGTTAAATCATTTTTTCAGGACGTACAATTTCATCGAACTTTTCAGAAGTCAATAAATCTAATTCAATTGCAGCTTCTTTTAATGTCGTTCCATTTTTATGTGCATGCTTTGCTATTTTCGCTGCATTTTCATATCCAATATAAGGATTTAAAGCAGTTACAAGCATTAATGAATTGTTCACATGATGTTTAATTGTTTCCAGGTTTGGTTCGATTCCCACAGCACAATTGTTGTTAAAGCTAATGATTGCATCACTTAGTAAACGAGTAGACTGAAGGAAATTGTGAATAATTACTGGCTTAAATACATTCAATTGATAATTCCCTTGGCTAGCTGCAAAAGAAATTGTCGTGTCATTCCCCATCACTTGAGCAACAACCATTGTCATCGCTTCACTTTGTGTTGGGTTTACTTTTCCAGGCATAATAGAGCTTCCTGGTTCATTTTCTGGAATAGTAATCTCTCCAATTCCGGAGCGTGGACCACTTGCAAGCAAGCGAATGTCATTTGCAATTTTCATCAAGTCAGCAGCAAGTGCTTTAACTGCTCCGTGTACATATACAACATCATCATAGCTAGTTAAGGAATGGAATTTGTTTTTAGCCGAAGTGAATTCAATACCTAGTTCTTTAGATATTTCCGAAGCAACTAAATCACCAAATCCCTTCGGTGCATTTAGCCCTGTTCCTACAGCAGTACCACCGATTGCAAGTTCCTTCATGTCTTGAACTGCCTGGGTAATCATTTTTGCTGATTTCTCTAACATTCTGTGCCAACCACTAAACTCTTGTCCAAGAGAAAGCGGAGTTGCATCTTGTAAATGAGTACGACCAATTTTCACGATATCCATGAATTGTTCTGATTTTTTCCCAAGTGTTTCTTTTAAGACCTCAATAGCAGGCAAAAGTTGTTTTTCAACTGCTAGAACTCCTGCAATATGAAGTGCTGTTGGAAACGTATCGTTAGAGCTCTGAGATTTATTAACATCATCGTTTGGATGAAGACGCTCTTCGATACCTTTTTCTTCAAGGATTTGATTACCTCGATGAGCTATTACTTCATTTACATTCATATTAGATTGTGTACCACTACCAGTTTGCCAAACAACTAATGGAAAGTGATGATCTAGTTTGCCAGCAAGAATTTCATCGGCAGCTACGGAAATGGCATCTTTTTTGGCTTCAGATAAATTCCCAAGAGAATGACTAACAATTGCTGCAGATTTTTTTAATAGGGCAAGGCCGTGTACAACACCAATCGGCATTTTTTCTGTACCGATTTTAAAGTTTTCTTTCGATCTTTGTGTTTGTGCTCCCCAAAGACTTTCTTGCGGAACTTTTATCTCTCCCATAGAGTCATGCTCAATACGATAAGTCATTTTTCTTCTCTCCTTTTTAATTCCATTCATAATTCTTTTCTTTTAACATTTTTAGAAATTCATCTACTACTAATGGGTTAAATTGGGTGCCTCTACCATTTTTAATTTCTTTTATCGCTTCTTCGAATGTCATAGCACCTCTGTATACACGATTTGTCGTCATTGCATCAAAAGCGTCAACTACCGCAACAATGGAAGCTTCTAAGGAAATTTCTTCGCCGATTAACCCAAAGGGATATCCCTTTCCATCATACCTTTCATGATGCTCCTCTACAATAAAAGCGGCTTGACGTAATCGTTCAATTTCATGATTTCTCATCATTTCTGCACCTAACGTTGTATGCATTTTAATGATTTTCCATTCATCATCTGTAAGCTTCCCAGACTTATTTAATATTTCAATTGGAACTGCTAGCTTTCCTATGTCATGAAAATACGATCCTGTACTTATGACCTTAATACTTTCACCAGGTTTTATACGCTTCCATAGTTCAATGGAATAATCTCTTATTCTTGCACAATGATGATATGTATATCCATCTACTTCTTGTATCCTTCTCGCATCGCGGTGCAAAATTTCTCGTTCTGTAAAATCTCTCTCAAAAAAAGGAGTTGTCATCTCCAATAATATCTCTACTTCTTTCTGTGCATAACAGGTTACAACGGACGGTTCCATACTAGCATTGATGACGTCTCCTGCTTGTAAAATAACCTTTTCACCTTTACGTTTAACTTCTAATTCTCCATCAACAATGGTATAGCGCTCTACATAATTGTTATATTCTTTTGAATAAAAATTAATCCAAGAAGTGCTGTTCGGTAGCAAAGTATATAAAGAATAAGAAATGTTATTAGCGCTTCCGATATACGTAGTGATAGTCTTATCTGTCACGACTTTAGATAAAGAATATTTAGTTTTGATATCCAGGATCTGCTCTTTAGTAAGTATCATTTGGCCTCCATGCGTTCTGACAGCATTTTAAACTATTTTTTCTTCCATTATATCTTTAACTACTCATGCACAAAATATAAATCTGATTATTCTGCCTATTTTTAAGAGAGTCTTATTTTGTTGGAATTTGACGAAATATTTATATTTATTATAACAATTAGCAAAAGCTTTTACACTAACATTTATGAAAGAAGCGTATATAGAAAAAAGCTACTCGTTCCCTTTAATGACATAACTCGAAATCGTTACGGAGAGTTTTAGGCAGATTGTGTCTGGTGAGGCATCCCTAATATATAGGAAGTATCATACAGCTTTTAGTGTGCGGTTACCGCAAGCTCGCGTGAGCCTCCGCCGGATTAGTCTCTCCTTGGCCGTCTTCACAGAGCTTTTCTTTACAAAAAAAGACCGTCTCACTATTAAAGCGAACGGTCTGCATCTTTTTATTTGACTAGTGCTTCTTCTAAATCTTCTACCGACTGTGATTCACTTTTAGCAGTTACAGCATGAGTAAGCTGCTCAATGCTCGGACGAATATTTCCTTTTCCTGCGTAATTTTCAAGCATTTCTTTTACATCAATTCCGGAGGAAGCCTTCAATGTTTCCTGAAGAGTGGACATTAAATTGGTTGCATAAGAAGTAACTTTGTTTGCACCTCCACCTTCACCACTGCCTGTATCGACCACTGTAATCTTGTCAATATTTGAAAGCGGGCTTGCAATTTCCTTTGCATACTGAGGCAACATCCGTACAATCATGTCTAGAACTGCAGCTTGCCCATACATTTCAAACGCTTCTGCAATTTTACGTTTTGCTTCCGCTTCGGCAAGACCTTTTAGACGAATAATATCTGCTTCAGATTCTCCTTGTGCTCTTTGAGAATCTGCTTTAGCAACACCATCTAATCGAACTTTTTCTGCCTCAGCCTTTGCTTTTGCTTCAATTCTGTATTTTTCCGCATCTGCTTCCGCTATCTCTCGAGACTTAGCTGCGGCTGCATTTTGTTCAATAGCATAACGATCGGCATCCGCTTTTTTCTTCACTTCCGAATCATATTGTTTCTCACGACGAAGTATCTCTTTCTCTTCCAATTCAATTTGCTTTTGACGTTCTATGATTTGAATTTGCATTTCTTGCTCTGTTACTTCTTGCTTCGATCTTGCAGTTTCCAACTCATACGCTTGGTCCGCACGTGCTTTAGCAATATCTTGTTCACGGCGGTACTCTGCTACTTTCAGTTGGTTCTCTTTTTCCGCTTCCGCAATTTCTGTAGCTCGCTCTAACTCAGCACGTTGTGCATCTTTTGAAGCTTCCGCACGTTTAATACGTGTTTCTTTTTCAGCCTCTGCAGTAGCAATATCTGCATCTCTTTTCACCTGTGCAATTCTTGGTTTACCTAGAGAGTCTAGGTATCCGTTCTTATCTCGAACATCCTTAATTGTAAATGAAACAATTATAAGACCCATCTTAGCCAAATCTTGCGAAGCAACACGTTGTACTTCCTGCGAAAACTTGTCACGATTCTTATAAATTTCTTCAACTGTCATCGATCCTAATATAGAACGTAAGTGACCTTCCAATACTTCCTTCGCTTCGTTTTCACGATCTTCTTTTGATTTCCCTAAAAATTGCTCCGCCGCTGTTGCAATTTCCGAAATCGAACCACCTATTTTAATAATAGCTGTTCCATCTGCCATAACTGGAACTCCTTGTTCCGTGTACACTTCAGGTGTTGTAACCTCTAATTTACTTGACAATAAGCTTAGTGGTTGGCCTTGTTGAAATACTGGAAATACAAAAGTACCTCCACCACGAATAATTTTAATGCGATTGCCAGAGTCGTCTGTATGTACATTTTTCGACCCTAAATAACTCCCCGTTACGATTAGCGCTTCATCCGGTCCAACTGTTCGGTATTTTGTAATGTAAACTGCTAGGATAACAACTATCACAAATACAACAGCCCCAATTACTATTAAAAGTCCCATATCCAACATTTCATTTCCCCCTACCCCTTATATTTTAATGGCTCATATTCTTTCACTAAAAAAGTACCCGCATCTACATCAATGATTAATACTTGTTTACCGTAGTCAATCTCTTCATTGTCATACTCAGTTGCCCTTTTGGATATCAATCCATTAACTGTCTCAATAACAATTTCGCCAAAACCGTCCTTTGGAATAGGAACAATTACTTTTCCAACCTGTCCTTGAAGTGATTCATCCGTATAAGCTGTTGATACTTCTGATGAAGCCAACGGAACTAAAATAAAGTAATACATTAAAAAGGACAAAATACTAGAAATGATTAGTGCAGCTACGATAATAATCGTATTACTCCAGTCTGTAATTTTAAATAATATAAAGCCTGAAGCACATACAAATAAAACAAAAGATAAAATAACAGTAGGATTAAAAATCCCGGCATCTAGACCGTCAATCGCATCCGCAAACAAAACATATAAAATCGTTACAAGACCAACAATGATTAAACCGTATAAAAAGATTTGCTCGATTTTTATCACCCCTTTTTCCAACTACTTATATATACGGAAACACTTTCTGAAAGTTTCATATTTTTACTTTTTTTCAAAAATAGTTTTTTCTATCTTTTTGCTTAAATCGACAAATTTTTTCCTCTGAAAATATCAATATTTACTGTAAATTCAAATATGTAAACGTTTTCAATATGTTTTATCACCCTTATTTTAGGGAACAATGTTACAGCATTGTAAATTTCACAGTTTTTAAGTAAAAAGTGTGTAGATTTTGTAATTTTTTTGTTATGATATTTGAGATTAATCGACAAAAAAAATTCTAAAGTCCAGGAGGCTTTTATGATTAGTTCAAAAAAACAAGATCCATTTTTTACATCTTTACTTAAGGTAGCTCAGAACGTCCAAGAAGCAGCTCATTACGCTGACGACTTCCGTATCAACACTGTTGCTGATTTAAAAGAAATCAGTGTGCATGTAAAAAATTATGAGACTGCAGGGGACAAACTAATACACGATTTAATCGTGATGCTTAACAAATCCTTCATGACTCCTATTGAACGCGAAGATATTTTGTCATTAGCTGTTAGAATGGATGATATTTTAGACGGAATTGACGATTTCACTGCTAATCTAGAAATGTTCTCGCTCATTGAAATCGATGATTCTATGCGTACGTTTTTAGGTTATATCGTTAAAAGTACGGATGAAATTGTAAAAGCTATGGAGCTTCTTGCAAATAAGAAGTTACTTCAAATGCATGAACATGCTATTCTTATAAAAGATTATGAACGTAAGTGTGACGATGTACTTCGTTCGTCGATTAAACAATTATTCCTAAAAGAAAAAGATCCAGTTCGAATTATACAATTTAAAGATATATATGAAAAATTAGAAGAAGTCGCGGATTATTGTCAAAACGTAGCAACTACGATTGAAGCAATTATCATGCGAAATGCGTAGGAGTGCTTTAAAATGGAAACTATTTTCATTCTTACGATTCTAGTAGTATTTTTTGCTTTAGCCTTTGACTTTATCAATGGATTTCATGATACTGCTAATGCAATTGCAACATCCGTTTCAACAAGAGCTTTAAAACCAAGAGTAGCTGTTATGATGGCTGCAATTATGAACTTTGTTGGTGCCCTCACTTTTACAGGTGTTGCCAAAACAATTACAAAAGATATTGTGGATCCTTTTGCACTGCAAAACGGCTCCCTCATTATATTAGCTGCACTTCTTTCAGCTATTATTTGGAACTTGGTTACATGGTATTTTGGAATTCCATCCAGTTCTTCACATGCGCTGATTGGATCTATCGCAGGAGCTGCAGTTTCTGCTGCCGGCTTTGCCATTTTAAATTGGGCAGGGTTCATTAAAATAATTCAAGCACTAATCCTTTCCCCCTTCCTTGCACTTGCAGTCGGATTCCTTATGATGTCTTTGTTTAAAGTCATCTTTAAAAAAGGAAGCCTCTATGGGACAAACAAAGGATTCCGTATATTCCAAATTGGTACAGCTGCACTTCAATCTTTTACACACGGAACTAATGATGCGCAAAAAGCAATGGGGATTATTACGATGGCATTAATTGCTGCAGAATTACAAACTACGGATGATATTCAGATGTGGGTACGTATTTCTGCTGCATTAGCAATGGGTCTAGGTACATCCATTGGTGGTTATAAAATCATTAAAACAGTTGGCGGTAAAATTATGAAGATACGTCCGATCAACGGTGCCGCAGCTGACTTATCATCTGCTATGATTATATTTGGTGCTACAACCATTCATTTACCAGTATCTACAACACATGTAATTTCTTCTGCTATTATGGGAGTTGGAGCTGCACAACGTGTGAAAGGTGTAAAATGGGGAGTAGCTAAAAAAATCGTTTTAACATGGATTATTACACTTCCAATCTCTGCGATAGTTGCAGGACTTATCTACCAAGTACTAAACTTATTCTTTTAATAGAAAACCCCTCGTCTTAGGACAAGGGGTTTTCTTTATTCTATTATTTTTAATCCTAGTGACTTTGCAAAACCAATTGCTTGTTCAGTAGACACTGTACAATCTCTAAGCTTCTCAATGGAAACAGTTAATTGCTCATATGTATTGGAACTTAAATCAATGTCCTTCATGGAAGTTTCCGTGAAGTTAGCGTCGTTTAGTTCGCATTTCTCAATCTTTACTTTATCAAAAGCAACCTCTATGAAATCTGCTCTATTTAACGTGACTTGTTTAAAGGCTACTTTCTTTAGTTTAGAAAAACTCAAACTTACATAATTTGCAACAGAGTCCTCTATTTTTACTTCTGTTAGTCTGCTCTGTGAGATATTTGCACCAATTAACTTGGAGCCTCGAATTTCTACACGATGAAACACCGCGTCCCCAAAGTCTACATTGGACAAATCACATTTATCAAATAAACAATCGATAAATTCTACTTGATGAAACCGAACTCCTTCCATCGAAATGTTTTGAAAATGGATTTGATCGAATATAATTTTATCCTCTTGTTCCTCTTCGAAATTTAATTCTGTAACGATACCGCTTGAGACATAATTATCTTCCTGAAGTGCACTTTGGATGTCCAGTTCTTCTAACGAGCTAGATAGTTTCGGTGGAGTAATTTTCATTCACTAAACCTCCCTTTCATTGTTCCTATAATATTAACATTATATTAGTATGTTTTCTCTTCTTTACAGTACAATGGGGTTAGATATTTTGTTAGGGGGAAATTTATGCGTTTTTTATCTAATATAGTCATGCGTTATTACAAAGCAATTCTTATTGCTTGGTTAATTCTGTTTATTGGGTTGGGGTTTTTGGCTATTCGTTTACCCGGTTTATTGGAAGGCGATGGCTTTAACACAGATGGTGAACATCAGAAAGTTATGGAAGAACTAACGGAGACATTCGACTTACCTGCTGAAACATTATTTGTCGTGTTTGATAACACCTCGGATGCAACAATCGAAAAAACGTTAGCTAATATTGAGGATTTAGATATTGCCGAATCAATTCAATCCCCTTTGGATGATCCTGCTCTTTATAAGGACCATGTGGCTTATGCTATGCTTCATTTTAATAGTGATACTAATGGGGTAGTAGATAAGTTACGTGAAACAATTGATGGTGAAAAGGGCGTTACATTAACTGGCGGCGCTGCGATTAATGAAGATATTAATAGCGCTAGTCAAAAAGACTTAGTAAATGCAGAAACAATTGGTTTACCAATTGCTATCATTGTTCTTTTATTAGCATTTGGTGGTGTAGTAGCTGCGGTAATACCTCTTCTTGTTGGAGTAATTACGGTTGTTTCTACCTTCGGATTAATGACATTATTCAGTAGTACGATGGACTTGTCCATATTTGTTATGAATATCATACCAATGCTTGGGCTAGCGTTAAGTATCGACTTCGCTCTATTACTTATTAATCGATACAAGGAGGAATTGCTGAAGCAATCTGTACAAAATGCAGTTTCCACTGCTATTCAAACTGCTGGTCGTTCAATTATTTTCTCTGCTGTCTGCGTATTTATTGGATTAGGGGCCATGCTTGTGATGAAAGTGGATATTTTCCAAAACATTGCACTTGGCGGGATGCTTGTGGTGTTCATGGCTGTTCTTGCATCTATCACTTTATTGCCATCCATTTTACTTTTACTAAAAGGACATATAAATAAGTGGACAATTCTACGAGTAAAACCAGGTGCATCTACGAGATGGCGTAATTTTGCTGCATTTGTTATGAAGAGACCAGTTACGTTAATTGTTGTAGCACTTATTGTTTTAGGAATTGGTATTATTCCTGTAAAAGATATGGAACTCGCTATTCCACAGGTTGATTCTCTCCCTATTTCGTACGATTCTCGTCAAGCATATGAATTGATGGATGATGAGTTTGGATTAGGTGATCAATCAACTATCTATATAATTGCCGAACGAAAAGATGGTTGGGACAATACAAAAGGTTTAGAGGAAATAAAAAACTTAGAAGACCAGTTGTTAGCGGATAAAGATGTAGATTCTGTTAATACCATTTTTACAGCTAGTGAAATCCCTACTGTAGAGCAATGGGAACAGAGTATGCAAGTTCCTGAAATAAAAGCTCAGCTAACCCCTTTGACGGAATCGTTTATACAAGATGATAAATTACTTTTGCCGGTCACTCTTAACTTAAACGGATCGTCGACAGAGGCACAGGATTGGGCTCGTGAATGGTCTGAAAAAGATGTAGGCGTGGACATTATGCTTGGTGGACACCCAAAATTCAATCAAGAAATATTTGATGAAATATTCGATAAAGTAGGGTTATTACTGGCAATAATCCTAGGATCAACCTTTGTTATTCTAATGATTGCATTCCGTTCTATATTAATACCGTTGAAAGCAATCATAATGAATGTAATCGGACTCTCTTCTACTTTCGGGATCTTAGTATACATTTTCCAATATGGTCACTTCGGCATAGAGGAAACAACGATTGCACTAATAATACCAGTCATTGTATTTAGTTTAGTGTTTGGATTGAGCATGGACTATGAAGTGTTCTTAATTTCTCGTATTCAAGAGGAGTATGCAAAGAATCTCGATAACACTGCAGCTACGATTGATGGGCTTACCTCTACAAGTAAAATTATTACATCTGCTGCACTTATTATGATTGTCATCACTGGTGCATTTGCATTTACCGATGTGATGCCAGTTAAACAAATTGGAGTAGGAATTGCCATTGCAGTTGCCATAGATGCTTCCATTATTCGTTTGCTATTAGTACCAAGCTTAATGAAGTTGTTTGGAAAATGGAATTGGTGGATGCCTTTTAGTAAGGGTCCATATAAAGCAAGTAAGTGGCATTAACAAAAAAGGCAAGCAGATGAGATTTTCTGCTTGCCTTTTTTACATGGATTCGATTATTTAACTCCGTTTTTCGTCCAAATATCTTGTGGAACCACTCGATTATTTGGGATAGCCATTCGATTAAATTACGAAGCCACTCGATTATTCGACTCAACCATCCGATTGTTAGAATTTAGTTTGGTACCAGTTTTTTGCTGCTTGCACTTCATCTTGCGTTAATTGATGACCATAGGAATGCCAATATAGTTCTACTTCTGCTCCTGCATTTTGTAACAAATCACGTAATTCCTCGGATTCAGTAGCAGGACACATGAAATCATTTTTTCCTGCTCCAATAAAAATTGGGGCACCTGTAAGTGGAGGTAATTCTACACCACGTCTTGGAACCATTGGATGATGTAGAATGGCTCCTTTTAAGACATTCTCATATTCAAATAAAAGATTTCCCGCTATGTTTGCCCCGTTGGAATAACCAATAGCGACTACATTATTACGATCAAACTCATAATTTTCTGCTGCCTCATCGATAAAGTTTTTCAATTCTTCTGTACGGAGCTTCAAGTCCTCCAGATCAAAAACACCTTCAGCCAGACGTTTAAAGAAACGTGGCATCCCGTTTTCTAATACTTTACCGCGAACACTTAATATATTTGCTTCACCGTCTACTTCTTTCCCCAAGCCTACTAAGTCATGCTCATTCCCACCTGTACCGTGTAAAAGCAATAATGTTGGTCTAGTAGAATCTTCACCTTTATAAAAAACATGCTTCATGTATAAAACTCCTTTTATTTATCTTGAATTTGAGATAATTATAACTTGATTCATTATATAGGTCAAACAAAAGGATGTTTTCACAGTTAAATGTCTTGCAACAGATGCTTCAACTTTTCCGGTTCATCCACTCGTATAGCAAACTCTGTTACACTCTTTTTCATTCCCAAAAACATCGTAGCTTGAACAGCTTCGTGAAGGTAGACAATCGCTTGTGGGTCTACTTCTTCAAAATCTTTATACATAAATTTCAAGGTATTCTTGCTTGGTGGTGATCCTCCCCATTCCACTTCTTTAATGTTAGAAAGTGGAACAATTATTCGAGATGCAAATCCTTGAGTAATATATAATTTCCCGCTCTTTATTTCCATTGGATGTAGTCTAGTTACTTGAATGTCAGCGAGAACAAAAATAACTGAGTAAATATTCAATAGTAGGAGAACAATTGACAGAACGAGTGATTTTTCATGCAACCACCAGTGCAGTCCGATTGTTTCAATAAGAATTGCATGTATAAGCATTATATTAATAGCTACAGCACTCGTCTTTTCATGCATTGTCACAACGCCAGCATGGCTTGGCGCTTTCTTTTTCCAAGTGAAAAATGCATAATACATCATTAAGACTTCGGACATGAAAATTTGGATAAATACATTCTTCGTTACTACTTTTTCGATGGCAGGCAACATGCTGTAAATTGGGTCTTCATTCATTTTCTTCATTTGCTTTCGAATCTGTGGCACTTTCCAAATAACTAGAAATAAAAGACCTAGTTCAGCTAGAACGAGTAAAGCTTCTACAGCAATTCCTGTATACAGTATTCCAGCAAAAGGTGCAAATAATTCAAAAGGAATAAAAATCCGAGCAATTACTAAACCAGCAACCATTAAACCAATAGTTTGTTTAATCGTAATTTTAAAAGCAGCATAAAAAAGAAGCGGTGCAATGATTGCTAAATCAATTAAAGAGCCAATTGCTACGCCACTAGTCACCTGTAACGATAAAAATTCTTGAACTCCCGTTTGATACAAAAGAAAATTGGAGGTTAATACTAAAAAAAGAAAGGCCATTGCTAAATGAGCCTTACGGTTTTTACGGTACACCATAAATATCTCTCCTTTTCTTCGTTCTTTCTTTAATTATAACTTTCTGTTTTTTTAAAATACTAGTATAATTCATCAATTCAATCAAAAAAGAAGCACAAATTTATGACAGACACAAAGTTCTTAGTTAGTGTTCAAAATAAAAAGCCTAACCATTGATAGTTATGGCTAGGCGTAGCAATTATGATTAAATTTTCATAGCTAATCTTCTAATATTAACTTATTTGTACCCTTCCACATGATCGATCCAATCATCGTAATAACTAGGACAACTAACCCTAATACAAACGGATATATAATATGCACATCATACAATAATCCGGCAAGAAGTGGTCCTAATACATTTCCTATACTCATATATGCATTATTCATCCCCATCGCAAATCCCTGTTCTTGACCAGCTAGCTTGGATATCAATGTTGTAAGGACCGGACGTAATATAGAAGTAGACAGGAAAATAATCATCGTAATTACAAAGAAAAACGTGTAACTCGAGGCTACTATGGAAAGGAAAAATCCAAATGCTGTGATACCTAAAAAGATTTTTAATACATTAGCTTCGCCAAAGCGACGTACAACTATATCTACAGCGAACAGTTGAACAATAACACTGACAATTCCCGTTGCGGTCACCATCCAAGCTATATCTTGAGGAGAGGCACCAAATTCATTATCTACAAATAGACCAAGGACCGACTCATACGCCATTAATCCAAAGCTCATCACGAGTGTAATGACAAGGGGGATAAAGTAAGGCTTTTTAAAGGACTGTACGATCTCTTTTACCATAGGCTCCGGCTTATTTTGAGGGCCAACATTTTCTAACGCTTTACTTTCTTTCAATACGAACATGGAAAAGATTACTGCCAAAACACCAACGATGGCAGAAATAAGAAGTGGAATTTTTAAACCGAAATCTGCTAAAAATCCTCCGATTCCAGGACCGATTACTATACCAAGCGACATCGACGCTGAGATTAAACTATTCCCTTTTGCACGTTGTTCCATTGTCGTAATATCAGCTACATAAGCGAAGATCGCCGGAATTAATAGCGCAGCTCCTACACCACCGATAATACGAGACACATACAAGATACTTACGGAATCGGAAAGATAAAAAACAAACATAGATAATGCTAAACCACTTAAACCAGCGATTATCATTATCCTCCTACCATATTTGTCTGCCCATTTTCCTGCGATTGGAGACATTACAAGTTGTGCTCCAGCAAATATGGCGATCATTAATCCTGCTGCCGTTCCTCCTTGACCAATGGACTTTAAATAAGCAGGTAGAATCGGAATAATAATACCAAAACTTGCAACCGCTATAAACATATTAATCATTAATACAGACAGTTTCTTACGTTGATCCTTCGTCATTTATTTCCAACTTTCATATAATTATTGTTGTAAGAGAACAACATGCTTTTAATAGTAACCAAGAAAACTACTTGCCCAAACTAACCGAGGGGCAAGTAGCTTTATATTACTGTATCTTTATTCATTTAACTTCTCAATTGTCTTGGCTACACCTTGCATTGGATAAGACTCTGCTAAAGCATCATGCCCGACCTTTACTTCATCGTATTTCTCTAGTTTATTCCGTTGATCCATCGTTAAAGAAAACCAGGTTGCATCTTTACCTTGTTCAATCGCGTCTTGAACAGAAAGGGTTATAGCCTGTTCTACGGACAAGTCACTTACGACTAATATATCTCCATCCTCGTTCATGTCTATAATAACTCCAGTAATATAGCCAGTTGGCTGAGGCTGTGTAGGATTATCTTCAAAAAACTGCGTTATAAAATAAAAGGCGGCTCCAATAGCAAAAAGGAGAACAGCCACTAGGAGTATAACCGTAGATTTACCTTTCATCGGAACGCCTCCTTACTTCTTCCCTACTCTGCGAAAGCCTTCTTCTAATAGATAAGTTGTCGCTTCTTCATACGAACCAAAGCTATCCTCTAAGTTGTATCCATGATAGATATTCCATAGCGTATCTTCTTGCAACAACGTTAGTTTAGAGTTTTCTTTATTTTTCCACTCTTCTTCTACTTCTTCCTCGAGAAATTCTTCTTCCTCTGTAGCTAAGTAAGAAATAGAGTCTTTGATCATTTGTCTTAATTCATCTGCTGAAACTTCACGAATATTCACAAGTCCTTTTTCTTTAGCTGTATATTGAGGAAGATCTCCTACATAAACAAATCCATTACCATTTGGGTGAAGGTGATAAACAACAGTTGTTTTATCATATAAACTATCTTCGTAATGGTAATTCACTCGTTTCATGGATACTTCCTTACGAGTTAACTCCGGAAATTCCTGAATGATTACTTCTTTTTCTTCAAATGTTAGCATATGAAACCTCTTTCTCTTCTAATTTCAACCCTAGTATAGCATATCCCTTATCCTCTACGCGTCCACCATTCCGCTAAAAGAATAAAACATATGACAACCGCAATGACAAGAGCAAAAAACCAATCTGGTAAGCCACTCACATTTGTTCCTCCTTACACATTCGTCTCAAAAATCTCGCAAAATTTTGAGAAGTAAATCCTTCTACTTCATTCGCTGAATAGCTTTTTAATAAATATTTTACTAAGTTTTGTGTTTTCGAAGCATCTTCCAGCCCTACAACAAATTCTCCAATTCCATCAAAATCTGAACCCAATCCAACCAGATGTTTACCTCCAAGTCCAGTAATATGATCAATATGCTCAACCAAGTGTTCCATTTCTACAGGTTTGTTGTAAGTGTTAATAAATTGTGGATAATACACAACATGAATGGGAGATTCTCTTGCAATCAAAGCTTTTAATTGATCATCTGTTAAATTTCTTGGCGTATCACATATAGCTCTTGCATTTGAATGGCTCGCCATCAACCATTTTGCTTTCGGCAACACATCCCAAAATGATTTTTCACTCAAATGAGAAACATCAATTATAATATTTTCTTCATTTAATAAATCCACTACTGTTTCTCCAAAAGAGGTTAAGCCTGTTCCCGAATTTCCCGATGCTCCATCTGCAACTTCATTTGCTCCATTCCAAGTAAGGCCTACCAATTTAACTCCGTGTGATAATAATAACTTTAATTTCAAAAGATTTCCATCAATCATATCGAGCCCTTCCAATGAAAGGACAGCACCGATTTGGCCCTCTTTTAGGGTTTCTAGCTGCTCCCACTTATTAATCGCTACGACATTATCGTGTTTTCCTACAATTTCCGTATAGAAAAACTCTATTTGGCGAATTGCCTCCATAAATTGCTTTTCTTTAGGAAAGCCTTCTGACACAAACACAGCAAATAATTGAAGTGCTACCTGTCCTGCTTCAAGTGCTTCTTTATTTGCTTGAAGTAAGGAAGAGTTCGCAAAGGATATTGGAGTTTCTGCTTTTGCCAATTTATACAATACGTCACAATGCAAGTCGTATACTTTCATTATTTTCCCCCTAAAGAAAACCGGTACTCCTTTCACAGAGTTACCGGTTTTCTTTTATAATAACTAACTCCGTTCGATGTAGTACTGCCGATTTCGGAGTCAACAAGCCAACTAATATAGGTAACTAATTACGCTACAAGTGAAACTTAGACTCTCACTCCGGTGCTTCTTCAGCAAAAGCCAACCATTCTTCTTTAGAGGGACCATACATTCCAGGAATAACTAGCCCTGCTTGACGCATAAGTACAGTCATTTGACCTCTATGGTGTGTTTGATGAAAAGTTAGTACTTGTAGGATATTTGCAATCGTCCATACCTCACCATACATATCTTTTTCTTCTAACAACGTTTCATCTGTCCATTGTTCTTTTATAGCACGAACCATAGCGTCACTTGAATCTTTGTATGCCTTGGCTATTTCCTTAGCAGTTTCAGGTTTAGGTGCGTCATGCGGTGTAGCTGTAAATTGTAATCCCGTTTTTCCAATCATCTCATCGATTGTTACAACAAGATGCCAAGCAAGTTGCCCTAGTGTTCGGCCTTCATCGTAAACTTTTTGTTTTAAAGAGTCATCTGTTAATGTTTCAAGTATTTTGAGGGTAGAATCACTCTCATGTTTCCAATTTGCTAAAAAGTCTTCTAATTTTCTAATCATGTCTATACTCCTCCAATATTTAATTATAGTTATTATTTCTATACATCTAAAGCTTAATCCTGCTATTATTCATTTTTGTTCCGAATAGATATTACTAAGAGAATATGGTAGACTAAAGGCCAGACAATAAGAGGACGTGAGTGAATGATTAAAATCGAACTACCAAAACCAACTGTAACTATTACGCAACGTGAACAAGTGCGCAAAGAAGGAGAGCTAGAAATTCCATCCATTTATGGATTTATCGACTTTCACCAAATCCCTCGAGATAAGGGCGGCATTTTCATGTTCTATAACAAAAATGATGAGCTATTATTCGTAGGAAAAGCGCGTAAAATTAGACAACGTATTAAAAAACATTTTGAAGATAATGTTTCTCCGATGATCAAACATCGTGATGAGGTCTACAAAATTAGCGTATGTGTAGTGGATGAAGCAATGGATCGTGAAATATACGAAACATATGCTATCAACACACTGAAAGCAAAATACAATATCGACAAAGTCTTTTACAAGTAATATAAACACCAAGAGAACAATTGCTCTTGGTGTTTTTTATTTTCTTTAATTGCTTTAGCAACGGATTGGTTGCTTGAATCTTTACTCTTTTGCTTACTACTTATTCAAAAACACTTGTACTATGTGGTGGTTGAACACGTGATTTGGGGTCAATAAAGGCTTTAATATGACTAATCGCAATGGGTACTTCTCCAAATCCTACTGCAATCAGCTTTACTTTCCCATCATGCGTGCAAACATCCCCTGCAGCATATATCCCTTCCATGTTCGTTTCCATTTTTTCATTCACAACTACCGAATTTTTTTGCATCGTGAGACCCCAATTCTTCAAAGGCCCTAGTGATGCTACATTTCCATAATTGACAAGGACATGATCAACCGGGATTCGTTGTTCAGATTTATCTTTTGCAACGATTACAACCTCTTGAATGGAATTACCATCTCCAACTAATTCTTTAATTCCAAAAGGTGTCTTTACATGCACCTTTGAATTCTTCAGTTGTTGAACAGTCATTTCATGAGCTGTAAACTCTCTGCGATGGCAAATAGTTACGCTCGCAGCTACATCTTCAAGCATTAAGGACCAATCCAACGCAGAATCTCCGCCACCTAATACAAGTACAGTAGAATCTTTAAAATCCTGTAAGTTCTTTACTTTGTAGTGAAGATTTTTCCCTTCATATTCTGCAGCTCCTGGAACATTTAATTTACGAGGTTGAAACGAACCGATGCCAGAAGTAAGTAAAATAGTTCTGGTAAAATGCACCTCTTTATCCGTCGTTAATTTAAAATGATCGTTGAATCTCTCAAGAGATGTTGCCGTTTCCTCTAGGCAAATTGTTGGATTGCTATAAGCAGCCTGTTCCTCCAAGTTTGCTATTAAGTCTCTAGCTAGAATTTTTGGAAGCCCTCCAATATCGTATATATACTTGTCAGGATAAAGCTCCATTAACTGTCCACCAAGCTGCGGTAAACTATCGATTATTTTCACCTTAAGGCCACGTAGTCCTCCATAGAATGAAGCAAATAATCCGGTCGGACCTCCACCAATAATAGTAACGTCATACATTTCACTGTTCATACTACTAAGCACCTCTATTTTTATCTCATAAAAATCGATTTCTCATTTCAGGAGACGGAATTGTACAGCTTTCTTTTTTGCCAAACCATTTATACCGATTATTCGCAACAAATTTATACAGAATATCCCGAAATGTCTTGGGAATGATCTTAAAAACATAAAAAACCTTCCATAGCCCTTTTAAATGTTTACATATAAAAATTGCAGCGTCGGAGGAATCATATACTGTATTATCTTCAATTACTAAAACACTATTCAGCTTTTCAGGAATAAGATGCTTTATTTTAAGTTCCCTTCCTATATCACTCTGCAAGGCAGCAAACTGAAAAAACACTTTGGGATCTCTTGCGATGATAAATTGAACACTTGCATCACAAAAGTTACACTCCCCATCAAATAAAACAATAGCAGTCACATGATAACCTCCTTTCTTTCAGTGTACTATAGTGGGTTACTTTTGTTGAATTATATGCATAATAAAAGGACGTCCTAACTTACAGGACATCCTTCGTTTTACTGTTTATCTTGAGGAGTATCCGATGATCCGACTTCTTCTAATATTTCAAAGCTGTTAGAATAATCTCGCACTCGTGGATCTTCATCCTCCACCGGTTGATCTGTAGTTGAATTCAGAATATCTTCTTCTACTGGACGAATATCCTCATTTACCTCTTGTCTTGCATGTTCTACGCAAGTTAAAGCAGTTGGTACAGCCTCTAATCTTTCCATCGGAATCTCTTTCGAGCATTCTGTGCAAGTACCATATGTTCCTTCTTCCATCGCAGCTAGTGCTTCTTTTATATCTTGCATTTCATCCTCTTCATGCTTTTGCATTGCCAAACGAGTATGTTGAAGCGTTAAATCAGTTGCACTATCGGCAGGGTGGTTATCATAAAAAGATAACTCCGTTGTATTAAACTCTTCATTATTATCTCTACTATGTTCCAATTCGTTTAAACGCTCAAGTAATGTATCTTTTAATTTATCGTACTTCGTCGTCATAAGAACTCCTCCTTTTATTAACAGATAAAAAATCAATTATCTGTCCAAAACCCAAAGCCTCGTCTATCGGCAGATATTCGCGCTCGCGTTTATTTAATAGTAGGATTCCCACTTTTCAACGAAATAAAACAATATGTACTTCTTGATTTAGTAATAGCAAATATTGATACAATTGCATTCGATGATGCACCAAATGATTAATAATTTGAATAAACCATTCACCCTTACTATAATCACTTCCCCAATATGTGGTGAATCTTTCCTTTAATTCATCTTCGGTTATGTTCTCAAAATAGATTAGAAGTTCTTGAATACCAGTTATAAATCGATTTTTTACTTCTGCTATATTCTTAGACATATTTGTTTGATAATACTCCGTCATTTGCTGTGCCGAATAGCCTTTTTGAATTTGCAAATCTGCTCCTGGTATTTGGGAGAGATGCATGCAAACTTCCCATACACTCATTTTATTTACGACTGGACGTTTATTCCGTGTTTCTTCATCCACTAGTTCAAAAAGTTCTAAGATTGTTTCTGAAATAAATTGTAATTGTTTTATAGCATCATTGCTCATTTGTGCGCTCTTTTCCTACTTCTGTATGAGCGAATTTACGCACCATCTTTTTAATATTTTCTACCTTACGAAACCTAAGTGCTGACCAATCTTCATCAATTGCAATATTTCGAACGGGTTCAAAACCTTCTTCGGCAAGCACTCGTGCAACAGTATCTCTGCTACAATCTGAGCCTTTATATACTTTGGAAGATTTTTTAGGATAACATAACCATAAAAGACCATCTTCTTCAAGAAAATCAACAACTGATTTAGAAAGGTTAACTATCTCTTCGTTGGAAGTTCCAAACACTTGAATAAACCCATAATTTTCTTCTTCTACTTTTTTATCTACTCTTCCTTCAAAAGCAGTTAAAACCTCATTATAAGAAGATGGGGCATTTAAAATGAGCACTGCTTTTCCTGTTTCTTTCCATTGTAGCTTCTTTAGCACTGGTTGAATTTCAGTCATTGTTAATCCTTCTTTCATTTTACATTCATAGTACCTTATTTTTTGGTTATCTTACAATTATGCTTTCATTACAATATTTTCGAATTTTCAAGTATGATAATAAAAAGGAGTGATTGTGAATGGGTATTCATAAGTTTTTTATGAGCATGAACGATTTAGAAAGAATTATACGTGCCCCAGGACGTTTTAAGTTCGAGGATCATAATGTTGCTGCACATTCATGGAAGGTTTCTCAATACGCGATGTTTTTTGCAACAATCGAAGAGAACAATGGAGCGACTATTAACTGGAAGTCACTTTATGAAAAAACGATTAATCATGACTTTGCTGAAATTTTTATCGGAGATATTAAAACTCCAGTAAAGCATGCTTCACCAGAACTTAAACAGATGCTTTCTCATGTAGAAGAAAAAATGATGGAGAAATTTATTTTAGATGAAATCCCAGAGGAATTCCAACCTGTTTTTTTCGACCGAATGAAAGAAGGAAAAGACGAAACCATTGAAGGCAGACTACTTGAACTTGCTGATAAACTCGATCAAGTGTATGAAGCTTTTGCAGAATTACAACGCGGAAATACGGATATTGAGTTTTTAAAAATGTACGATAATGCTTTAAGAAAAATAGTTCATATGCCTTTAGAAAAAAGTGTTAATTACTTTAAAGAAGTTATGTTACAAGACATTATGGAGGAAGAATCTGTAATTGATGTGAGAGCTCTTACCTTAAAAATTTTGATGGAATAAAACTTTTTTAACAATAAATGCGATATACTGTATAATATAGTGTATAATTTTGTTAACTATTAAGATTTTTGAAGGAGGGTTGTCACATGCCGATACCAGTTAATCATACAAAACCTGTAAGAACTACCGCAAAACTTCATGCTTTTAATCAATTACAGCAATGGATTATCGATGGTACATTACAACCAGAAGAAAAATTAAATGATATCGAGCTTGCACAGGCACTGGGAGTTAGTCGAACTCCCATTCGTGAATCACTTCAGCTCTTAGAATCACAAGGCTTTGTCACCATGCAACCAGGAAGAGCTACGCAAGTAACTGCAGTAGAAACAGACGACATTAATAATCTTTTACCACCATTAGCAGTATTGCAAGCGCTTGCAGCCGAACTCTCTATTCCTAATATGGATGAGAGCATACTTGAATTACTAGAAGAAAAGAACAAGCAATTCGCGGATGCGCTTCGGACAAAGGAATTTACCACTGCATTGAAAGTAGACGAAGAGTTCCACCAGATTATTGTGGATAGTGCCAATAATCCATACATACTTTCTATGATAGAAATGCTTCAAGCACATGTGCGAAGATTGTTCTATTATGAAAAAATTAATCTTAGAGAGTATTCCGTAGAACAACACGCTGAAATAATTCGTTTTCTTAGAGAAAAGGACACAAAAAAAGTAACAGAAGTTATGCGCGCAAATTGGATTTATACTATAGAAGAATTTTAATAGAAAACAAGCCCATTTACATTAAGTAAATGGGCTTGTTATTTTTATGCTTTTTGCATTTTTGCAATTATGCCAGTTATAAGAGTTACAACTATGAAAGGAATTAACCAGCCCAGACCTACACTATAGAACGGCAAATAATTCTCATATAATGATACGATTGGTTTCATCCATCCAAAATAATCAATGCCTAGTGAATCACATAATGCTTTAAAACCGTCAATAACACTAATTAAAAAAGTTACGAGTACAACACTTACATAAACAATTCTTGCGTGATTAAATAACGGTGAAAGGAATGTCAACAAGATCATTACAATTGCTAATGGATATAGCAGCATCAATACAGGAATTGAATATGTAATGATGTTTGATAATCCAAAGTTAGCAATAATACATGTAAACACACTAAAGAATATGACAAATGCCTTATAACTAATTTTCGGCATCAACGTATGAAAATACTCCCCACATGCAGTTGTTAAACCAATACTAGTTGTCAAACATGCTAAGAAAATAATAACAGATAAAAGCACTGCTCCAAATGAACCGAAGTAATGCTCAGAAGCGCTACTTAAAACGGGACCACCATTATCAAACAATCCAAAAAGACTTGTACTTGTTGCACCTAAATAAGCAATCCCTGCATATATAACGCCTAAAAAGAATACAGCAATTCCACCAGACTTAGCTGTTGCAGATATAATTCCTTTTGTCGAATTAACTCCCATGGAACGAACTGCATTGATCACGATAATACCAAATACAAGTGAAGCTAAAGCATCCATTGTATTGTATCCCTCTGTAAAGCCGGTCATAAATGCATTATCCACATAACTTCCTTGAGGAGCTTCAAACCCACCCATAGGCTTCAAAACAACAAAGAGTAATAAGATAAATAACCCAATAATTATTCCCGGTGATAAATATTTCCCTACATTATCTACAATTTTCGAAGGATTAAGAGAAAATAATAATGTAATTCCAAAGAAAAGTATTGTAAATACGAGTAATCCAATTTGTGCATAGTCAGCATCTATAAACGGTTGAATTCCAATTTCATAAGAAACGGCTCCTGTTCTTGGCAAAGCGAAGAAAGGTCCTATAGTTAAATATAACAAAGAGGTAAAAATAACAGCGAAAATAGGATTTACTCTACTTGATAACTCCTGTAGATTTTTACTTCCTGAGAATCCCATTGCAAGCGTACCTAGGAAAGGTAATCCAATTCCCGTTGCCAAAAATCCAATTACCGCTGGCCATACATTCGTTCCTGCGTTCTGACCTAAACTAGCTGGGAAAATTAGATTTCCTGCTCCAAAGAATAGTGCAAACAACATTACTCCAATAACAAGATGATTGGAGAATGATAATTTTTTATCCATAATTATTCTGCCTCCTGTAATGATAAACAAAATCATTTTTGTTTTAGCTTGTGTATTTTCTTAGATGAATTTGCATAAATGATTTTTATCATTTCTTCAGCTTGCAAATATATCAGACCTGATAATACTATGTATTGACGCAGAATGCAATATATCAGACGAAATATATAGAAAATTGTCGTAATTATAATAATATTATTTACATAATTACCTGAATCATGTTACTATTGGTAAAATTTATATGCGATGAAGAGAAGAGTAGATCGATCAATTCTTTTGAAGAGAGCTCCGGGTGCTGAAAAGGAGTAAGAATTATTTATTGAACCAAGTCTCAGAGCATCACAAAGGACCCTGCTAATAGGAGATGGTGTGACGGGAGCTCCCGTTATCGGGCTCAGGTATTCGCAAATCGTAGTTTATTTGCCGTACCGATTAAGATTAATATGGTGACATATTAATAAACTAGGGTGGTACCACGACTTTCTAAATCTCGTCCCTAAGACATTTGTCTTGGGGGTGGGATTTTTTTATTTGCAGTTTTTTAATAAATGCTCTGTTACTATAGTGGCTCATGCGGACGTGCTAATTGCAAATAGATTCGTATAATCCCCGTATGATTTTAACTATTAACAGCAAAGTTTAAAAAGCCATTTAATTGAGAAAGGAGTATAACAGGACAATGAATAAATTATACTCATCATGGAAGTACCCATTTATATTATTAGTGGGAATTGGCATTTCTAATCTTGGTGCATGGGTCTATTTAATTGCACTTAATTTAATCGTGTTGGATATGACGAACTCCCCTCTTGCTGTTGCCGGACTTTATATTGTTAAACCTCTGGCTACCTTGTTTACGAATAGTTGGGCAGGTAGTGTAATTGATCGAATCAATAAAAGAAATTTAATGATAGTGCTTGATCTATTTCGAGCAATGTTTATAGCATTTCTACCGTTTGTTTCAGACATTTGGCTAATATATTCCCTTGTCTTTATAATCAATATGGCAAGTTCTATATTTGAACCAACATCTATGACCTATGTTACAAAGTTAATACCAATCGAACAAAGAAAACGATTTAATTCGCTGCGAAGCTTAATAGATTCTGGAGCTTTTTTGATAGGACCGGCGATAGCTGGAATTCTATTTTTACTAGGCACACCCACAGTAGCAATTTTTATTAACGCGACTGCCCTCCTATTATCAGGTATCGTTACTTTATTTATGCCTAATTTGGAAAAGTATCAGGCGATTGCACAAGCAGATGACCATTTTACATGGGCGGTATTAAAAAAAGATTGGAGTATTGTTTTAAACTTCAGTCGGCATTTTCCTTATATTATGATCATTTACTTTTTGTTTAGTTGTGTGATGGTAATGGCGACTTCTTTGGACTCTCAAGAAGCTGCATTTGCAAAATCAGTACTTTCCTTATCGAACACGGAGTATGGGTTTCTTGTAAGTATCGCAGGGGCAGGTATTATTACAGGGGCTATAGTGAACTCCATATTTCTAAAAATGCTGAGGACGTTTATTTTAATTGGCGTTGGTTCTTTATTTGTTTCAATTGGTTATATTGTATATGCTTTTTCGAGCTCCTTTTTAGTAGCAGGCATAGGTTTTTTTATCCTTGCCTTTTCTCTAGCATTCGCTAATACAGGATTTCATACGTTTTATCAAAATAATATCCCAGTAAATATGATGGGCAGAGTTGGCAGTATATACGGGTTAATTGAAGCATTCTTCATTATTTTAAGTACAATAGTTATTGGGATTACAGCAGAACTCGTCTCCATCCAGTTCGTCGTAATTTGTGGTTCATTACTAATGTTAGCCCTAACCGTTCTATTATTGTTTTTAAGTACAGCTCCTTCTAAAAGGGAATATTACAATGAATAAGGAATATGTATATACATTATTTTTGTAAAAAACCTCAAGCCAAATCGAGAACACTGTAAAGTCTATAGAAATTGTCTTTACTAAATAATGTCGTCCGAATAAGAAAATCGTTGAAACGGCTCCCTTTCCGCGGGCGTTGCCTCAGCATCCTAGG
>NZ_JARHXR010000004.1:0-365 GCF_029222665.1 Bacillus sp. Cr_A10
AAGTTAATAAGGGCGCACGGTGAATGCCTTGGCACTAGGAGCCGAAGAAGGACGGCACTAACACCGATATGCTCCGGGGAGCTGTAAGTGAGCTTTGATCCGGAGATTTCCGAATGGGGAAACCCACTGTTCGTAATGGAGCAGTACATTTGCGTGAATACATAGCGCATCTGTGGCACACCCAGGGAACTGAAACATCTAAGTACCTGGAGGAAGAGAAAGAAAAATCGATTCCCTGAGTAGCGGCGAGCGAAACGGGAAGAGCCCAAACCAAGAGGCTTGCCTCTTGGGGTTGTAGGACACTCAGCATAGAGTTACAAAGGAACGAGTTAGACGAAGCGATCTGGAAAGGTCCGCAGGATAGG
>NZ_JARHXR010000005.1:0-33245 GCF_029222665.1 Bacillus sp. Cr_A10
AATGGATTATTCGGTATTAGCCCCGGTTTCCCGGAGTTATCCCAATCTACAGGGCAGGTTGCCCACGTGTTACTCACCCGTCCGCCGCTAAATCAGAAGAAGCAAGCTTCTTCATCATCCGCTCGACTTGCATGTATTAGGCACGCCGCCAGCGTTCGTCCTGAGCCAGGATCAAACTCTCCATAATAGAGAACTTAAAAAGCTCATTTTGTTTTGCTGGCATCATCATTAAATGATGTCAAAATTGTTTGCTATCCGACTAACCGAAGCTAGTCTATCAAGCTATATGTCTTAACGTTTTGCATGTTCAGTTTTCAATGTTCATGTTTAAATTTTATTGTGTTGTCGTTTTGGCGACTTTAATATCATACCAAATCTCGTTATCTATGTCAACAACTTTTTTATTTTATTTTCGATGTGAATCGGTAATAAAAATGACAACTTGATAACTATACCACCCTCTTTAACTTATGGCAAGCGTTTTTATTAACTTTTTTTAAAATACTTCCCTTCCTATTTTACATACTACATATAGTAACTATAAAAAAAGAGAGGCACTACAAATAGTAGCATCTCTCCTTCATATATATAGAACTTTATAAAACGATTAATCTTTATGACGCATTGTTGGGAACAATAATACATCGCGAATAGATGCAGAGTTAGTTAACAACATAATCAAACGGTCAATACCGATTCCAAGACCACCTGTTGGCGGCATACCATATTCTAATGCCTCTAAGAAATCTTCATCCATTTCATGCGCTTCGTCATTACCTGCTTCTTTTTCAGCTAATTGGGCTTCGAAGCGTTGACGTTGATCAATAGGGTCATTTAGTTCTGTAAAAGCGTTTGCGTGCTCACGGCGAACAATGAACAATTCAAAACGATCTGTAAAACGACCGTCCTCCGGATTTTTCTTCGCAAGAGGAGATACCTCTACAGGATGTCCATATATAAATGTAGGTTGCACTAATGTTTCTTCTACTTTTTGTTCAAAGAACTCATTTAATACATGACCAACTTCCATCGTAGGTTTTACATCAACACCATGTTCTTTTGCTAAACCATGCGCTTCTTCTTTGGTCATTTCTTTCCAGAAGTCTACACCGGTAGTTTCTTTTACCGCATCTGCCATATGCCAACGTCTCCAGCCAGGAGCAAGGTTAATTTGATCCTCACCGTAAGTAACAGTAGTTGTCCCTAATACTTCTTGAGCAACATGAGAAACAAGATTCTCTGTTAAGTTCATGATATCTTGGTAATCAGCATACGCTTCATACAATTCAATCATTGTAAATTCTGGGTTATGACGTGTTGAAACACCTTCATTTCGGAAAACACGACCAATTTCATATACTTTTTCTAATCCACCTACGATTAGACGTTTTAAATGCAATTCAATCGCAATACGCATGTATAATTCCATATCTAATGCATTATGATGCGTGATAAAAGGACGAGCAGCTGCACCACCAGCGATTGTATGTAACATCGGTGTTTCAACTTCCAAATAGCCTTGTCCATCTAAATAACGACGAATCGCTTGAATGATACGACTTCTAGCAATAAATGTATTTTTACTTTCTTCACTTGTCATTAAATCTAAATAACGTTGACGATAGCGTTGCTCAACGTCTTTTAAACCGTGAAACTTTTCTGGCATTGGACGTAGGGATTTTGTTAAGAATGTGAATTCTACCGCTTTCACCGATAGTTCGCCTACTTGTGTACGAAATACATTCCCTCTTACTCCTACAATATCTCCTAAATCAGCTGTATTAAATAATTCATACGCTTCTTCTCCGATTGCATCTTTTCGTACATAAATTTGAATTTGACCGCCCAAATCTTGAATGTGTGCAAATCCAGCTTTCCCTTTTCCTCTTTTAGTCATAATTCGTCCTGCAATTACGACTTCATGAGGTGTTTCTTCTAATTGTTCTTTAGTAAATTGATCATATTCAGCAATTACTTGATCACTTAAATGGGTACGCTCAAATTTGCTACCAAAAGGATCTAATCCTTTTTCTTGTATAGAAGTCATCTTCTGTCTTCTCACCAAAATTTGATCGCTTAATTCTTCTACATTAGACATGTTTGTCACTCCTCCACTACCTATTATCCGCAACTATCTTTTATTACGTTGAACTTATTGTACACAATTTCTGTACGCTGTTCACCTTTTTCCTACACGAAAGAATATATTTCACTATTCTGATTATCTTTTAAAACGGAAAGAGCCATCACTAGTAAGTGATAGCCCTCATTTTAATAAGCAAGAACAGAGTCAGCATTATATTCTTTTGATGCTTCTTCCGCAAAATAACGTAAGTACTCCTTTAACTCTTGTGCAGATTCTGTTTGATTAATCATATTACGCGCTTTACCATTACCACGAATACCTTTTAAGTACCAAGAAGCATGTTTACGCATTTCTCTTACAGCGATACCTTCTCCTTTTAATGCAGTTAAACGATCAAAATGTAATAAGCACACTTCAATCTTCTCTTCTACTGTAGGTTCAGGCTTAAGTTCACCTGTCTCCAAGTATTCCACCGTACGATAAATCATCCATGGGTCTCCTAGAGCTGCTCGCCCTATCATTACAGCGTCGACGCCAGTTTCTTCTAACATACGCTTTGCATCTTGTGGAGTATTTATGTCACCGTTACCGATAACCGGTATGTTCACAGCTTCCTTTGCCTGACGAATCAAATCCCAATTCGCGTGCCCTTCATACATTTGTAAACGAGTACGACCATGTACGGCAACCGCTGCTCCGCCAGCACGTTCTACTGCACGAACATTATCTACAATGTAAATATGATCATCGTCCCAACCTGTACGCATTTTTACACTAACAGGTTTATTTACATTGTCGACTACCGCAGAAACCATTTCATAAATTTTCTCAGGATCAAGAAGCCATCTCGCTCCAGCCTCACACTTAATAATTTTGTTTACCGGACACCCCATATTAATATCAATGATATCCGCAGAAGTATGCTGATCTACGTATTTGGCAGCTGCTACAAGTGTATCTTTTTCTCCCCCGAAAATTTGAAGTGATAGAGGATTTTCTCGCTCATCTATATAAAGCATGCTCAAAGTCTTTTCGTTTTTATTAACGATTCCTTTGTCACTAATCATTTCTGCGTAAACTAACCCTGCTCCAAACTCTTTAACAGTTAATCGGAAAGCAGAGTTACAAATACCTGCCATTGGCGCTAACACGACACGATTATCCATTTCAAAATTTCCAATTTTAAATGGTTTTGTCGCTGCTTTTGTCAAAATCATTCACCTGCCTTTATTTCTCCTTTTAATTCTTCTATCGGTATATCTAACAAGGAAGCAATTTTATCTAACTGCCGTTCACTTGGAACTCTTTTCCCTTGCTCTATTTGCCCGAGTATAGACACAGACATCTCCATTTCTTTCGCCAGTTCAACTTGACTCAACCTTTTTAAGCGTCGAAATGCACGAATGCGTCTACCCCATCGAACGTTTTCCATATATGAACGCCTTCTTTCTGAACTTGTGCAAGCTCCAATAAAGAACGCTTTGTAAGAGGCTCAACTAAATCCGAATTTAACTCCACAAGAGGTACGAGCACGAAGCCTCTCTCCGTCATCCTTGGATGAGGAATAATAAGGTTCTCCGTTTTCATATTCTCTTCATTATACAACAAAATGTCAAGGTCTACAGTTCGAGGACCCCAACGAACTTCACGAGTACGACCTAGTTCTGCCTCTATTTCATTGCATCTCTTTAATAATTCCTGCGGTGTAAATAATGTCTCAAGCTCCACCACTATATTCAAAAAGGCAGCTTGATCTACATACCCAACTGGATCTGTTTCGTAAACAGAAGAAACTTGCGTTACTTGTATACTTTCAGAATCATTTAGTAATTGAACAGATTTTCTAAGAAAATCAAATCGATTTCCGATATTAGATCCTAATGATAAATACGCTATATTCATAGTATACCTCTCGTAATATCAACCGCGACAGAAGCATAATGGCCTGCAATAGGCGGATTAGGCTTAACTAGCTGTATGCGACAGCCACTCACCTTAGATTCATATTCTGATAAGATACGCCCAGCGATATTTTCAGCAACTGCTTCTATTAATAAATATGGTTTGCCTTCTACTATTTCCTTACAAAGCTCAAATACCTCTGCATAATTTACTGTTTCATCTAAGTTATCGGTTTCACCAGCTTTTTTTAAATCACAAGCTAGTGTGATGGTTACTCGAAAAATTTGACCGAGCTTTGTTTCTTCAGGTAACGCACCATGAAACCCGTAAAATTCTAAATCATTCAGATGTATATAGTCCATAAAAAATTAAGCCTCACTTTCCTTAAATTGCACCTTTCCTGTTAGCACGTCCATCATTTTTGTCATACGGGCAATTTCCTTCACATCATGTACTCGCACCATATGGCAACCAAGCTGAACACCATAGCACACGGTTGCCCCTGTACCTTCCATTCGTTCATTTACAGGAAGATTTAGTACATTACCGATTAAACGTTTTCGAGATGTTGCAAGTAAAACTGGATAACCCATATCTACTAATTCATCTAAGTGCTGCATCATCCAAACATTTTGAGTTGTAGTTTTACCGAAGCCGATACCTGGATCTAACCAAATATTATCATCGGTCACTCCTGCTGCTTTTGCAATTTGAATACATTCTTCTAAATCTTGTTTTGCTTCTGGCCAAAAATCTGTATATTCTTCGTTATCTCTATTATGCATTAATATAATTGGAACTCCTAATTCTGCAGCTACCTTGGCAACTTTTGAATCTCTTTTTGCGCCCCAAATATCGTTAATGACATGTGCACCTGCCAGTATTGCTGCTCTTGCAACTTCTGACTTATATGTATCGATGGAAATGACCGCATCTACTTCCGCAGTAATTGCTTTTATAACTGGTACGACACGCGCTATTTCCTCTTCATCTGAAATCATAGTGTACCCAGGTCTTGTGGATTCACCACCAATATCAATGATTTTGGCGCCATCTGTAACCATTTGCTTTGCACGAGCTACTGCGGCTTCTACGTTATTAAATTTTCCACCATCCGAAAAGGAATCCGGTGTAACATTTAATATCCCCATAACAATTGATTCTTTTCGAAAATCTAACGTAACCCCACCAGCTTCAAAAGGCTTGGTATTAAATTGTAATTTCATGTTTTTATCCTTCTTTCTGAATACACTTTACATACATCTCATGAAGAGTAGCATAAACGGGTCCTTGGTTTCCTAAATAATGCTTTTCGCTTATATCTTTTATAGGCACAATTTCTTGTACTGCATTGGTAATAAATACTTCGTCCACTTCATTCAATGCATCTTGTTTAAATAAACCTTCTTCTACTACTATTGGTGAATTTTTAATGATCCAATCACGTGTGATGCCTGCTAATATTCCTGTTTCCAAAGAAGGTGTAAATAACTTCCCATTTTTTACCCAAAATAAGTTGGACGTAATTCCTTCTGCTACAAAACCATCAGAAGTTAGAAAGATACCCTCTAGTGACGCAAGTGATGCAACCTCGAATCGAGCATGTATATTATTCGCATAATGATGAGATTTATGACGTGTGCCACTTTCCGGCGAATTTCTCACTGTTTCTAACCAAACGGCCGACTTTTCTGTTCCTCTAGGTACAGTGTGTAAAGGTTTTCGAAATAAAATAACAGTCGGCTTGTCATAACTATTAGGCTGTAGCCCGATATCATGGACACCTGCTGAAATGTTTAAACGAAAATAACCGTCTTCCTCGTTATTCATAGTAGTTAATACTTTTACAGCTTCCATAATTGTTTTTTGATCAAAAGGCATTGTAATACGAAAATCAGCTAGTGCTCGAGAAAGTCGATTCCAATGCTCTTCCAATAAAAATACTTTTCCATCATACGTACGAAATGTTTCAAAAAACCCTAGCCCGTACAAAAAGCCATGGTCATAAGGAGAAATTGTAAGTTCATCTGCTCGATAATATTCTCCATCTTTCCAAGCATCCATATTAAATAATCTCCCTTACTGCAGGGCTATATGCTTCAAAAAAGTTTTGAATTAGTTTTTTACCTTCCTCTGTCATAATCGATTCAGGATGAAATTGTACACCTTCTACTGCGAACTCTTTATGACGAAGCCCCATTATTTCTCCTTCATCTGTCCAAGAAGTCACCTCTAAACAATCAGGCAATGATTCTTTTTCTACTAGTAAAGAATGATATCTTGTCGCCTGAAAAGGATTTGGCATATTTGTATTAACTCCTTTTCCATCATGATAAACGGGAGAGGTTTTTCCGTGCATTAGTCTTTCTGCGCGTATTACTTTACCACCAAATGCTTGTCCAATCGACTGATGTCCAAGACAAACACCAAAAACAGGTATTTTTCCTGCAAAATGAGCAATGACATCCAGGCTAATACCAGCTTCATTAGGTGTACAAGGGCCTGGAGAAACAACAATTATAGATGGAGATAACTGTTCTATTTCCGAGATACTTAGCTCATCATTTCGAACAACCGTCACTTTCTCCCCAAGTTCACCAATATATTGCACCAAATTATAAGTAAAGGAATCATAGTTATCAATCATTAAAATCATAGCTGACCTCTTTCTGCCATAGCTTTTGCTTGCCATAATGCTTTTGCTTTATTTAAGGATTCCTTATATTCTGCATCCGGAACAGAATCGATTACAATTCCCGCCCCCGCTTGAATGTGTGCCATTCCGTCTTGAATAAAAGCAGTGCGAATGACAATATTTAATTCTAAATCACCTGAAAACCCTAACCAACCAATTGATCCCGTATATAATCCGCGTCGAACCGGTTCAAGCTCTTCAATTATTTCCATCGTTCGGATTTTCGGAGCGCCTGTGATCGTACCCCCTGGGAACATCGCTTGAATAATCTCTGTATTCGATGTACTTGGACGAAGTGTACCTCTTACATTGGAAACAATATGCATAACATGCGAATAGCGTTCGATGACCATAAATTCGTTTACTTCAACAGTTCCATAGGATGAGACCCGTCCTAAATCATTTCTTTCTAAATCCACCAGCATAACATGTTCTGCTCGCTCTTTGTCATTTTCTATAAGCTCATTAGCCAATGTGATATCTTCTTCATTGCTTTTACCACGCGGTCTCGTTCCTGCGATAGGACGTGTCGATAATTCGGTTCCTTTTTTCTTCACTAATAGCTCTGGTGATCCTGAAACAACAGCAAAATCTGGTGACTGGATATAAGCCATATAGGGAGATGGATTAAATGCACGAAGTGCCTCATACATAGCAATCGACTCAGCATTTAGCCTTTTAGATTGGCGAACCGATAAATTCACTTGGAATACATCCCCTTGAGCAATATACTCCTGCACTTGACGGACAGCAGCCTCAAATTCATTTCCACTCACAGAGACGAGCAACTCCGCATCATCATTAGTTACTTCTACGGCAGATTCATATGAAAATTTACGTTCTGCTTTGCTACTTGAAGTCTTAAAAGCATCTTCCATATCCTCTAAATTTATATTACTCGTAGAGAGTTTCATACAAGTAACAAGTTGAGTTTCCACCTCAAGTACAGCCCAGAAATCAAATAAATAAAAATAGATATCAGGTATTTGTAGATCATCTTCAGCTAATGTTGGTAGCACTTCTATTTTGCGTGCATAATCATAGCTTATAAAACCAGCTGCTCCACCTTGAAAATCAGGCAAATTTTCCTGAAATGGGATGTGATAGGATTCAACAAGCTTTTCTAACTCTGTAAGCGCCTCTCCATGACGTATCTCTTCATCCCCGTTTCTCCATTTTATATGTAATCCAGTGTCTAAAGATTTAGTAATCGCCAAAGGATTCCAAGCAGCAACACTCAAACGGCCACCTCTACCACTTTCTAAAAATAAATGATGTGATTCCGATTTTGTGATTTCTTTATAAGCATAGAAAAAATCTTCTTTTGACATATGAAAGGTCTTAGTTTGTAATGTAAGTAAATCCAATTCTTGAAATCCTCCTAAAAACGTTTGCCTTCATCTTAACTTGAAACCAGTACTTTTCGCCACATAAAAAAGCGGAAGCACTATGCTCCCGCTCAATTTAGCTCATTTTTTTCTAAAATTTGAAGAAGTGCTTTTCAGACTAGATGAAAACGCTTGTCAGTCGGCAACCTAAGTACGCCGCGTCCTGCAGCAACGGTTGCATGCCCCAAATCCTGTGGGCCCGCGCGCCAGCAATGGTTTTCTGCGACGAGTAACCGCAGGAGCACCGAGGCGGAAGCGAATAGAACTAAAGTTCATGAGCTTACAACGAAGTGCAAGCAAACTCTCTCTTGTTTGCGACGAGCTTTGCGCAGGAGCAACGAGGAATGCGAGCTTTTTTCATCAGTCTGAATTAGTCTTCGAATTGATAAAGTGGTGTGCTCAAATAACGCTCTCCGTTATCTGGAACTATCGCAAGAACTTTTTTCCCTTTTCCTAGTTGTTTTGCAAGTTGAAGTGCTGCATAAATAGCTGCTCCTCCAGATACCCCACCAAGAATACCTTCCAATTTTGCAACTTCGCGAGCAGTAGCATAAGCATCTTCATTCGATACTTGGATAATGGAATCATACATTTCTGTATCTAATACTGTTGGTACAAATCCCGCTCCAATTCCTTGGATTTTATGTGGACCTGGTTTACCACCAGATAGAACATTGGAATCTTTTGGTTCTACTGCAGCAATATGAATATCTGAGAATTTTTCTTTCAATACGATACCCGCACCTGTGATTGTACCACCAGTACCAACTCCTGCTACAAAACCATGTAGTTCATCAAATGCTTCTGCAATTTCAGGACCTGTTGTTAAACGGTGAATTTCTGGGTTTGATTCATTATTAAATTGTTGTGGCATGAACCAACCATTTTCATTTGCTAGTTCTTCCGCTTTTGCGATAGCGCCTTTCATCCCGTCTGCTCCTGGAGTTAATACTAAGTCAGCTCCGTAAGCACGAAGTAAGTTTCTACGCTCTAAGCTCATTGTATCAGGCATAACTAATACTGCTTTATAACCCTTCGCAGCAGCAATCATAGAAAGTCCTATTCCTGTGTTTCCACTAGTAGGCTCGATAAGTGTGCTGCCATCTTTTAACTTTCCTTCTTTTTCTGCAGCTTCAATCATCGCAAATGCAATACGATCTTTCACGCTGCTTCCTGGGTTGAAGAATTCTAATTTCACATATACTTCTGCATCCTCAGGGTTTGACACTCTGTTTAGTTTAACTACTGGTGTTTTTCCAATTAAATCTACTACTGATTGCGCAAACTTCGTCATCGTTACACTCCCAATCCCTACTATATTAATAGGTTTTATTTTCTTAATAATACCAATTTAAAAGATTCATTGTCAATAAAATTAGATTCAAACTTAATTTTATTTAAAAAAACAACGCATTCCATAGAATACGCTGTTTAAACTTAAATTATAAGCTTTGTTGTTACTATTTTTCGCTATACGACCATTGCGCATCAAATTCTTCCCAGAACACTTCTGGTGTAACCGACTGGGGAAGCTGATCAAGCGCAAGCTCTCGGTGAATATGATCTTCTACATCGTCGTAAGAAAATGATTCACCTTTAAAAACACTTACTACTTGCGCGACAGCAAACCGACCGTCTTTTAAGCTAATCACATCGCTCCATTTACCTGTTTCTATGTTTGGTAGCGCCGATAAGATTTCATCATCTACAGACTTCGTTCCTTCTGAAACATATCCAATGTCTCCACCTAAGCTAGCGGAACTCGTGTCTTTTGATCGTTCCCTTGCCAGACCGTCAAAAGAAGAACCATTTTTTAATTCTTTTACAACTTCCTTAGCCTCCTCCTCTGAGGAAACATAAATAACACTTGTACGGTAGGAGGTCGGAATATTATATAAGTTTTTATTATCATCATAAAAAGCTTTTATAGCATCTTTTTCTATCACTATGTCTTTGGCTAAAACCTTTTCCAAAATTAAACGTGAACGAACTTTTGCACGCATCGATTCTTCATTTAACGTTTGAAGAGATGTATCTGTCCCTTCTTGGGTAGAACGAATAAGAGCTACCTCTAAATCCACTTCCTGATCAGTTACTTTAATTTCGTATTTTTTTGCAGCCGCTTCCATCACTTCTGCATTAACGAGATCTAGCAGCACTTCTTTCCCGTACATTGACTCCATAGAAGCCATCCATTGTTCTTTCGTAATACCTTTCCCATCAACAGAGGCGACTTGTTCCGTTCCATTTGCCTTTTCATTTGGTATTAGCCAAGCAATAAACCAGAGTAAATTGCCAAACAAAAGAATACCAAGTAACAAAAGCACTGGTTTTGTTTTTAAATGTCGTTTTTGTTGTGGATTAAAGTTATCACGCGTTGATTTCATCGATAAACGACTCCAATTCATCTACTGAGTACTGGTATTTTTCCATACAGAAATGACAATGTGCTTCTGCCCCTCCGTCTTCCTCAATCATATCGCGAATTTCACTTACTCCCAAACTAATAATCGCACTACCGAAACGTTCCTTAGAACAATTACATTCAAATGATACAGGGATAGAATCTAAAATTTGCACATTATCTTTCCCTAAAATTTCAAAAAGCAATTCCTCAGGAGTTAATCCTTTTTCAATCATCTTAGAAACAGGCTCCATTTTGCTTAAATGTTCCTCAATAACAGTAATTGTTTCATCATCAGTACCAGGCATTAGCTGGATGATAAAACCACCCGCTGCCAAAATTGTGTTATCTGGGTTTACGAGTACCCCAAGACCAACAGAGGAAGGTACCTGCTCAGAAACAGCAAAATAATACGTAAAGTCTTCAGCAATTTCACCTGAAACGATAGGTACTTGACCTGTAAAGAAGTCTCTTAAACCAAGGTCTTTAACAATAGTCAATGTACCCTCTGTACCTACTGCACGACGTACATCTAATTTCCCAACTTCGTTTAAATCAAAGTGGGTCTGTGGGTTAGTGACATACCCGCGAACTTCCCCTTTTGCATTACTATCAATAATCATTGGTCCGATTGGGCCATTACCTTCTACTTTTACTGTGAGTTTGTCTTCCCCTTTTAACATTATCCCCATCATAACAGCAGCGGTCATTGACCTACCAAGCGCTGCTGATGCAGTTGGCCATGTTTGATGACGTCGTTGCGCTTCCCCTACAGTATCTGTTGTGCGGACTGCATATGCACGGACATTTCCTTCAAATGCTAATGCTCTTACTAAGTAATCTCCCATTTATTTCAAACCTCTTTCATCTAAGTTTCTTTGATAAATTAAATACAAACCTTTCAATGTTAGAAAAGGATCAATTACGTCCATAATGGTTGTTTCATCCCCGATTAAAGATGCCATCCCACCTGTTGCTATCACTTTAGGGTTATGTTTCGATACTTTTTTCATTCTATTCACAATTCCTTCTACTTGTCCTACATAACCATACACAATACCAGCTTGCATCGCAGAAACAGTATTTTTCCCAATGACATGCTCAGGTCTAGTTAGCTCAATACGAGGAAGTTTGCTTGCACGAGTAAAAAGTGCCTCTGTGGAGATACCGATTCCAGGAGCTATAGCCCCTCCCATATACTCACCTTTTTCGTTGACATAACAATAAGTTGTTGCAGTTCCAAAATCTACAATGATTAACGGACTGCCATATTCATGGATGGCAGCTACTGCATTTACAATTCGATCTGCTCCAACCTCACGGGGATTCTCGTATTTTATATTTAACCCTGTTTTAACTCCAGGACCTACAATTATTGGTTTAATACCAAAATATTTTTTACACATCGCTTCTAATGAAAACATAATTGGCGGTACTACCGATGAGATAATAATACCTTCTATTTGATCAAAAGAAATATTGGCGTGTGAAAATAAAGCTTTTACTTGCATACCATATTCATCTTCTGTTTTCAGACGATCTGTTTCCATTCGCCAGTGATGAATAAGTTTATCATCATCGTAAACACCTAGTACAATGTTTGTATTACCTGTATCTAACACGAGTATCATCTAACTTGTCCTCACTTCTCGGTAAGTTTTCCCACACATCATACCATATATAGTGACAAAGAAAAAAGCTGATTGCCTCGCAAGTCTGCGATTCACAATCAGCTAATACATTCTATTAATCTCTACGTTCTTCTTGAATCGGATTTTTCGGCTCATCTGTAGGACCATTTTCTTTTGGTAAGTCACCAGTTGAAGGGTCTGCTGGAGCTCCTACTGCATCCGATACTTCTTCTTTTGTTTCCACTTCAGCTTCGCTATCCGTTAAATCATATACGCGTTCTGGAAGTGTTCCGTGCTCTTCTAAGTGTTTGATTTGAGCAGCATCAAGTGTTTCAACTTCTAATAACGTAGTAGCAATAAGTGTTAACAAATCACGTTTTTCCGTTAAAATCTGTTTTGTACGATTGTATTGCTCTTTAATCATTGTTTGCATCTCTTGATCAATTTCATACGCAATTGCATCTGAGTAATTTTGCTCTGAGTTAAAATCACGTCCAAGGAATACGTTTCCACCTTGTGCTTGACCAAATTGCATTGGTCCTAATTTGTCACTCATACCATACTCAGTAACCATACTTCTAACAATACCAGTAGCACGTTGGAAGTCATTATGAGCACCAGTTGATACTTCACCAAAAGTAATATCTTCTGCTACACGCCCACCTAATAAACCTGCAACTTTATCTAATAACTCTGGTTTCGTCATGAAGTAACGATCTTCTTTTGGAAGCATTACTGCATATCCACCTGCTTGACCACGAGGAACGATTGTTACTTTATGAACGATTTCCGCATCATCAAGTGTTAATCCGATTACTACGTGTCCCGCTTCGTGGAATGCCACAATTTTACGTTCTTTTTCTGAAATAACTTTACCGGATTTAGCTGGACCTGCAATTACGCGATCCGTTGCTTCATCAATATCACTCATATCTACTTTTTTCTTATTACGTCTCGCTGCAACTAGTGCTGCTTCGTTTAATAAGTTTTCTAAATCTGCACCAGAGAAACCTGGTGTACGTTGTGCAATTGCTTTTAAATCAACTGATTCGTCAAGTGGCTTATTGCGGGCATGTACTTTAAGTACTGCCTCTCGTCCTTTAACATCTGGACGACCAACTGTGATTTGACGGTCAAAACGACCTGGACGTAGAAGTGCAGGATCTAAAATATCTGGTCTGTTCGTTGCAGCAATGATAATAATACCTTCATTTGCACCGAAACCATCCATTTCTACAAGTAATTGATTTAGTGTTTGTTCACGCTCATCGTGACCTCCACCAAGACCAGCTCCACGTTGTCTACCTACTGCATCAATCTCATCGATGAAAATAATACATGGTGCATTCTTCTTCGCGTTCTCAAATAAATCACGCACACGAGATGCCCCAACACCGACAAACATTTCAACAAAATCCGAACCACTAATAGAGAAGAAAGGTACGCCTGCTTCTCCGGCTACCGCACGAGCAAGTAATGTTTTACCTGTACCTGGAGGACCTACTAATAAGATCCCTTTCGGAATACGTGCTCCAATCTCCACAAATTTACGTGGATCTTTTAGAAAATCTACTACTTCTACTAGTTCAGCCTTTTCTTCATCTGCCCCAGCAACATCTGTAAATCTTACTTTTTTCTTTTCATTGTCATACAATTTCGCTTTACTCTTACCGAAGTTCATCACACGGTTACCACCGCCTTGTGATTGACTCAATAAGAAGAAGAATAGAATAATGATAATCAGGAATGGTAGTAACCCTGTGAAAAATTGTACCCAGCCACTTGTTTTTGGCGTTTCTTTATAATCAACTTGAACTGAGTGTGTTTTTGCCAGTGTTCTAATTTCTGATTGTAAATCTTCACTATATGGGGCTTTAGCTAAGAATTTTTCCCCTTCTTCATAGCCTTTCATTTCGCCTTCTACAACATAAATTCCAGATTCAGGTTGCAGAACAACGCTTGTTACTTCTCCTTTTTCAAGGGAAGTCATAAATTCGTCAAAGCGAATTTCTTTTGTTGGTTGATTGCTCGTATTAAACGTAGCGAAAATTCCAACAATCACAAAAAATATTAATAGGTATAATATAGCGTAGCGCAGTGCTCGATTCATTCCTAGCCTCCTCACAAGGTAAACAGAAAAACTATATGTAATCTTATCATACGAATTTTTGGGCGTACAATGAAAAGCCTTTTATTTCACCATTAAAATTAAAAAGTATAAACTTCTTTCTTTAACACACCTACATATGGCAGATTACGATATTTTTCTGCGTAGTCTAATCCGTAACCTACTACAAATGCATCTGGTACCTCAAAGCCAACATAGTCTGCTTGTAAATCTACTTTTCGACCAGACGGTTTATCAAGCAGTGTAACCAATTTTATTGATTTTGCTTTACGATATTTGAACAAATCCACCAAATAGCTTAGTGTCATTCCACTATCAATGATATCCTCGATAATTAAAATATCGCGACCTTCTACACTTGTATTTAAGTCTTTAACAATCTTTACTTCACCTGAAGAAACAGTAGCGTTACCGTAGCTTGATACATCCATATAATCCATTTCAATGTAAGTATCAACTCGTTTCATCAAATCAGACATGAATGGCATAGCACCTTTTAAAATACCAATAGCTAGCGGGAACTTATCTTTATATTCTTCTGATAGTGCCGCACCAAGTTCACGGGTTTTTTCTTGAATTTGTTCTTCTGTTAATAATACTTCTAGAATGTCTTTTTCTAACATTTTAGTCCCCCCTAATAGTTAATGTTTTTTTAAGTATAGGACAAAATTCTGTCCATGATACTCCTTCGAAAATCGCTCTTCGTAACGAAGCCCAATTACTGCTAGTATATCATTGTTCTTACTTACAAGTAGTGGCCAAACATAGCGATCTTCGGCTGTAATTTTCTCATCGATAAATAACCGAGAAACTTTCTTTGGAGAGGACATCCCTTTCATATGGATACGATCTCCCTCAGCTTTTTGTCTTATGAAAAGTGGTAGCTGATCGTGATCCAACTGGACATAAAATTTTTCTTCCGAAACATTTGCCTCTATATTTCTCGTTAAATAAATGGAAAAACCAGCACCAACCTCAAACCAACGATCCTCTTGTATTACCATTTTACCCATTAATGCAGGCTCTTTAATGGAGGATGTAAATTGGACCTTATTGTAATGTCGAACAAGGAAAAAAGATTTTGGTAAATGAATTACTGAATTACCTTCAAACTCATTACAAGCGAAAAGGATCGACTCAATTAACCGATCGTTTAGAAATGTATCGGATTCATTATAGAGATAGTTTAATAGTAGTAGAACTACCCTTCTTTGTAAAGCGATGGGAACTTCCTTAAAGTGCATTGTATCAAGAAAAAAGGAATGATTTGAATCAACCGTCACAAGCTGTTCAAATTTTTCTTTTGCCATTATTTGAAGAAGTGTATCATCCTGTTGTTGCTTCTCGACAAATAATTGAATTCTGTCACTTACTAAAGCATTCTCCTCTTGTAATAAAGGTACTACTTTATGTCGAATCCGATTTCTTGTATATGTATGCTTGTCATTACTTGGGTCATGTCTAAAACGTTGTTTTAGTAAATGAACGTAGTTGAAAATTTCCTCTTTTGTTACCCCTAAAAAAGGCCGAATAATTTCTCCTGTTGAAAAATTTCGAGTTCTTGGTATCCCAGTTATAGAGGAGGATAGTGTACCTCTCACTAACGACATTATGACAGTTTCTACTTGGTCATCTGCATGATGACCTAAAACTAATTTGTGATAATTATGTTGTTCCATAATTACTTCAAAATATGCATAGCGTTCTTCTCTACAAATAACTTGAACATTCCCACCTTCTTCAGCGACTCTACCGGGTACCTCTATTTTCGTTCCGTAAAAGGGTAATTTCAAGCTGTTTGCAAGTTCTTCCACAAATCGCATGTCCTGTGCAGATTCTTCTCCTCTTAACTGATGATCGGTATGCACAATAGCAATATCTATTTCATAGTCCTTTTGAAGTTCATACATAACTCTTACTAAAGCAACTGAATCTGCGCCACCAGAACAAGCGATAAGAAGACGCTCACCTTTATCTATCAAGTTGTGCTTGTCGATATACTTTTTTACCTTTTGGACGAATGAAAGCATCTTCTCACCTCTTTTCTTTTTGTCTAACTTCAGTGCCTTACGCTTTTCTTATTAGTGTACCATTTTTTCTTGGAATTTAGCTGCTTCACGTGGTGAAAAAATAGACCATTCTGGAACTACATGTTTTACTTGCATGAAGATAACCGTTCGGTCGTCTCCTGGTAATGAATAAGTTTCTTCTAATTTCTTTACAAATCTTTCTGCGTTCATCGTTGGATCTTGGAGTATTTTTTGATAATACAGCTCTTGTTTGTCTATGGACGTATTGGATGAGAAGACACCATCCGATAGCATTAGCAGAATATCGCCATCTTTAATATCAACTTTTCTTGCCTCAATAGTAAAAGTAGGCAGGAAACCAAATGGCACATGCTTACTTTCAATTTTACGCATCTCATTCCCCCTTATCAAATAAGTAGACATACTACCAGCTTTCCAAGACCACAGTTCTCCTTTTTGTAAGTCGATCAATGCTAAATCTACCGTTGCATAGCTATCCGTATCATCTTGCAAACTCATCATGTAATGAAGAGTATGCATCGTTGTTTCAGGATCCATTTTTTTATTTAGGCATTCTCGCATAAACTGCATTACTCGTCTACTTTCTCTGTGTGCCTCGATATCATTCCCCATTCCATCTGATAAAATAACCGCAAGTAATCCAGGGTGTAAAGGAAATACTGCATGGGCATCTCCTGAATATATCGTATTTCTGCTGGATGATGTATAAACATCATGTGTTACTTGAAAACGTACAGAAGATTTACAGGTCATTTGAATATGCTCATATGGTTGATGAACTTCTTTCATGGACGTTATTTCAAATGGTTCTTTCCATAAGTCATAAAGTATTGGCAGTATTAATCTCTCACCAACCATTTTGGCTCTAGATTCTACCGGTAAGCAGAAAACAACCTCCATTTGCCCTACCGCAATATTTAAAACGTCAATTTGAAAAAACGGGATATTGCACTGATCAAACTTCTGTTTGATTTCTTCTTCGTGAGATGTATATAAAGTCATACTGTTATCTAAATTGTTTATAAGTTCATTCATATGGTTTCCAATATCACGTAGCTTTAAAGCGTACATTTTTTTACCGTGTTGCATTTGGTTGTTTAGTTGTTTTTTTGCCTCCCTTTCTATTAATTCTTGAATGATTTTTACTGGTTTCACACACTTATAACCGATTCTCTTTTCAATTTGTATTCTATTTTTTTTAGGTTCATTTTCCCATTGTGCCATCAGCGATGGGATTCCATTTGATTTTGCCCCCCAACATTTTTCATATTGAAAACACGACTGGCATGTTTCAAATGCCTGGTTTTGCTCTTTTTCAACAGCTCCTTTATTGTTAAATCGATCAGAAATGAAACTTGTAATGAAGTCTACGAAATGTTGGAATTCCTGTAACTGATTGTTTACTTTTTCAGTCATCCACTTCTGTCTGCGCAGAAGAATATTTGAAGTATCCGGGTAAAGTTCCTCCTTTAAAGATTTAATCCAACTGGAAGGTATAGCAAAAAACAACAATGAAGCGGTCACCAATGAACCTATATAAACACTATCTAGTGGTAAAGTTCGGTCGTATAAAATAAAGAAAAATGTAGCGCCTAGCATACTAAACGCCTGCCAAAGTCGGCCAAATGGTTTATGCAGCCCTGCTAAAAAGCCGGTAACGGCATATACCGCTATCATGCCACTGAAGCTTAGCTTTGAAATACTTAATATTGTCCCTGCTAGAACTGCAACGACGGTTGCAAGCTGAATTCCACCTACTGCAGAGGCAATTGCTATTACTAAATGAGCAAGTATTAAAGGAATCGAAACGTATCCAAAAATATACGAGGACATTCCCGTTAAGACTAATGCTCCTATTAATAAAGCAGCTCCCATTCTTTCTGCCGTCCATCTTTTATGAAGTATATCTGGCAATGGGAGAAATAATTGAAATAAAAATATAGTCATAAATAAACTCAAAAGGCCTTCATAGCCGATTGCTAACCAAACGGAACCTGGAATCTGGCCCCAATAGGACACTAACTGCCATATTACTTGTATAAAAACAACATCTAATAATACAAATAAGGGTAATGGTATCTTCCTGATCAATCTTTTTGAATGAAGTGGAAATATAAACGCTTGCATTGCGTGTATGACTACTTGTCCAAGTCCTAGCGTCATACTACCAAGCAAAGCCCCTGCAATGGTCCAAGGTAAAAAACGTTTAAATCGTAAGCTTACTAATGCCCATATAGGAAGGAAGAATGGAACGGAAGCTTCAAATAATACGACTTGCGCTAGGAAGAAAGCAAGTATAAAAAAAATAAGAGCGAATGATATGGCTACTTTTCGAACTTGAATCTCTTCTAAAACCTTTCTCCACGAAAAATTTCTTTTTTGATTTTGCTCATACAATGTTTTCAAAAGTATATACCCCCTATTCAGCTATTGATGGAAGTATACCTAGATTTAGAACAAAAAGTATGTCTGTTTCTGACACCCTCTCCAAAAAAGTTTTCGACTCGTTTAGCCAATAAATAATAGGAGAAAGAAAATATTTTTTCAAGAAGTATTGACACTTTGCCCAAACGCTTGTAATATGTAATTTGTTCGTTAAATTGGCGGCGTAGCTCAGCTGGCTAGAGCGTACGGTTCATACCCGTGAGGTCGGGGGTTCGATCCCCTCTGCCGCCATATTTTTTCCATTAATCTGGCCCCTTGGTCAAGCGGTTAAGACACCGCCCTTTCACGGCGGTAACACGGGTTCGAATCCCGTAGGGGTCATCTAATAAAAAGCAGTTCCAAAAGTCGAATTTTTGGAACTGCTTTTTTTAATACAAAAAAATAGAGGAGAATGCTCGATGCATGTTGACAGACTAGAACCTATCGAAGCTGCAAAGCAATTTATCTCTTTACATCACCCTAATTGCCAAGGTGCTCTTTTAGCAGGAAGCGTAATCCGAGGGGAAACTACAAAAACTTCAGATTTGGATATTGTTGTATTTTATAACAATAGTCAAATCTCTTTTAGAGAATCTCTTCTTTTAGGTGGATGGCCAATTGAAGTTTTTGTTCATAATCTCACTTCTTATAAAACCTTTTTTGAAAGTGACTCAAAAAGAGCTAGACCTTCTTTGCCCCGCATGGTTGCAGAAGGGCTCATCTTGAAAGACAACGATATTTTAGATTCTATTAAAACCGAAGCAACAGAACTGTTAGCAAAAGGGCCAGAAATTTGGTCACCTGATACTATAAATTTAAAACGATACTTTATTACGGACGCATTAGATGATTTCATTGGAAGTACTAATAGAGCAGAAGAAATTTTTATAGCAAATACACTAGCGGAATTATTAAGTGAATTTGTGTTACGAACGAATGGAAAATGGATTGGTGCCTCTAAATGGATTGTCCGTGCATTAAAACATCATGATGAGAATTTTGCCAATCGGTTTGTTGAATCATTTGATATTTATTATAAAACTGGTGAAAAAAATAAGGTAATTCAACTTGTAGAGGATATTTTACATCCTTACGGGGGACGTTTATTTGAAGGGTTTTCTTTAGGAAAAATATAAAGAGGTTCTGTTATAATGGCCCTTCACCTCGAATTAGTTGTAAGTTTAATGGAGGACCTTGTTATATATCATTATTTAATTAGCCAATACATAGATTGAAGCGGATGGCGGCGACTCCAGCCGAAATAGCAAATGTTTTCTGCACCGAAAGCGAAGCGTCAGGTGCATGAGCGAAAAGACCCTGGACTGAGCGTAGCGAAATTAATTTTTGCGACGAGCTTTGCGCAGGAGCAAGGGAAGCGGCTGAAGCCATGTCGGCGGAAAGCTCCCGACTAAATCGGAAATCAACGGATTTGGCCTATTTTGAAAAAGTAAGAAAGACTGTATAAACTCAAAACTTGAGTATATACAGTCTTAAGCAATAAATTATTTTAAAGCTATTTGGTTCTTATGGTGAAGATCATGTTCCATGAAATCTGTGAAGTAACTACGTATAGTTAATTCATGGTTACCAATATAGAAAATTTTGTCCCATTCTATTTCAGCGATTTGTTCGAGTTGTTCCATAATAGCTTGCCGTTGAGTTTTTGCATAAGCAAGGGTCTCTGTAAATGTTTGTTCATGAGCACGGGCTGCGGCTTTTGCATTAAAGTCTTCGAAGTTTGGAAACGTTTCAAGCTTGGCACCTTCTTTCATATAAGGCATTCGTTCTTCTAGGGTAAATCGATCCCACTCAGCTAAATGCATCACAATTTCATTCGGCGACCACTTACCTTCTTTGTATGGTGTGTTTCCTTTAATCTCATTCAAATTAGTAAGTTCATCTAACCAGTTCACATACGCTACATGTGCTTTTAAAATATCTTCTTTATTCACATCTTTTCCCCCTAAAAAACTTCTTTATCTAAATATATTATGCTTAAATAAGTAATCATAGGAAATATCAATAAATAGATATTCACTTTCATTCATTGGTATTGAAAATGTTCGTGTCAATTCTCCAGTGTCGATATCGCTATATACATCAGAAAATACTCCACTTTGATCATTGCGCATTTTTATAATTGTTTTTAAAAAATATGGACGCCAGCTCCAATTTTTATTAATAGCCTCTTTTTGAACAGTCCACTTCTTATCCATGCGCATAATATTAGGTGAAGTTTGGAAACCATCTTCATTACAAATATAAATACGGAAAGAATATACATCAAGTTCTTTGGCTAGCGCCAAAAGTTGCTCGCTATTATCACTTGCAGGCTTTGAATGCTGGATAGTCGTTTCTAAAAGATTTTGTAAGTTTTTCAATTCATTATAATTTTCTTCGAGCATGCGCTTTTCTATTTTGATAAACTGCTGACATTCCTTTTTAAATCTTTCCTTCAACTGATTTTTTGGAATAACCGTTGTAGCAGAATCAGACAAGTACTTTCCTTGATAATATCTTCCACCATTCTTCCAAGCAAATTGAAGTTGATGTACAGTATCAATACCTTCAAATAACATATTCGCTCCCATTTTACGAGCTAACGTACCAAGGGACGTAAATAAATCATTTTGTGCACTCCACGATTCATAACTCAATTGCTCAATATTCACTTTTAAGATATTTGGGGAGATCATCTTAATATAATCCAAATGGCTTTCGGAGCCTACCTGATTTATAGCAACCTTCATTCCGTATGTACGTAAATAGCGAAGGATATTATTAAGCTGGCTAAAATCTCCTTTAAAGTTATGCTCTGAAATTACAAGAACAATGCGGGGGAGATTTTCTTCTAAAATATACTCTTTTATAATTTCAAAATAACTTTCACCATAATCTAATATAAGTAAGTTTGCATTATATGGAAGGTAAATATCAAAATCTTTCACTTCTCTAGCAAGTTGAGAAAGTGCCAAATGCAATATTTTATGTTCCACTTCAACCCGATACTCTTCTGGAATATCTTCATCATATGCAAATGATGTTAAGTTTATTAACTTGTCATCCATTTGAAGTTTTCCGGTTACTTCATAACCAACTACAATATGCTCGTCTGCACTAAATATTGGCTGAAAATATGCTTTCAAATTATCTAAATTCGTTAGTACATCAATTGCATCCATATAAAAACCTCCTTTAACGATTGACAATCGTACTCGTTTTACCTAAGAAAACGATACTTATATATTAACAATCCATTTTAATGAAAAAAAGGTACTAGATACAATTATATTTATTAGTATAATTTTTTAGTACAAAAAAAGGTGTCAGCAATGCTGAACACCTTCTCATCTATTAAACATTTTTTCTACCGATAAAACAGACAGCTAATTATCCTCTTTTAGCGCCTCGGCCACCACGCTTAGATTCAGTTGCACGCTTTAACGTAGACAAACGATCTTCACTGTCCTTTAAGAATCTAGCCATTTTTTGTTCGAAATTTTCTTTGTTTGGACGATCGCGATCATTTGGGCGATTGTTGTTACGTGGACGCTGAGGACGTTCTGGTCTCTCTGGTCTTTCCGCTTGAGGCTTCGCTTTACGAATAGATAATCCGATTTTGCCATCCGCTTCAACATTCATCACCTTAACTTCTACAACATCTCCAACCTTCAAGTGCTCATTAATATCTTTCACATAATTATCCGCAACTTCACTAATGTGAACTAGACCTGTTGAGCCTCCTGGCAGCTCTACGAACGCTCCGAAGTTAGTGATTCCTGTTACTTTACCCTGTACCTTGCTGCCTACTTCAATTGACATAAAAAAAATGCTCCTCCTTAAAATTTAAACGACTCTTAACGTGATTGTACGATTTTTTTCATACAAACCTTATCTTTATTATAGCTAACAAAAAAAGAGTGTCAATAAGACTACTCTTTTGAAGCGTTATTTTTATATTATTTTTCTTCATTTTCAGGCAAAGTAAAAATGATTTCTCCTTCTTCTGAAAGAAAATAATCTTTTCTTAATAATTTTCCAATGTACTCATCATCATTTAATTTGGAAATTTGAAGTTTCAATATTTCTTGCTCTTCTTGTACTTTAGCTAGTTCTTCTGAAACTTGTTCTTTTTGCTGTTTTTTTTCTTCTAACGTTTTATTACTATTTATTAATGAAGTAATCAGAAACCCGACAATTAAAATGGACATCACTGTAAATGTAGCTAAACGTCTGTATAAACGAACTTTTTTTGCATGTTTACGATTTTCTTGACGTTCGATGGAACGAACATAATCGGTATTAATTGATGCAAGTCGTTTCTCTGTAGATACATTTCTTTGCTTCTCTCCCATTTCGCCCTCTCCCGTCAAACTGTTTCAATTTTTAGTGTACTTTTTATTATAACGGAAGTTTGGTTTTTTCTGAAGGGCCAAATGAATTGTTTTTTTATAAACGTATTGAAAAGGTTTAGTTATAAATAAGACTATAATAACAATCAATTGTATTATTTTGCGAATGATTGTTATGAACAAACGAATAATAAACCAAATGGGCTTAACGATTAAACTTAAAAAAATCCTTCCCGCCAATCGAAAAACTGGCTGAAAGAGTTGTTCGTATAAAAGGATTCCTACTATTTGTGCAAGTGGATCATATATTCTCCATATGCCATCTCGAACTTCATAAAGTAAGTAAAAAGTTCCCAACCCTAGAGAAATCCATATAATTATCTCTAAACCGACTCGATATTTATAAACGAAGGAACGCTTTGAAAAGCTTTCCGTTACAAAGCGCGTTCCTTCGATAATTGCACCAACTAGAATTCCACTCGCTATCATCAATAATAAGCTTAGAAATTGTAGAGAGAGTGTCATCCGAATAGTTTATGAAGTAATCCTCTTGCTCCGTCTAACTGCTGCTCTTCATCGTACTGCATAACTCGTACAATCCCATCTAATGTTAGGAGACCTTTATCTACGTCTAGGTGTACGATCTTTAAATCTTCTCCTTTAATATGGAGGATTCCTTGTGAGGTCCTTACATAAAATTCTTGTTGATCGAATCGTTCAATAGATTTAACCGATGTTAGATCCATTCTTTTACGATTTCTTAAGGAAATAACGTGGTCCCCCGATGGAATAGTAATTGTTTGATTTTCTGCTTGAAATTGCATTTATACTCTCTCCTCTCCTTGTCCTCTCTTTGTATTGTATGCACGTAAAAAAAAAGCATGACAAATGCCACGCTTTTTATTTTATAAAATTTATTTGTTTTCTATTTTTTAATCTTCATCATCAATAAATGCTGGATCTACTTTTTCTAATCTCTCTTCTTTTGTTATCGTGAACATCGATGCAGCTTCCTCTTTTTTAGCAGAATCTCTTATCGCATCAACAATAGCAGTTACTACCTTTTGACCAAATCGAATAGATAGTTCATCTCCCGCCTTTACATCGGAGCTTGCCTTCGCCACTTTTCCATTTATCGTAATTCTTCCTTGATCTGCAACCTCTTTTGCAAGTGTTCTACGCTTAATCAATCGAGAAACTTTTAAAAATTTATCTAATCTCATAACAACACTACCTCTCTAATTTCTTTGCATCTTTCCAAAAAGAATCGAGCTCTTCCAGATTATAATGAGTAAAGTCTCCTTTTCCCTTTTTAACACTCGACTCAATATATTGGAATCTCCTTTTAAACTTTTCATTTGCTTGCATGATCGCTTGCTCTGGAGATAAGCCGTAAAAACGAGCTAAATTAACGAGCGTAAACAATACATCCCCTAACTCATCCGTCTGTGTATCTATATTGCCATCTTTTAACTCTTTCTTCCATTCTTTTAGCTCTTCATCGAACTTTTCCCATGCTCCAGATACATCTGGCCAATCAAAACCAACTTTTGCTACTTTCTTTTGAAAATTATAAGAAGTAAGCAACGAAGAATCTGCACGCAATTCCCCATCTAGCAATGACTCGTTATGTTCTTTCTTCTCTTGCGCTTTAATTTGCTGCCAATTACGAAGCACATCTTCTGAATTTGTGGCGATCACATCTCCAAAAACATGGGGATGTCTGCGAATCATTTTATTGGATACTGACTCTAGTACATCCTCTAAGCTGAAATATCCATTATCTTCTCCAATTTGAGCATGTAAAAATACTTGTAATAGCACATCGCCGAGTTCCTCAACAATATGAGCATCGTCTTCTTCATCTATTGCCTGTAATAATTCATACACTTCTTCTACGGCATATTTCTTTAGCGTCGTATGTGTTTGTTCCTTATCCCATGGACATCCATTAGGACCACGTAAATCAGCTACAATTTTACGTAGGGTTTGCCATTCCTTTAATCTATTTTCTTGCTGGAGTATAGGAGGTACGTATAATGTTGTTAAATTATCGAGTTCCATTACTCGATCCAGCTCGTATAAAGGCACTTTCGTTAACTTTTCCTGAGCTGAACCAGCTGCAGTGACGATAGTAACGACATATTCATCTGGATATTTTTCCATGAGCGTAAGCTTCACTTCGGAAGCGCTAAACGCATCATAAACTTGTCCGATTAATACGTGCGCATTCATTTGAATGTCGTCACGTTTTAAGCTTGTACCATCTAAAAGCTGAAATCCTTCGATAGGATCTATTCTTAACGCGCCAAAAATAGGGTCTAAAAAGCTTTGTCCACCTTCAATATTAATTTTCGCTTTGCCTTGTTGCTCCGCTTCAATAAGTAATTGTACAGTTTGTTCAGCTACTAATGGGTGTCCGGGTACTGCGTACGTAACAGGGTTAGCAATTGCTAACTGAAGTAAAGTTTTCACAATCTCCTCATAAACACCTTCAAATTGATCATTCTTTTCATAAATTTCATCGAAGCTTTTCCATGTAAGTCCTTCTGTTTTTAATTCTTGCAAAACAGGATGCTGCTCCGTACGAACATATAAATGTTCTGATGCTTTTAGCTTTTTATATATACCTAGAGGCAATTGATCTAAATCGCTTGCCCCGAGGCCAATAATGGTAATTTCATTCATCTGCTCACAACCTTACTTTTCTTTATTCAACCATAGTTGAAATGTAGCCATTCTTCGTCCAAAAGGCAATAAAAACCACTCTTTTTCTCCGATCACACGTCTTTTTGCAATGATTAGTAAGAAAATGGTTGCTCCAAGTGTTACAGCGCTAATAGAAATAACGACAGACTGTAGTCGACTGGATAAACTATCGAAGAGTATAGCATCTGCCACCCACACATACGCGGTTACGCAGATTACCATCATAAGCGAAGCAATTCCAATGCCTTTATAAAAGGAAATAGAGGCAAACGAAATGTTCCAGTTCTTTTTAAAATAATAAAACATCATTAAAAATACAATCGCTAAACTAATATTTCCTGCTATTGCTGCACCAACAATCCCATAAGATGAGACAAGCATACCATTTAATAGCCATTTACAAAATACGCCAACCAGTAAAAATAAAGTAGGGATTTTTACTTTCCCACTTCCTTGAAGCATAGCCATCAACGTTAATATTAAGGACATCCATATTATTTGACATGCAAATACCATCAAAGTGAAGGACTCAGCTCTAGTTTGGAATAACATTTCATTTACATAAGGTAAAACTACAATCAACCCTAATGCTGCAGCAATTCCAAAGGTGAAAGCGACACGGTATGTTAGCTGCATGAAAGGGATAGCCGTTCTTCCCTTTTCTTTATTGATTCGATGTGCAACTAACGGAACTATCGCTAAAGATAAAGTAGAGGCAATAACAATTCCTAATTGGACTAGCGGCTGTCCTCGATCATAAATTCCTTTCATCTCCATCGCTTGTTGCTTTTCCAAGCCGCTTTCTACTAACGTTTGAAAAATAGTAAAAGAATCCACCAACTGAAAAAGTAAAAACAATAGCGCACTAATACTTGCACTAATACTAACAATGGTCAAATCCTTTACAATTGGCCAAATTGGAACTACTTGTTTCGGTTTGTTTGTATGAAGATTTCCTAATCCTCTCCAATATACATAAGAAAGAAAAACAACACCTGCTAGTTCCCCTGCCACTGCACCATACATTGCCATACTGCCAGCCTTGTATAAATCAAAACTAGTAGAAACGACAATCCATGTACCTAATAAAATGATAATCACTCGTACTGCTTGCTCGATCACTTGTGCATAAGCAACCGGCTGCATCTTGCCATCTGCTTGAAACTTTCCTTTTAACACAGCCAGCATTGGCATTAACAAAATAACATAGGAGCCCGCTTTTAATAACGGAGCTAACTGGACATCACCCATTGTACTTGCAAGAAATTCAGCTCCGGCAAATAGTAAAAGAAAAAATAGAATTGAAATGATTCCAATAAAAACGAAAGCAATTTGTATAATTCTTGGAATAGCTTCATCATTTTTGGTAGCTTTATATTCTGATAGTATTTTTGACAATGCAACGGCAAATCCAAAAGAAGTCCAAGTTGTTACAATACCAATGAACGGATAAACCTGTTGGTAAATATAAAATCCTTCATCTCCAACCAAATTTTGAAATGGAACACGATAAACAGCGCTTAATAGCTTTACAATAATCGCTGCAATCGTCAACATGGCTGCGCCCTTCATATACGTTTTCATGTTCCATTCGTTACTCATTTCCTTCATCCTTCTTCCATTCCTCAATGCAACTATTATACATGAATATAAAATAAACAGCATATCTCCACGGAATGAGCAACACAAACAGACATGGAAAAAGGCCTTTCTCTATTAATAGAAAAAGACCTTCGATAAATTAAGTTTCCATTTGTTTTGCTAAGAAATTTGCTGCTGTTTCGACTGCTTTTAACTCTGCTTCCCCAACAAAATGGACTTTAGAAATTAAAAAGACAGCGCCTATTGGATCTCCAGATGAGATAATTGGAGCAATACAGTAGGATTTGACTGATTCAAAAACCCCTGGTACCCATTCTACTGAGTTTTCATGTTTTTCCGTAACAATAGAACGTTTACTAACGATTTCTTCTACATCTGGGCTTAGTCTTCTATTTAAATAATCTTTTTTGGATAAACCTGCCACTGCAATCATTTCGTCACGATCACTTATTAATACCGGAGTACCTAGCGTTTCGTATAATGTTTCTGCATACTCTTTTGCAAAATCCCCGAGTTCATTGATAGGTGAGTATTTTTTTAGTATTACTTCACCTTCTCTATCCGTAAAAATTTCCAGTGGATCACCTTCACGGATGCGAAGCGTTCTGCGAATTTCTTTCGGAATTACTACTCTACCTAAATCATCAATGCGTCGTACGATGCCTGTTGCTTTCATGTAATGTGCCTCACTTTCGACTGATTGGGTATTAATTTTCATTTCTGCCATAGTATGCATCACATTACCATAAAATATGCAAAGTGCTAATTCACTTCAGACTTTTCTTTTTTTGCCTCAGGCAACAACCGCATCATCTCTTCTAACACATCAAAAGGATTAAACTTCCCTGTTTTACGTTCATCGATTGTAATGACCAAATTTCGATTATCCATGTTAAATCCAATTGCACGACCATATTTCATCGACTTTTCAACAAGCATGGCACCATCAATGTTTTGTGTACCCTCGGTACTGAATCGAATAGACACAATCTTGTTTACTTCTTTGATTGATTCGACTCCTACATCTTTACCCCAAACTTTCATACGAGCAATTCGTAGCAATTTTTCTGCTTCCAGGGGAATGTCTCCAAAACGGTCTTGCAGCTCATCAACAAGGTCCATATATTCCTCTTCCTTGTCCATTGCTTTAACACGTTTATACATCTGGATTTTTTGATATCCATCTGGAATATATTCGTCAGAAATATAAGCATCTGTCGATAAAACAATTTCTAAATCTTGTATTTCTTCTTTCTTTATACCTGTTCGTTTTTCCTCAATTGCATCTTCAAGCATCTGTGTATATAAGTCGAAACCAACGGAATCAATAAACCCATGTTGTTGAGAACCTAATAGATTCCCTGCTCCTCGAATAGACAAATCACGCATTGCGATTTTAAATCCGGAGCCAAGCTCTGTAAATTCCTTAATTGCTTGTAATCTTTTTTCCGCAACATCCGTCAATACCTTATCTCGTTGATGCATTAAATAAGCATAAGCTACTCGATTCGAGCGTCCTACTCGACCACGAAGTTGATAAAGCTGCGATAATCCCATTTTATCAGCATCATGTATGATAAGCGTATTCACATTTGGTATATCAATCCCTGTTTCAATAATAGTTGTTGTTACGAGTACATCATATTCCCCTTCTAAAAAGCTAATAATGACAGACTCTAGTTCTGTTTCAGGCATTTGTCCATGCGCAAAACCTACTCTTGCAGTTGGAACTAACATTTGAATTTCATCTACTTTTCGAGTAATGTCTTCCACCCGGTTGTATAAATAAAACGCCTGTCCTCCCCTTGCTAGTTCTCTTTCTATTGCTTCACGTACAAGTGCACCATTATATTCCATCACATACGTTTGGACTGGGAAACGATTTTTAGGCGGTGTTTCGATAACAGATAAATCCCGCACTCCTATCATTGACATATGCAATGTCCGAGGTATTGGAGTTGCAGTTAGCGTAAGTACATCTACATTTGTTTTTAATTGTTTTATCTTTTCTTTATGCTTTACTCCGAATCGCTGCTCTTCATCGACAACTAATAGTCCTAAATCTCGATACACAACGTCCTTGGATAGAATACGATGTGTACCGACTATGACATCTACCATCCCTTTTTTTAATCCATTAATCGTCTCTGTTTGCTGTTTTTTAGTACGGAAACGGCTAAGTAAACCAACTTCAATAGGGAACTCTTGAAAACGTTCTAACATTGTCTCGTAATGCTGTTGAGCAAGAATAGTAGTTGGACATAAAAAGGCAACCTGTTTTCCTTCCATTACCGCTTTAAAGGCGGCACGTATAGCTACTTCTGTTTTTCCATAACCAACATCTCCACAAATTAGACGATCCATCGGTCGTGGTTTTTCCATATCTTTTTTTACTTCTTGTATCGAACGAAGCTGATCATCCGTTTCTTCATATGGAAAAGCAGCCTCGAAGGATTGCTGCATTTCACCGTCCTGCTCAAATGCATATCCAACTTCCGATTCACGCTTTGCATAAAGTTTTATTAACTCATCCGCAATATCTTGAACAGCTGCAGATACTTTTGATTTTGTCTTTTTCCAATCCGCTCCGCCTAGTTTATGTAGCTTCGGATCCTTCTCCCCAGAAGCAACATACTTCTGAATAAGATCGATTTGGTCCACAGGAACAAATAGCTTATCTTCTCCACGGTAGCGTATGTGTAAATAATCTTTATGAATACCATTAACTAAAAGCGTTTCTATTCCGATATATTTCCCAATCCCATGATGTATATGTACAACATTATCGCCAGGCTTTATTTCCGAATAGCTTTTAATGCGCTCTGCATTCGTTACTTTTTGTGTTCTTGCTTTTCTCTTATGTTTTTGTTTAAATAACTCAGAATCGGTAATGACAGCAATGCGTTGGAGCGGTAATTCAAAACCAGCTTCCAAATCTCCGTCCACGATAAAAATTCCGGAGTTTTTCAAATCCTCCCCAGAAGCTCCAATCTTTGAAACTATTTCGTAATCTTCTAAAACAGTATGAACCTTTTGGACACGCTCTTTACCGTCAGCTAGAATTACTACTCGAAACTTTCCTTGTGAAAAACGATCAATCTCATTTTTCAATAGATGCATTTGTCCATGAAAGTTTTGCATTGGCTTACAGGAAAAGCCGATATTTTTTTTAATCGTTATACCTGAAAACGTACGTGAAAATAATGAAAAATATAATTTTTCATTTGGAAGCATCTGAATAATCTCTTTTAAATTATAAGAAGGTTTTACATCATGAACCGTTTTACCCTCCTCTAATAGAGCTAAAAACCAATCATTTTCTTCTCTTTCAAGTGTTTCGGTAACTTCTTGAATTCTTCCAAGCTCATCAAATAAAACCATTCCATTAGAATCGAAATAATTACCTAAAAAGCTATTATGTTCATCAAGCAACGACACGTACTTCATAAATTCTTTTGGCTGCTCACCTTGTTTTAAAAGTTCGATATCATGCTGAATATTTTGATAAAACTGCTCTTTCATTTCCGCTATTTTTACTTTTTTTAGACTTTCCGCTAAAGATTCTTCCAATTTATCGGCAAGTAATTTCTTTTTATTCTCAGTTAACACATATTCAGTAGCTGGTAATATTCGAATGTCCTTTAATTTTTCTAATGAACGTTGGTCCTCTGCGGAAAATGTTCGAATAGAGTCTACCTCCGTATCAAACAACTCTATACGAATGGGGTGCTCTAAATAGAGTGGGTATATATCTACAATCCCACCTCTTAAAGCAAATTCACCAGGTGCAGTAACCATTGGTTGACGAACATAGCCCATATTTATAAGACTTTGTAATAGTGTATCTAACACTATTTCCTCGCCTTCCGATATGGAGACTGTGCTCTCTCGCCAATCCTTCACAGATGGCATATGTTTTTTAAGTCCAGCTATCGGCACAATATATACTCCATTTTTTTTCGATAACATGTGATCTAACGTTTCGATTCTTTGTGCCCGTAACTCTGGACTAGCTATGGAAATGTCTGCAGCTATAAGCTCATCCGCAGGAAATAAGCGTACTAAATCTTCTCCAACTAGTTTTACTAAATCTTCCGTTAGCTTTTGAGCATGAAGTAAATTTGGTGTAACAATAAGAATAGCTTTTTTACGTGTACTATAGAGCATTTTACAAAAAACAGCTCTCGCACTGCCAGAGAGTCCTGTTATGAGCTGCTGATCTTGGCCGCTCTCTAATTCTTTTAATAGTTTTTGTATATGTGAATCTTCCCGTAATATATTGCTTAAAAGCTCCATTTCAATCCCCCGTTTTATAAGAAAAGCGTAAGGCGCCTGTATAGCCGCGAATGCTATTACTAATGCATAATAAGAAGATTAGTATTAGACTACTTAGCGGCTGGCACCAGTAACTAGACAATTAAAAAGTAGAAAACTGTAGGTGCCTTTTATCTACCCTGATAGACAACTTCAAAACAGAAAAAGGCTTTGCACACTATACCGTGCCAAAGCAACTCTACTGTATCCACTTTTTTAATGCATAGTAATTCGGAAATTTTTGGAGAGAACTTTGACACTCTTCACAAATACACTGTACTGTGAAATCCCCCTCATTTCCAAGTTCTATATATAAATCTTTTTCTTCAGGTGTTATTTCATTTTTTTTCAAAAAATGCTCATCTATAGAGTCCAAAGGCAATTGGCCTATTTCTGTTTCACAATGTCGACATTTATATCGTATGGTCATGCCCAAAACCTCCTTTTTAGGAAGTATAGGCCTAGACGTCATAATTTATGCACCATTATAAATATTCATCACTTCTAAAAAGGTTTTTGATAGCCACGCTTCACATGCATCCGCACTTTTTTTTACTGCATGTGCCATATCTGATTTTTCTTCTTCTGTGAATTTTGATAAAACATAATCAGGTACTTTCATTCCATTTTTAGGACGATCAATTCCAATACGAATTCGATTAAACTCCTGTGTACCTAAATGATGAATAAGAGATTTTATTCCATTATGACCGCCTGCACTTCCTTTTTGACGAAGACGGAGCTTTCCTACCTGTAAATCTAAATCATCATAAATAACGACAATCTCATCATTCTCAACGTTATAATAATCCATCATTGGTACAACGCACTCTCCAGATAAATTCATATACGTCAATGGTTTCAATAGCATCACTTTTTCTGTTCCGATATGAGCAACGCCATACATACCATTAAATTTTGATTGAGTCAGTGGAGTATTTAATCGATCAGCTAATTCATCTATAACATGAAAGCCTATATTGTGTCTGGTTGCCTCGTATTGTTTACCTGGATTCCCTAAACCGATGATGATTTTCATTCGTTTTCCATTCCTTTAATTACGTATTTCATTTATTTTAACATATACATAGAGAAAAACGCAGATTCTTCTACGTTACAGACAGTAGACAAACTTGATTTATTTTTTATAGGATAGATCAGGTTTCCGAATCTTACCACTCGCTTTCCGAGGGCGAGCGTCGAGCCGTTTGGGCCAACACGATGTGGGTCATGAAGGCGTTGAGGCCCATAAGATGTGGGTCATGCAATCGTTGCCGTAGAATGCGGCGAACTTAGATTGCCTTCCATCTGATGAGGCGTACTTAGTTTCCTTCCTTAAGCTGAGAGCACTGAAAAAGTCCTCAATGAGATTTCATAACAGTATTTACGTTCCAGGCGGACGCGTTCCGCCGGCATGGCTTCAGCCGCTTCCCTTGCTCCTGCGCGAGCTCGTCGCAAAAATTAATTTCGCTACGCTCAGTCCAGGGTCTTCAGCTCATGCACCTGACGCTTCGCTTTCGGTGCAGAAAACATTTGCTATTCCGGCTGGAGTCGCCGCC